>CALDTL010000113.1 GCA_937923965.1 uncultured Caulobacterales bacterium
ACGAAAATCACGGCCCTCAATGCGGATTTCGAAGGGTTTCACTACCGCTTACATGACTATCTCGCGCTATGGGTCTCCGGCGAGCCAAAAGCCGGAGATGACGCCGATCAAGCGCGCTTCGTCCCGATCGCCGAGATTGACGCCCTCGGCATGTGGCCAGAAACGGTGCGCGTCATAAAAGAGGGTCATGCGAAAATGGCTTTGTTTTCGGACGATGACGCGTAAAATAGCGCTATGATCTCCCGCTGGGCCATATTTGCACTCCCTCTGCTGCTGCTCGCAGCGCCGACCCCTACACCGGCCTATGCGCAGGACGCCGCGCCGGAGGTTCCGTTGACGGACGCCGAGAGGCGCGCACTGGCGCTCAAGGCCCGCCAAGAAGCGGAACTGCGCGTCGAACAAGACATGGTCACCATGACCAGCCTCGTCGAAGCGCTGTCAAAAAACCTCGGACAAATCCATTATCTGCGCACGCTCTGCTTTGGGCTGAATGATCAGAAATGGCGCGATTACGGCGAGCGTATGATGGCCGTTGAAGCCAATGGCGACACCGACCGCCACCGCCAGCTCGTCCGCGCATTTAACGCGGGATATTATCAGGAAAAAGAGCGGCACAGCCAATGTTCCAAACAGGTCTCGATTGATGTCGCGGCCCTCGCAGAGAACGGACGGCATATCTCCTCCATGCTCGGCGATCCCTACCGAGAGAATTAAGAGAGGCGGCATTGAAAATGGCTCTACCCATCATCCTCCCCCTCGCGATTGGCGCGGTTGTCCTCGCGGGCTGCGTGAAAGTCGCCAGCGATATGCGCAAGGCCCGCCCCCTCGCCTCTCTCGCAGGCAGCGAATGGGGCCCCGCAGAAGCAACGCCCGCAGAGCAATTCGTCGCCTTTAAATCCGGCGGGGAGATTATCGGCCACGGCGGATGCAATCAATTTTTCGGGCAATATACCCAAGAGGGCGAGACGCTGAAAATCGGCGCACTGGCCAGCACGAAAAAATTCTGCGCCGATGTGATGGACGCCGAGACAGAGTTTCTGCGCAAGCTCCAAGACACGCGCCGGGCGGAGGCAACCCACCTAAAGCTAAACCTCTACGACGCTGACGGAACGCAGCTTATGGAGCTCCGGCGCCGCGATTGGGATTAAATCCCCAAGCTCTTACACATCTGAGACTGGACCCTCTCACGCCGCTTCGCTAGGCCCGCATTATGACAGATACACTTACGATCCGCCGCCCCGATGATTGGCATATTCACCTCCGCGACGGAGCGATGCTCAAAGATGTCGTGAACCACACCGCCCGCCAATTCGCGCGCGCGATTGTTATGCCCAACCTCAAACCGCCCGTGACGACAGTGGCGGCCGGGCGCGCCTACCGCGACCGCATCCTTGCCGCCGTTGATCCAGCGCTGGATTTCACGCCGCTAATGACAGCTTATCTGACGGATGATTTTGACCCAGAGGAAATGCGCCGCGGCAAGCTCGAGGGCGTCTTCACGGCTGCCAAGCTTTACCCCGCAAATGCCACGACCAATTCCGCGCATGGCGTGTCTGATGTCAAACATATCCACGGCGTTTTGGACGTCATGGAAGATGTCGGCATGCCGCTCCTCGTCCACGGCGAAGTCACGCATAAGGAGGTCGATATTTTCGACCGCGAAGCTGTCTTTATCGATGAGGTCATGGTCGGCCTAATTAAAGAACATCCGGGCCTGAAAGTCGTGTTTGAGCATATCACGACTCAAGACGCCGCTGACTTCGTGATGGAGGCCAGCGATAATGTCGCCGCCACGATTACCCCGCATCACTTGCATTATAACCGCAACGCTATGTTTGAAGGCGGCATCCGTCCGCATCTTTATTGCTTGCCCATCGTCAAACGGGAGAAACATCGCCTTGCGCTGCGCAAAGCTGCCACATCTGGCTCGCATAAATTCTTCCTCGGCACAGATACCGCACCCCACGCCATCGGCGCAAAAGAAAGCGCCTGCGGCTGCGCAGGCGTCTTCAACGCGCCCTATGCGATGGAAAGCTATGCCCTCACCTTCGAAGAAGAAGGCGCGCTCGATAAGCTCGAAAAATTCGCCAGCGTCAACGGCCCGAAATTCTACGGCCTGCCGCTGAATGAAGGCACAATGACCCTCACGAAAAAAGACCACCAAGTGCCGGAGCGGATGACGCTTTCAGAGACAGATATTATTCCGTTTCATGCGGGTGAGGTTTTGGCGTGGAGCGTGGGTTAGACGGGACTCTAAACTACGCGAGAAGACTCAATCGAAAATAAAAGCTCTCTCAGCCGAAATTAGACCTTTAGATTTTTTGAACACCCCGCACTTAAAAAATCTAATCGCATAATATATCGCTTCGCGTAGTCTTGTCGGAAAACGCTTTCGTTTTGAGGCCCTGATTAACAAAATCCAAGCTCTAAGATGTCCACTCTCTGCACTTTCAATCAGTTCTTCTCTTGTTAATGCAAAAGTTTTTTCATCGGGATTATCCTGAAGAGCAAGAAACGCATTTAGGCTCACTGCAGGTAAGAAGTTTTCAGCAGCCAATCTTCGTAATACTTTTAGTCCCGTAAGGCGATCATCGTGCAAAATAGAATAATGTGCTAACAAGTACTCTGCGTAAATGTCCGACTTTTCTATGAGAAGTTTCCGAAGGATAGATTTAGCAAGTTCCCTGTTTTGAAGCCCTCCCTTTCCCCAGTAAAGGCAATGAGCAACGGCCCGTAGGGCCACGCTTTCGCCCGAGACCGCCCTTTGGACTAACTCCCGATAAGAGATCTCATGAGAATGAACCCTTATTTTCCTCTTTTTGTGGATTTCGTTATATAATTGTTCCAACGCCTGCATGATTTTCTAATTACTAGAAAATTCTTAAATTATATGTCACTTTTGCGGTCATCAAAACTGAGCCCCTAAACTCTCTCCACTAAGGCGATATGTTATGTTCCCGCGCCAAACCTGTAACCACCACCTGTCTGGTTCGTCAAATTTTGATCGATTATCTCCCTCTCTCCGTCATCCCAAGACTTGTTCTTGGGATCCAGGGTGCAGGCTATAATCTGTTTCGAAAACTAGGTTCAGTGTGGGTCTGCAGTTCCATGGATTGCAAGAACGGGGTCTTGCAATGACGAAGGGGTTGAACCTTTGACTATCGTTAGATCAATAAAGTCACACCGACACGGGTCGGGGAACCCGAGCCGTCCGGTGCCCATCCCGTGAAGGTTACAGAAAAATAGATATTTTGGGTCACCCCGAACCTTCACGGGATGGGCACCGGGCAACCTTTGCTGAAACTAAAGTTTCAAAGAGGTTGCGTCGGTGTGACGAAAATAGACCGTTTAGGATTTTCACAGTTCCGAAAAACCGCATCCTCCGACCGAGGTATCGTTCGGCGCTCCACTGAAAAAGGGTCCCCAACCCTCTTCCCAAAAATTTCTTTCCTAAAATCGACACCCAATTTTCCCAATAAAAACAACGGTAAAAAAAGATGCGTCCGCGCTTTCTAAAACTGTGTCATGTTTAAGGTGTCTTCTTTCAACGGGCGGCCAAGTGCACGTTGGTTTGGCCGGAAAGAAGCGGCGCTTGTCATTGGGAGCGGTGGAGTCACGACCGTCAATCTGGGTGGCCTATCGCGAGCTGTTTACGCCTCGACTGCGTAGCTCGGCCGGTAGCGGAAAAAGGCGTCGTCGCGAGGGACCTTCCGGTCCGACAAACCGGCTGGTCTTAATCTTGGGACGGCTCGAAAAACTAACTTTTATTTCCAGTTCCGCTGGAGCCTGAACCCACCCTCGCGAACATCCCTTTTAACACCGAAACGAAAGAGACCAAATGAAACGATAACGAAACAAGAGACACTTCGGGGACAATCAATCCGATCGCTTCACAGCCGCATAATAATGCGATCCGCCAGCGTCCGTGTGGGTTGCCGTCACAGTCAATCCACAGGAGTTCAGTATCGCCGCATAGCGATCTGCGCCGAGGCTCCATGACGTCTGACCTGTCAGAACATCAACCCAGTCGCATTTTTGCTTGGGCGCGGAAAAGAGGAACCGCCCTTTGGGTTTGAGCGCTTTCGCAATGCGCGGAATGAGCTTGAGTTGTGTTGTTTCGGGCAAGAGAAACATCAGGCCGATGGATAAAATCGCGTCAAATGTTTCGCCAAAAAAATCGCTCTGTTCCGCCGCTTCACAGGCCACGCGCACATTGGGGAAATTCTGTTTGAACGCAGCCACCATCTTTGGCGAGGCGTCGATTGCAGAGAGCGTAACCCCTGCGCGCAACAAGGCGGGGGTGATGGGATGACCATAGCCGGCGCCAATATCCAAGACCTTAGCGCCGCGCGGGAGTGACGCCGCCCATGTTTCGACGACGTCCGCGCCCGTCCCAGACCGCAGCTTCATGAACTCAGCGGCAACGGCCTCATATCCATTTGAGAGGTCGTTACACATAAGGTGTCAAATTCATGTTCTCAACAATACCGTACGCAACCTTAAATACAATCAATGCCCAATGCACAAACATGTATTAGAGGCCCTATAGAAATTACGAAAACCAACACAATTGCCGTGCTGACTGCGACACCGATTTTTATCCATTTATTCTTGAGGTAAATGACGAGGCTAATGGTGGAGAACAACAATAACAATGCCCAAGGGATGTAGAGGTAGAGCGCAATTTTAGACCACCTACGAATAAACGCGTTACCATCCGAAAATGTATTCTCATCGGACCAAAACATCGGCCCCCATGTGACAGCAGATAAAAATATAAGCGCGCAGATCAGAAGAATGAGTGAGCGTTTTTTCATCATGCCTGTCACCACCCTATCCCAAAACGAAAATTCGTATCGCGGCAATAACGCTGTCAGAGATCGGAAGATCGGCCTTCCTGTAAGTCGCGAAATTTCTCTGCCGATTAATGGGGGCGTCTTTGAGGATGTGATTAATGCCGTCGATCATTACGAGGTGCCCGCCCGTTGCATCGGCCAGCTTTTGCGCATCCTGCGTCGACGTCTGAAGGTCGTTTACCCCGTGAATGACCAATGTTTTCTGATTGGCTTTCGCCGCGAGTTGGGCCGGATCAACGGCGATAACGGACATCAGAAAGTTTTGAATTTCTGGGGCAAATAAGGGCGCAAACCCGCTGTGGAGTTTTTCTATGTCGACACTCTCGCCCCGCTCCAGCTGCTCTATGGCCTTGAAGCCTTGGTTGAGAATGCGGTCGGGATTATTCGGATTGGCTTTTAATTGGCTGCGTATAACGTCGCCATATGTGCGCCCCATCCCCGAGACCAGAATAAGGCCGCAGATATTTTCAGTGTCGATTGAGGCCGCAGACACCATCAACGCGCCTTCGGAATGTCCGAGCATATAGACGCAAGATTCGCCCGTTTTTTCGCGAATTGTCTCCACCCAATTTTTGTAATCCTGCGCGTATATCTCAAGCGAGACCGCATTTCCGTCGCCCGCTGCCGCGCTTGAAAACATCCCGCGCTTATCGACGCGTAACGTCGAGATGCCTTGGGCGGCCAGCCCGTCTGCCAATAGCTTGTAAGTGTTGGCCCGTATGCCGCCCTGCGGATTATTCCCATTGAGATCGGTTGGGCCCGAGCCCGGAACGATGAGGACAACGGGCGTCCCCGCCCCAGCGTCGATATGAAGGCCGGCGAGATCGCCCGAACTGATAGGGGTTTCAGTGTATGATGTTGCAATCGGATCGACTTTATCGACGGCAATCTTATCGGCCCTCTCAACGGAATCTGGAGCCGCACAAGCCGTCAGCATGGCAATCAAGCCGAGTGAAATTAAAGCGCGAGATTTCATTGTCTTAGAAATATCTAACTCCCAGCGCCCAGTCCTAAATCGCGCATCGGCAGGCTGCGGATCCGCTGTCCTGTTGCGTTAAACACCGCATTCGCGAGAGCGGGCGCTATCGGCGGGGTGCCGGGCTCGCCGCCGCCGCCGAGGCGGGCATCGCTGGTGAGGATGACCGTGTCGATTTTGGGGGCTTCATTCATCCGAAGAATTTCATAATCGTGAAAATTACTCTGGATGACGGCGCCGTCTTCCAGAGAGATCTCGCCGTGTAGCGCCGCGCATAAGCCGTAGATAATGCCGCTCTGCATTTGGGCTTCGAAACCGTCCGGATTAACCGCAAAGCCGGGGTCCGCAGCGCAAGCAACATGCAGCACTTTCGGCGCGCCGCCCGTGACATCAACTGTCACGACTTGGGCGCAGATCGTCATAAAGCTCTCGACAATGGAGATACCGCGCGCCTGTCCCGCCGGCAGCGCCTCACCCCATTTTCCGAGTTTGGCCGCCGCGTCTAAGGTTTTGAGAAAGCGCGGCTTGCCCGCCAGCAAGGCCCGCCGATATTCATAGCCGTCCTTGCCTGCGGCATGGGCCAATTCTTCGATAAAGCTCTCTGTGAAATAGCCATGTTGCGTGTGGTCCACGGACCGCCAGGGGCCGAGCCGCGTATGAGACGGGCTATCGACGACTTCGACTTTCTTATTGGAAATGCCGTAGATAATATCGCTGGCTTCTTTGGGTTCGCCCTCATGGTTGAAAACGCTCTCCCATGTCAGCGGCATACCGTCGTCGTCCACCGCCGCTTTGAAACGGCCGAGCACGGCTGGGCGGTAATGATCTTGGCGCGTCGTTTCTTCGCGTGACCAAATGAGCTTGATCGGATGACCCGAGACTTTGGAGAGGCTCGCCGCTTGCAGCACATAATCTGGGATCGCGCGGCGTCCAAAACCACCGCCCATAAAGGCCGTGTGAAGCGTGACGTCCTCAAGCTCCATCTCCAGCGCCTTGGCAACAGCGGCGCGCGTGCCGAGCGGGTTTTGCGTGCCGCACCAAATATCCGCTTTGCCGTCCCGCACCCATGCGGTGGCGTTCATCGGCTCCATGCAAGCATGGGCCAGGAAAGGCACAGAATATTCGGCCTCAATGACCTTAGCGGCCCCCTCGGCCCCTTTTACGACATTGCCGCCCTTGTGCATTGTCTTGCGTTTGCCGCTGTCCAGCGCTTCGGCATATTGCGCGAAGAGGCTCTCTTGGCTGACCGAGTCAGATGCGGAGTTGGTGAAGGTCACATCCAGCGCGTCCAGGCCCATTTTCGCGGGCCAATAGCCTTCGGCCACGACGCCGACGAAGTTTCCGAGATTGTGGACCGATAACACGCCCGGCGTTGCCTCTGCGGCGCTCTTATCTATCGTCGACACGACCTCTCCGTGAACGGGGGACGCCATGACTGTGGCGGTTTTCATCCCCTCTACCTGAGCATCGATGCCGAATTGAGCCGTGCCATCGACCTTTGACGGAATATCTACGCGCGGCAGAGATGTGCCCATAAGTTGATACTCTTTGCGCGCTTTCAGTTTTGGTTGAAGATTTGGGGACATTGAGGACGCGGCCACGGCAAATTCTCCGTAAGGCGCGCTCCGGTTTGAGCTGTCGTGATAGACATAGCTTTTCTCTGTCCGCAGTGCAGATATGGGCACGTCCCATGTCTCAGATGCAGCTTTCACGATGAGCTCTCGCGCCGCCGCGCCGGCCGTTTGCATCGCGGACACGCCAGTGAAGCGCACCGACGTAGAGCCGCCCGTGATCTGCATGTCCATTGTCTTCGCAAGCCCGAGGAACGCCCCGTTGAGCGTGTCAGACACAATGCCAGGCGCGCTTTTGCCGCCCATGACAAATTCGCGGACCAGCGGGAAGTTAGCGTAATCTTTCTCGGCGGGCGCTTCCATGATGTCGAGCGCGTCCCAATCTGCGTCCATTTCCTCGGCCAGCATAGCGGAGAGCGCCGTGTGAATGCCCTGCCCCATTTCGCCGTGGGGAATAATCGCCGTGATCCTGTTGTCTTCGGAGATTTTCACCCACGCCGCGAGGAGGTGTTCGTCCTCGCCCGCGACATGTTTTTCGAGTTCGTCGGTGCGGTCACCGGGACGTATCGCGACACCGACGACGAGCGCGCCGCCCGCGATGAGGCCTGCGCCGATAAATCCGCGCCGGGTCCAGCGGCCCTTTTTCTTCTCTTTTTTGACTTTGGTTTTAGTTTGGCTCTTTGTCTCTACAGCGTCAGTCATGATTAACCTCCTACCGCTTTGGGCATGTTGGCAGCTGTCTTAATCGCGGCCCGAATACGGTCATACATCCCGCAGCGGCACACATTGCCGGACATCGCGGCGTCAATATCATCATCCGTTGGGTTAGGCGTATCGCGCAGCAGAGCGACGGCGCTCATGATCTGGCCAGACTGGCAGTATCCGCATTGCGGGACCTGATGTTTGATCCACGCCTCTTGAACAGCGTGCAAAGTGCCGTCCGGCTGGGCGATACCTTCAATCGTTGTGACCTCTGATCCCTCGACATCACCGATGAAAGTTGAACAGGACCGAACAGGCTCCCCGTCAACATGCATTGTGCAGGCCCCGCACATCGCAATCCCGCAGCCAAATTTTGTTCCCGTCAGCCCTGTCTGCTCCCGCACGGCCCAAAGAAGCGGGGTGTTCGGATCCACGTCAAGCTGTGTCGGTTTTCCATTAATCTTGAGCTGCACCATCTGTTTGTCCTCGCGTCTACGACCAGTCGTTTATGGCATAGAGCAAAACGACGCTTATGCAAAATGGCAGTTCTGACGCGCCTATTGTTCATCTCTGAATGAGGGAACAATCAGCCCCGTCACTCGTATGTAGGGGGCACAGGCAACCCGACAGGGTCCAATATTCAAAAGGCACAATATGAAAATCTTGATGGTTCTTACCTCACATGACGAACTCGGCGACACGGGTAAAAAAACGGGATTCTGGCTCGAAGAATTTGCCGCACCTTATTATGTCTTCAAAGACGCCGGTGCAGAGATCACGCTTGCTTCGCCAAAGGGCGGGTTGCCACCATTAGACCCCTCCAGCGATACGCCTGATGCGCAAACTGGAGCGACGGATCGATATAAGGGTGATACGGATGCCCAAGCCCATCTGGCCAGCACGGTGAAATTATCAGAGGTCTCGGCCGATGAGTTTGACGCCATTTTTTACCCCGGCGGTCACGGCCCGCTTTGGGATTTGGCCGAGGACGCCAATAGCATCAAATTGATAGAAACCTTTTTCGCCGAAGGCCGCCCGGTCGGTGCCGTCTGCCATGCACCCGGCATTTTCAAGAATACGAAAAGCGCGGATGGCAAACCTCTTGTTTCACGCAAAAGAGTAACGGGTTTCACGAATAGCGAAGAAGCCGCGGTTGAACTGACCGATATCGTGCCGTTCCTCGTCGAGGATATGCTGAAAGCCAATGGCGGGGACTTTCAACGCGCAGATGATTGGGCGTCCTTCGTTGTGACGGATAGAAACCTCGTCACCGGCCAAAACCCAGCGTCATCAGAAGCCGCTGCCAGTGAGCTTTTGGAACTACTGAAAACCTAATTCAGGCAACCTAAGACACATAAAAAAAACCGCGGTCAGAGCCGCGGTTTTCTAAAATCTTATCTAGCGCCTTACGCCTCGACAGCTTCCGCTCTTTCGCGGTCGACTTTGCCTTTGGCGCTCTCGTCGCGGTCAACAAATTCGATGACGGCCATTGGTGCATTGTCACCATAGCGGAAGCCCGCTTTCATGATGCGGATATAGCCGCCTTGGCGGTCTTTGTAGCGCGGGCCGAGAACGTCGAATAATTTCTTCGACATCTCTTTATTGCGTGTGCGGGCAATCGCGATACGGCGGCTGTTAAGGTCGCCCTTTTTCGCAAGTGTTACAAGCTTCTCAACGAAAGGACGAAGTTCCTTCGCTTTTGGCAAAGTTGTGACGATCTGCTCATGCTCGATAAGGGAGCTGGACATGTTGGCGAACATCGCTTTGCGGTGTGACGCTGTGCGGTTCAGTTTACGATGGGCGATTTTATGGCGCATGGCTTAATCTCTTAAGGTGGTCGGGACGGGTTTATCTAAACGAAAGGCTTAGATGTGGTCGTCATATTTCTTAGCGAGGTCTTCAATATTCTCTGGCGGCCAATTTGGCGCGTCCATGCCGAGGTGCAAGCCCATGGCAGCGAGAACTTCTTTGATCTCATTGAGGGATTTACGACCAAAGTTCGGTGTACGGAGCATTTCAGCTTCGGACTTTTGAATGAGGTCGCCGATGTAAACAATATTATCGTTCTTGAGGCAGTTCGCAGAGCGGACAGATAGCTCAAGCTCATCAACTTTGCGCAGAAGCGCTGGGTTGAAGTCAAGCTCTGGCTTCTCTTCGCCGCGAGATACATCTTCGGGATCGTCGAAATTGACGAAGACTTGGAACTGGTCTTGCAGAATACGCGCCGCGACAGCGATAGCGTCTTCCGGCGTAACCGCCGCGTTAGTCTCAATGTCGATAATGAGTTTATCATAATCGAGGACTTGACCTTCGCGTGTGTCCTCAACGCGGTAAGCCACACGTTTCACAGGTGAGTAAAGCGCATCAATTGAAATCAATCCGATTGGCGCATCTTCAGGACGCGATGCAGAGGCAGGCACATAGCCTTTACCTGAGGTCACTGTCAGCTCCATACGGATGTCAGCGCCTTCATCGGCTGTGCAGATGATGTGATCCTTATTCAAGATTTCAACATCTGCTGTTTCTTCGATATCGGCACCTGTGACGGGGCCCGCACCTTGCTTGCGCAGAAGGAGTTTCTTCGGTCCGTCCGCGTGCAAACGCACAGCGAGGCCCTTAATATTCAGGACGATGTTTGTGACATCCTCGCGAACATTGGGAATGGATGTAAATTCGTGAACGATACCGTCAATTTGGACAGCTGATACAGCTGCGCCTTGAAGGGATGACAACAGCACGCGGCGTAGCGCGTTACCAAGTGTCATACCAAAACCGCGCTCAAGCGGCTCTGCAATGATTAGCGCCTTGCGGAGCGGATCCCGGCCCGGTTCGATTTCCGGGTTGATCGGACGGATAAGTTCTTGCCAGTTTTTTTCAATCACGGTGTTCGCCTCTAATTAAGCGTTTGGCATGTTCCTCGAATGAAAGAACATGCCGAAAAAATAGTCCTCAAAAGCTTTGGCTTGAAACCAAAGCCCACAGCGGTGTTAAACGCGGCGGCGTTTCGGAGGACGGCAGCCATTATGCGGAATAGGTGTCACGTCACGAATTGTCGTAATGGTCATGCCCGCCGCCTGCAAAGCGCGGACAGCTGATTCACGACCGGAGCCCGGTCCGTTCACATTGACTTCTAACGTATTCATGCCGTGTTCTGCCGCCTTGCGAGCGGCTTCCTCAGCCGCAACCTGCGCCGCGTAAGGCGTAGACTTACGAGAGCCTTTGAAACCCATAGCGCCCGCTGAACACCACGCGACGGCATTGCCCTGCGCATCTGTGATGGTGATCATTGTATTGTTGAAAGTTGCGTTTACGTGCGCGACGCCGGAAGTAATATTCTTACGGTCGGCGCGGCGGACCTTGCCTGGTTCTCTAGCCATTTCAGCCTACCTTATTTCTTCTTACCAGCAATGGCCTTTGCGGGGCCTTTGCGTGTGCGAGCATTTGTATGTGTGCGCTGACCCCGGACAGGCAGACCACGGCGATGACGCAATCCGCGGTAATTACCCATGTCCATGAGGCGCTTAATGTTTTGCGAGACTTCGCGGCGAAGATCACCTTCGACTTGATGCTCCGCGTCAATCGTTTCGCGAATCTGCAACACTTCTTGGTCGGTGAGGTCGTGAACACGGCGCTCACGTTTGATTCCGACTTTTTCACAGATCTCAGTGGCCTTTGCCGGGCCAATGCCGTGAATATAGCGCAGCGCAATTTCAACGCGTTTGTTGGTCGGGATGTTTACCCCAGCAATACGAGCCACGAGCGGCCTCCAATTATTCAATCCGGTTTCGGTTCGGCTGTGACGTTTGCTCACCCCATAGGAAAAGGGGCGGAAGCCGTTTAACGTCTGCCGCGAAAGCGGGTCCATTAGTCCTAAACGTGAACGGCGTCAACCACTCACGTGTTATCTTCAAGGGCTTTCGCCCCACTTAGCCTTGCGGATTATTTGCTGCCAAAGAGGCGGGCAAAAAACCCTTGTTTCGGCTCTCCTTTCGGAGAGGCCTGACGGTCAAGAACTTCTGAAATCGAAGCCGCAACCGTTTCAATATCCGCCATGCCGTCCACTTCGGTCAGCTTACCTTGCGCCGAGTAATACGGCAGCAGAGGCGCGGTTTGCTTATTATATGTATCGAGACGATGTTTGAACGTTTCGGGATTATCGTCCTTGCGGCCTTGTTCCTCAAATCGTTTCGCAATCCGTCCCAGAATGGCATCGTCCTCTACTTTAAGACGGATAACAGAGTCCACCGATTCGCCGCGCTTTTTCAGAACTGAATCCAAAGCCTCGGCTTGCGCAACGGTGCGCGGAAACCCGTCAAAGATAAAACCTGTTGCATCGGATTGGGCGTCGAGTTGCTCTTCAATGAGAGCGATCACGATTTCATCGCTAACGAGATCACCGGCCTTCATGATATCTTGGACTTTGCGTCCCAGCTCAGACTCGGATTTGACGGCGGCGCGAAGCATATCGCCCGTCGAGAGCTGAACGAGACCGCGTTCGGCGACAATGCGTTTGGCCTGCGTGCCTTTACCTGCAGCAGGGGGACCGAATAAAACGAGATTAAGTGCCACTTTGCCCCTGCCCTATGTTTTGTTTCTACGGCGCATGCGGGACTTTTTAATGAGCCCCTCATATTGATGCGCAACGAGATGGGATTGAATCTGAGCGACCGTGTCTAAGGTCACAGATACGATAATCAAAAGGCTCATCCCGCCGATCAACATAGCGACTGAGACGGGAATATTTCCGGTTCGTGCAATAAAGGCTTCTGGCAGCACACAAACAAAGGCCACATAGAACGCGCCAATAAATGTCAGGCGAGAGAGAACATAGCTCAGATATTCTGCGGTGCGTTGCCCCGGGCGAATACCCGGCAGGAAGCCACCATTTTTACGGAGGTTATCGGCGACATCGTCAGGCTTAAAGACATAAGGGACATAGAAGTAGCAGAAGAAAATAATCAGCAAGCCGTAAAGGATAAGATAGGTTGGTGATCCATAGCCAAGATAGGCGAGTACTGTTCCAACCGCGCCGGATGCCGCGCCGTCACCGCCAACAAAGATCTGTCCGAAAGTCGCAGGCAACAGCAAAAGCGAGCTGGCGAAGATTGGCGGAATAACACCGGCGGTGTTCAGCTTTAGCGGCATGAAAGAATTTTCGCCGCCAAATTGCTTTCCGCCCGCCATTTGACGCTTCGGATATTGCACACGCAATCGTCGCTGAGCACGCTCAACAAAGACGATCAACATAATGAGCGCGATAAACATGACGATTAGGATCAAGAGAATAAGCTCTGAAATCTGGTTCGATTGATTTAATCCGAAAAGCTGGAAGATCGCCTTGGGAAGCTCCGCCACAATTCCAGCGAAAATGATCAAGGAGACCCCGTTACCCACGCCGCGCGCGGTAACTTGCTCACCGAGCCACATCAGGAACATGGTTCCGCCGACAAGCGTAATGACGGTTGAGGCCTGGAAGAAAAGGCCGGGATTCATAACAGCGCCTTCTGTTCCCTGCAGAGCGCGCGCGATACCAAAGGCTTGGAAAGCCGCGAGGAAGACGGTGAGATATCGTGTGTATTGGTTGATTTGCTTGCGTCCCTGCTCTCCATCTTTGTCGAGCTCTTTGAGGGAGGCCACAGAGCCTTTCAGAAGGGTCATGATAATAGATGCCGAGATATAAGGCATCACATTAAGGGCAAAGACAGCCATCCGCTCAACCGCGCCGCCGGAGAACATATTGAAACGGCCCAAGAGTCCATCACCTGCGCCGCCAGAGAAGGCCGCTTGGAAGACTTCCATGTTCATACCCGGAATCGGAACATAGGTCCCGATACGATAAACAACCAAAATCATGAGTGTAAAGAGGAGGCGCTTTTGCAGCTCTTTGGCCTTGGAGAAGACTCCAAGATTCATATTTGCGGCGAGCTGTTCGGAGGCTGAAGCCATGGAGCACCTTTAAAACTAAACTTCGGATTCAACCTAATTAGGTATCCTCCGAAGAAAATAAAAGGTGCCACGAGGATATCGTGACACCTGAACTTGAGGTCTAGTCTTTTGCGAGCTCTTTAGCTTGCTTGACCCATTCGTCCCGTTCAATCCGTCCGGGGAATGAGTCAATGATTTCATCAACCATCTTAATATCAGCCGCTTTCCAGGCCGCGATTTGGCGGAAATAATAGACGCCTTTCGCATTTAGATCGCCCTCGAACTTAGGGCCGATACCTTTGATTTTCTTCAAATCATCTGGCTCACCATCCGTCGCACCGTCAGTGTAAAGCACCTGAGGCTTCTTGGCTTTGGGCTTGGCTTCCGCTTTAGGCTCTGCCTTTGGCGCGGGTTTTGGTTTTGCTTCAGCTTTCGGCTTCGGAGCGGGCTTTGGCTTTGGAGCTGGCTTTGGTTTCGGAGCAGGCTTGGGCTTCTCTGCCTTTGGCGCGCCTTTCTTTTCAGCTTTCGTCTTCTTGCCTGACCGGTCCTGCTTCTCGCCTTTCGCGCGATAAACTGTGCCCTCATCAAGAACGTTCACGGATCCTTTGGCAGCTTCGACGGAGGCAACAGCGCCCTTCGAGGCACCTGAGACGTGAAGCTTCACGGCAGCATCAACTTTGCCTGCGCCGATAAGACGAACGCCGTCTTTCGCGCGGCGAATAACGCCAGCCTCGACGAGCGCGGCGGCATCATATTCTGTTTTTGCATCAATCTTGCCAGCTGCGATTGCGCGGTTAAGCGATGCGATGGAAAGCTCCTGAAAACGCTTGCGGTTTGGCTTGTTAAAACCGCGCTTCGGCAGGCGCATATAGATTGGCATTTGGCCGCCTTCGAAGCCATTAATGGCGACGCCTGAGCGGGATTTTTGACCTTTGACACCCCGGCCACCTGTCTTGCCCTTACCGGAGCCGATACCGCGACCAATCCGCTTTTTGCGGTGAGTGGCGCCTTCATTATCTCTGAGTTCGTTCAAACGCATTGTCTTGTCTCCTCGCCTTCGGCCCGCAGGCGTTAGCGACATAATACGAGGTTTCCATCAGCAGAAATCTGCCGATAGACTACTCTTCTACGATTTTTACCATGTGGGAGACCTTGCTGATCATCCCACGCACGGAAGGTGTATCTTCCAAAGTCCGTTCTTTGCCGATGCGGCCCAAACCCAAACCAATCAGCGTTGCACGCTGATCTGGCTTACGGCGGATCGCACTTCCGGTTTGGCGGACAGTTAATGTTGCTTTTTTTGCCATGACTAAGTCTCCGCCGCAGCCGTTTCAGTCGCCGGAGCAGGGGCCGCATCAAGCGCTTCTGGAGCCGAGGCACCGTCTTGACGACGTCCCACGATCTCTGCGACTTTCTTGCCGCGCTTATTTGCGATTGTCCGCGGGCTTTCCATACGCTTCAGCGCATCAAATGTGGCGCGCACCATGTTATAGGGGTTAGACGTTCCGATGGATTTACCAACAACATCTTGAACACCGAGACATTCCAGAACGGCCCGCATTGGACCACCCGCGATAACGCCGGTTCCTGGAGGCGCCGATCGCAGGACAATTTTACCTGCGCCGTGACGTCCGCGTGTATCATGATGCAAGGTGCGGCCTTCACGAAGCGGCACGCGGATCATGGTTTTCTTAGCTTCTTCAGAGGCCTTGCGAATAGCTTCCGGCACTTCGCGGGCTTTACCCTTACCGAAACCAACACGGCCTTTTTCATCACCCACAATAACGAGGGCGGCGAAAGACATATTTCGTCCACCTTTTACGGTCTTAGCCACACGGTTGATGTGGACCAAGCGATCTGTAAATTCGTTGTCTTCTTCTTCGCGCTTGCCGCGACGGTTGTCTTCTCTACGAGCCATAATACGTTCCTAGAATTTCAGACCGGCTTCGCGAGCCGCGTCGGCGAGTGCTTTCACTCGGCCGTGATAAAGATATGGACCACGATCGAAAACAACGTCGCCAACTTTGGCTTTCGCGGCACGTTCAGCAATCAGTTTCCCGATCCGAACAGCGGCGTCGATATTGCCGCCTTTCGCTTTTTTGTCTTCGAGCGTTGATGCAGACGCCAAAGTCTGGCCCGTTACATCATCGATAATTTGCACGCTGATATTTTTCGCGCTGCGGTAAACAGATAGACGCGGACGTCCATTTGCATGTTTTTTGAGGCGGCGACGGACACGCTGTGCGCGGCGCTGCATGAGGGAGCGAGAGGATTTCATGACTACTTCTTCTTCCCTTCTTTCTGACGGACAAATTCACCGAGATAGCGAACCCCTTTGCCTTTGTAAGGCTCAGGTTTCCGATAAGAGCGAATTTCTGCGGCCACTTGACCAACTTGTTGCTTATCAATGCCTTCGACGATGACTTGCGTCGGCTTAGGCGCGTTAATTGAGATACCGTCAGGCGCGTTATAGATTATCTCATGCGAGAAGCCGAGTTGCATCGTAAGCTTCGACCCTTGGGACTGCGCACGATACCCGACGCCGCGGAGTTCTAGCTCTTTTTTGAAGCCGTTTGTAACGCCTTCAATCATATTAAAGACCATTGTGCGGGCCATGCCCCACATGGCTTTTGAATTTTTGTTACCTTCGACAGGCGACACTGTAAATTCGGCACCGTCCAATTTGCCTGTGACAGCATCTGGAAGCGTGAAATTCAACTCGCCCTTTGGACCTTTGACTGTGACCGCTTGACCGCTTTGAGTCAGCGTTACGCCAGCTGGGACCGTGACAGGGTTTTTACCAATACGTGACATATAACCCTCCTATGCGACCTGGCAGAGGACTTCGCCGCCGACGTTATTTTCACGGGCAGCAGCGTCACTCATCACGCCTTTGGGGGTGGACAGAATAGCGATACCAAGACCGTTACGAATTTGCGGCAATGTCTTCACAGAGGAATAGACACGGCGGCCCGGCTTGGACACGCGCTTGATTTCGCGAATGACGGCTTCGCCTTCGAAATATTTTAATTCGATATTGAAGATGCGGAAACCCGCATCATCCGTGGCTTCGGTATATCCGCGAATGAACCCTTCATCAGCCAATACGTCAAGGACGCGGCCGCGAAGGTTCGATGCCGGCGTGGAAACCGAAGAGCGGCTTCTCATGATGGCGTTACGAATACGGGTGAGCATATCACCGAGTGGATCGGAAAAAGACATATTGTTTCCTCCCTACCAGCTTGATTTCACAAGACCTGGGATCAGGCCGACGGAGCCCAAATCGCGAAGCGCGATACGAGACATCTTCATTTTGCGATAATAACCGCGCGGACGACCCGTAACCAAACACCGGTTACGCACACGGTTTGCCGCTGAATTTCGCGGCAAGGCCGCAAGTTTCAACTGAGCGGCAAAACGCTCTTCCACAGGGAGATCCTTGTCGCGAGCTGTGTCCTTTAACAGGGCACGTTTCGCGGCATATTTCGCAACGAGGCGCTGACGCTTCAAATTGCGTTCGACTGCACTGACTTTAGCCATTCAATCTTTTCCTTCTTTAGGTTGCTGGGCCCTTTCAAAGACCCGCTTTGCTTACTGCGTTCGCTCGAGGTTCATCCGCTATTTGCGGAAAGGGAACCCAAGCGCAGCCAGTAATGCTTTGGCTTCTTCATCTGTTTTGGCGCTTGTTTGCACCACGATATCCATACCGCGCACTTGGTCGACTTTATCATAGTCGATTTCAGGGAAAACGATATGCTCTTTTAGGCCCATGGCATAATTGCCATTGCCGTCAAAACTCTTGGCGTTCAAACCCCGGAAGTCACGAACACGCGGTAAAGCGATATTCACAAGACGGTCCATAAATTCGAACATGCGGTCGCGGCGCAAGGTCACCTTTGCGCCGATTACCATGCCGTCGCGAAGCTTAAAGCCCGCAATGGATTTTTTAGCGACAGTTGGCACAGGCTTTTGGCCCGCGATAAGTGTTAGCTCTTCAATGGCGGCGGCGACTTTTTTCTTGTCGGCGACGCCCTCACCAAGACCCATGTTCAAGACGATCTTATCGACCGCTGGAATTTGCATGGCGCTGGTATATTTGAATTGCTCTTGCAATTGACCCCGAACTTCGTCTTGGTAAATTGCAGCGAGACGGGGTGTGTACGGCTTAGCCATCGATGACTTCTCCCGATTTTTTGGCCACGCGGACCTTCTTGCCATCTTTCAGGACCTTAAAACCGACGCGTGTTGCGACATTATCTTTCGGGTCAATATGAGAGACGTTTGAAATATGGATAGGCGCTTCAAAAGTTTTGATGCCGCCATCTGGATCGCTTTGGCTCGGCTTGACGTGACGCTTCACGAGACGGACACCTTTAACGACAACACGATTTTCCGACGGCATTACCGACAGGACTTCGCCCTTGCGACCTTTGTCATTGCCAGACAGCACGACAACATAGTCACCTTTTTTAATCTTAGCAGCCATGATTAGAGAACCTCTGGTGCGAGAGAGACGATCTTCATCAGATTCTTTGTCGGGCTTGATTTCGCGCGAAGTTCACGCGGCACTGGGCCAAAGATCCGCGTTCCGAGCGGCTCGCCATTTGTATTGATAATAACAGCAGCATTGCCGTCAAAGCGAATGACTGACCCGTCGCGGCGTTGAATGTCTTTACGAACACGCACAACAACAGCGCGGCGAACATCGCCCTTTTTCACTTTGCCGCGCGGCTGCGCTTCTTTGACGGAGACGACAATAATGTCGCCAACGCTGGCGTAGCGCCGCTTGGACCCGCCCAGCACCTTGATGCACTGAACGCGACGTGCTCCGGAGTTATCCGCGACGTCTAGATTTGATTGCATTTGAATCATGCGATTCTCCTAAGCTTGGCAGTTTCGACAGCCGGGTTATTTCCCGGTGACGACTTCCCAGGTCTTCAGTTTTGATTTTGGTGGACATTCAACGATGCGCACCTGCTCACCCACTTTGATAGAATTTGTCTCATCATGGGCGTGATATTTCTTTGTCCGGCGGATTGTCTTCTTGAGAAGCGGATGCAGAAAAGAGCGCTCGACTTTGACGACAACAGTCTTGTCTGTCTTATCAGACACAACGACGCCTTGAAGGATACGTTTAGGCATGAGTTATGCCTCCTTTTTCACAGCCGACTTCTTCTCGGCTTGAATCGTTTTAATACGTGCGATGTCGCGGCGAACTTGGCGAACGCGAGCGGTTTTCTCGAGCTGGCCCGTTGCGCCTTGAAAACGCAGATTGAACTGCTCTTTCTTGAGCTTCAACAACTCGTCTGTGATCTGATCGTCAGACAATGCGCGGATATCTTCGGGTTTCATGATCCCACTCCTATTCCGGCTGCTCGCCTGGGCGCATGACAATCTTTGTCCGCACTGGCAATTTGGCAGCACCAAGACGAAGCGCTTCGCGCGCTACATCATCAGAGACGCCGTCAATTTCAAACATGATCCGGCCGGGCTTAACCTTGCAGGCCCAAAATTCGACTGAGCCCTTACCTTTACCCATCCGGACTTCGGTTGGCTTCTTCGTCACAGGAACATCCGGGAAAATACGGATCCAGACACGGCCCGCACGTTTCATGTGCCGCGTGATGGCCCGACGAGTCGCCTCGATCTGGCGCGCCGTAACACGTTCGGCGTCTAAAGACTTCAGACCGTAAGAGCCAAAGTTTAGCGATGTGCCGCCCTTTGCCATGCCCTTAATCCGGCCCTTATGAGCCTTCCGGAATTTTGTACGTTTTGGTTGCAACATGACTGCGACCCCTAATTATTTGCGCGCGCCGGGCGACGTCCGCCCTGACGGTCATTGCGCTGGCGATCTCCACCGCGCGAACGCTCGTTACCTTGTTCATTCATGCGCCGCTCGTGAGCATATGGATCATGCTCCATGATCTCGCCCTTATTGATCCAGACTTTGATGCCGATGATGCCCATAGCCGTCATCGCCCGAGCCGTTCCGTAATCAATATCTGCCCGCATTGTATGGAGCGGAACGGATCCTTCAGCATATTGCTCAACACGCGCAATCTCTGCACCGCCAAGACGACCGCCAAGTTTGATTTTACAGCCAATCGCACCCATGCGCATTGCGCTTTGCATGGAACGCTTCATTGCGCGGCGGAAGGACACCCGGCGCTCGAGCTGCTGCGCAATGCCATCAGCAACGAGATTGGCGTCAACCTCAGGCTTACGAACCTCAACGAGATTGATGAAGACTTCTCCGTCGACCATCTCAGACACGCGCTTACGCAGGACTTCAATGTCGGACCCTTTTTTACCAATCACAACACCCGGACGCGCCGTGTAAATTGTGATGCGGCAAGTCTTGTGCGGACGCTCGATAACGATGCGAGACACAGAGGCGTTCTTTAGCTCACCCATCAAGAAAGACCGGATCGTCAGATCTTGATGCAGCAGATCGCCATATTCAGCGGTGTTTGCGTACCAGCGCGATGACCAAGTCCGGTTAATACCAAGACGCAGGCCGATTGGATTAATCTTCTGACCCATTACGCGGCCTCCTGCTCTGCGACTTCCTTGACAACAATGGTCAACTCGGAAAACGGCTTGAGAATACGTGCGCCGCGACCACGGGCCCGCGCACGGAACCGCTTCATGACGAAGTTCTTGCCAACATACGCCTCTGAGACGATCAGACTATCGACATCGAGACCATGATTATTTTCAGCATTTGCGATCGCGCTATTCAGCACTTTTTTGACTTCACCAGAAATACGCTTGTCCGAAAATTCGAGATCAGCCAGCGCTGTTTCAACTTTTTTACCACGGATAAGCTGCGCGACGAGGTTTAGCTTCTGCGGGCTAATCCGGATCATACGCAGCTTTGCGCGGGCTTCATCATCACCAAGACGGCGGGGTTGTTTTTGCTTAGCCATGGTCTAGCCTCGCTTCGCTTTTTTATCGGCCATGTGACCGTAATATGTCCGCGTCGGCGCAAACTCGCCGAGCTTGTGACCAACCATGTCCTCATCAATTGTGACGGGAACAAATTTGTGGCCATTATGAACCTGAAAAGACAGACCAACAAAAGACGGCATGATGGTCGAACGACGCGACCAAGTCTTGATCGGCTTGTGACGACTTTCAGCTTTTGTCGCTGCGGCTTTCTTCAGGAGGTATCCGTCAACAAACGGACCTTTCCAAACTGAACGTGGCATGTTCCGCGCTCCCTAGCGTTTTTTCTTCGCGTGACGCGAACGAATGATGAATTTATCGGTAGCTTTATTCGAGCGCGTCTTCGCACCCTTTGTCGGCTTACCCCAAGGCGTCACAGGATGACGACCACCAGATGTACGGCCTTCGCCACCACCATGAGGATGATCAACGGGGTTCATGGCCACGCCCCGAACTTGCGGGCGTTTACCAAGCCAGCGTTTACGGCCAGCCTTACCAAGATTGATGTTCATGTGATCAGGGTTGGACACCGCCCCCACAGTCGCAAGACATGTCTGGTGAACCATGCGCATCTCGCCGGATTTCAGGCGAATTTGCGCGTAACCTTCCGAGCGACCCACGAGCTGAGCATAAGTCCCTGCCGAACGTGCAATCTGCCCGCCCTTACCTGGCTTTAGCTCAATGTTATGAATGATCGTTCCGACCGGCATGACCCGAAGCGGCATTGTGTTGCCCGGCTTCACATCCGCTTTACCCGCAGAAATAACAGTATCGCCCGCCGCCAAACGTTGAGGCGCGAGGATGTAGGCCTTTTCACCATCTTTATACTGAATGAGCGCAATGAAAGCGGTGCGATTTGGATCATACTCCAAACGCAGAACTGTCGCTTCGCCTTGCTTAGTGCGCTTAAAATCGACCATGCGATAAAGACGCTTATGACCACCGCCCTGACGACGCATCGTGATGCGGCCCGTGTTGTTGCGGCCGCCGGTCTTTGTCAGACCTTGCGTGAGTGATTTTTCCGGACGACCCTTGTGAAGCTCGGAGCGGTCAACCTGTACGAGGTGACGCCGCGAAGGGGATGTCGGATTGAAAGTCTTTAATGCCATGACCTAAACCCCTACAATCCTGTCGAGATGTCGATGCTGTCGCCGTCTTTCAACGTGACGTAAGCTTTTTTGACATCATTGCGCTTGCCGGGACGACCCCGGAAACGCTTGGTTTTACCTTTAACGCGAACCGTGTTCACGGCCGTGACAGAGACTTTGAACAACTGCTCAATCGCCTCTTTAATTTCCGGCTTTGACGAGCTGAGCGGCACTTCAAAAACAACCTGGTTGTTTTCAGCGACGATAGTCGTCTTCTCTGTAATGATCGGCGCAGTGACCGTATCGTAATGACGGGCAGCAATGCTCATGACAGGCGAGCCTCCAAATCAGCGACAGCCTGTTTCGTCAGCACCAATTGGTGACGCTTCAGGATATCGTAAACATTTGCACCGGCAGACGGAAGCACATCCACATTCGGGATGTTTGACGCCGCTTTTGCGAAATTCGCATCAACAGCCGAGCCGCCGATGATCAAACCATTTGTAACACCGAGAGCCTCGAGCTGCTTGCGGAGCTCAGAGGTCTTTGGCGCTTTCATAGCCGCTTCATCAATAATGATCAGCTCTGAGCTTTTCACTTTTGAGGAAAGCGCATGACGCAGAGCCATTGCGCGGACTTTCTTTGGCAGATTAAAGCTGTGATCGCGCGACCGCGGACCATGAGCCTTTGCGCCGCCGCGGAACTGAGAAACAGACCCGTTACCGTGACGCGCTGTACCGCCGCCTTTTTGACGACCAATACGCTTTGTTGTTTTAGAGACATCGCCGCGCTCTTGAACCTGATGGGTCCCTGAACGGCGCTTTGCCAATTGATAGCGAACCATGCGGTGTAGAACATCTACACGCGGCTCATTGCCGAAGATCGCGTCGTTAAGCTCAACGGAGCCCGACTTCTTTCCGGCGAGTGTTTGAACATCGAGTTTCATTTACTCTTCCTCACCTTTCGCCGCGTCAGCGCGCATCTTCTTGGCCAAATCTTTGTCGACCTGAGACCGCGGCTCTTCGCCGTTGATCATTTCATTGGCCTGCTCGACCCACTCTTGTTTTGCAACAACGCCGGGCTTGCCGATTTTTTCTTCAATCGCCGCAATATCTTCAGCCGACATAGCTGCGATTTGCGTTAGCTTCGTGATGCCAGCTTCCGCCAAGACCTCTTCGCCCTTCGGACCAATACCGTCGATCAAGACAACCGCATCAACAAATCCTGCCGCTGGAGCAGACGCCGATTTCTTACTGTCCTTCTTAGGTGCAGATTTTTTAGGCTTCGGCGCCTCCATTGTGAACTTACCTGGAAGAGGTAGATCATCAACTTTCGTGCCTTTGGTCGCGTCGCGAAGCTCAATCCAAGCCCCCTTTGCGCCGGGCGTTGCACCCTTAATCATGACAAGGCCCTTCTCAGCATCAACACGAGCTACCTCGAGGTTTTGAACTGTGCGGCGAACGGCGCCCATATGACCAGCCATTTTCTTGCCCTTAAAGACCTTACCCGGATCCTGACACTGACCGGTTGAGCCGTGGGACCTATGCGAAATAGACAC
Organism: uncultured Caulobacterales bacterium; assembly: GCA_937923965.1. GTDB lineage: Bacteria > Pseudomonadota > Alphaproteobacteria > Caulobacterales > Maricaulaceae > Litorimonas. The sequence continues at coordinate 23,625 of CALDTL010000113.1, forward strand.
ACCATGTGTCGCGCGAAGACCGCCAAAGTTATGGCGCTTCATCGCGCCCGCAAACCCTTTACCGACCGTAATACCGGCGGCGTCGATTTTTTGACCCGGAACAAAGTGATCCGCTGTCATGGTTGCACCGACTTCGATCTCATTACCTTCAGCAATGCGAAACTCGACGCATTTGCGCTTTGGTGTCACGCCAGCTTTCGCAAAACGCTCACGCTCTGCTTTTGAGACGCGCTTTGGTTTTGCATCGCCAGCCCCAAGCTGAAGAGACGTATAGCCATCGCGAGCCATTGTTTTAGAGGCGACGACCTGACATCCCTCGAGTGACAAAACCGTCACTGGAATGTGGTTGCCCGCATCATCATAAACCTGAGTCATACCCAGTTTTTTTGCGAGAAGTCCTGAACGCAACATGCTTACGCTCCCAATTTGATTTCGACGTCAACGCCAGCAGCGAGGTCGAGCTTCATGAGCGCGTCCACAGTCTGCGGTGTTGGGTCTACGATATCGAGCATCCGCTTATGTGTGCGGATTTCGAATTGTTCGCGAGATTTTTTGTTAACGTGTGGTGAGCGGTTCACAGTGAACTTCTCAATCCGGGTCGGCAATGGAATTGGACCGCGAACGGTCGCGCCAGTGCGCTTAGCCGTAGAGACAATCTCTTTGGTAGAGACGTCGAGGATGCGGTGGTCGAATGCCTTCAACCGAATGCGTATGTTTTGACGATCCATAACGGAACCCTTGGACTTTTTCACGTTTCAAACAGCTCACTTCAAAGTCAATAAAATCAGCTTCGAAGTATGTTTCTATAATAAGAAGCGGCCCACTAGCGCGGGCCGCTCAAAACCTCAATGATTAATATCGGTTATTCGATAATCTTTGCGACGACGCCGGCGCCGACGGTGCGGCCGCCCTCGCGGATCGCGAAGCGGAGCTTTTCTTCCATCGCGATGGGCACGATAAGCTCAACGTTCACTTCAACATTATCACCCGGCATGACCATCTCTGTGCCTTCCTTCAACGTGACAACACCTGTCACATCGGTTGTCCGGAAATAGAACTGCGGACGATAGTTATTGAAGAACGGCGTATGACGTCCGCCTTCATCCTTTGTCAGGATGTAAGCTTCAGCTTCGAACTTCGTATGCGGCGTCACAGACCCCGGCTTACAAAGAACCTGTCCGCGCTCAACACCTTCGCGGTCGATACCGCGCAGAAGTGCGCCGACATTGTCGCCAGCCTCGCCGCGGTCGAGAAGCTTACGGAACATCTCAACACCGGTACAAGTTGTCTTCGTAGTATCTTTGATACCCACGATTTCGATTTCGTCGCCAACGTTCAAGACGCCGCGCTCGATACGGCCCGTCACAACAGTGCCGCGGCCAGAGATTGAGAACACATCTTCGATTGGCATCAAGAATGCCCCATCAACCGCGCGCTCTGGCTGCGGGATATATTCATCAACAGCGGCCATCAATTTCTTGATCGCTTCTTCGCCGATTTCTGGATTTTTGCCCTCCATCGCAGCCAAAGCAGAACCTGCAATCACAGGAATGTCGTCGCCCGGGTAATCATAAGACGTTAAAAGATCACGGATTTCCATTTCGACGAGCTCCAAAAGCTCTTCATCGTCGACTTGATCAACTTTATTCATGAAGACAACCATAGCCGGGATACCAACCTGGCGACCGAGCAAGATGTGCTCACGTGTCTGAGGCATTGGGCCGTCCGCTGCGTTCACAACCAAGATCGCGCCGTCCATTTGCGCCGCACCGGTGATCATGTTCTTAACATAGTCAGCATGGCCTGGGCAGTCGACGTGGGCGTAGTGACGATTTTCCGTCTCATACTCAACGTGAGCCGTTGAAATCGTGATACCGCGCGCTTTTTCTTCCGGCGCGCCGTCAATCTGATCATAGGCTTGGAAATCACCGAAATATTTCGTGATCGCCGCCGTCAGCGTCGTCTTACCATGATCAACGTGACCAATCGTGCCGATATTCGCATGCGGCTTATTACGTTCAAACTTCTCTTTTGCCATGTCTAGGCTCCTCTTTCTCTTTGAGGTTAAACTTTAAATTCCCGCGAAGGGATTTGGTGACGCAGTTACGCGCCGCCCTGCTTTGATATAACTTCGTCTGCAACCGCCTGAGGGGTTCCCTCATAGTGATCGAATGTCATTGTAAATTGGGCACGCCCCTGCGTTTTGGAGCGCAGATCGTTCACGTAACCGAACATATTGGCTAGCGGCACCATCGCGTTAATGACATTTGCGTTTCCGCGCATCTCAGTGCCTTCGATCATACCGCGGCGAGAGTTCAAATCGCCAATAACGTCGCCCATATACTCATCCGGCGTCACAACTTCGACCTTCATGATAGGCTCAAGAAGCTTGAGCTTACCTTCGACCTTGATCTGGCGGAACGCGGCCCGCGCGGCAATTTCGAAAGCCATCACAGAGGAGTCAACATCATGGTAGGCCCCATCATAAAGCTCTGCCGTGAAGTCGATAACTGGGAAGCCAGCCAAAAGGCCGGATTCAGACATGGTCCGAATACCCTTTTCAACGCCCGGGATATATTCCTTAGGCACGTTACCGCCAACAACTTTGGACTCGAAAACAAATCCAGACCCAGGCTCGCCCGGAGCAAATTTGATTTTAACGCGGCCGAACTGACCTGAACCACCAGACTGTTTCTTATGGGTGTAATCAATATCGACAGGCCTTGCGAGCGCCTCGCGGTAAGCCACTTGCGGCTGACCGATGTTGGCTTCGACGCCAAATTCGCGCTTCAGCCGGTCCACAAGGATGTCCAAGTGGAGCTCGCCCATACCCGCCATGATTGTCTGGCCTGACTCATGGTCAGTCGACACGCGGAAGGACGGATCTTCAGCCGCCAAACGCTGGAGGCCAACACCAAGTTTCTCTTGGTCAGCCTTAGATTTCGGCTCAACCGCAATCTCGATAACCGGCGCAGGAAATTCCATACGCTCTAGGATAACGGGATGCGCAGGATCACATAGCGTGTCACCTGTCGTTGACGCCTTTAGCGAGGCAACCGCGATAATATCGCCAGCATAAGCCTCTTTAATGTCTTCGCGGTCATTGGAGTGCATCATCATCATGCGGCCAACGCGCTCTTTTTTCTCTTTAACGGTGTTCAAGACAGTCGAGCCTGCCGTGAGAACGCCAGAGTAAAGGCGGCAGAATGTCAGCGAGCCCACGAATGAGTCGTTCATGATTTTAAACGCAAGCATAGAGAGCGGCGTGTCATCAGACGCAGGACGTGTTGTTTCCTCGCCGGTCTTGACGTCGATACCTGTAATCGCAGGAATATCGAGCGGAGACGGCAGGTAAGCCACAACAGCATCGAGCAATGGCTGAACGCCTTTGTTTTTAAAGGCCGTACCACAGAAAACCGGGACAACTTTGTTCGCAATCGTCGCCTCACGGACCAGACGCTGAATTGTTTCGACAGACGGCATTTCGCCTTCGAAATATTTTTCCATCACTTCATCATCCATCTCAGCAACAGCCTCGATGAGCGCTTCACGATACTCAGCAGCCTTTTCCTTCAGCTCAGCCGGTATTTCGACAGTGTCATATTTCGCACCAAGCTCGGTGTCTTTCGCCCATGTGTAGGCAACGTCTTTGACGAGATCGACAACACCGATGAACTGATCTTCGGACCCGATAGGCAACTGCATTTCGAGCGCATTGCCGCCGAGGCGATCTTTGACAGACTGGACAGAGGCGTAGAAATCCGCGCCGATTTTATCCATCTTATTGATGAAAATCATGCGCGGAACATTATATTTGTCAGCCTGACGCCAAACAGTTTCTGTTTGCGGCTCAACACCTGCATTGGCATCTAGAAGCGCAACCGCGCCGTCCAAAACACGCAAAGAACGCTCTACTTCAATGGTGAAGTCAACGTGACCCGGTGTGTCAATGATGTTCAGGCGCTTATTGTCCCAGAAACAGGTCGTCGCCGCAGAGGTAATAGTAATACCGCGCTCTTGCTCTTGCTCCATCCAATCCATTGTGGCTGCGCCATCATGGACTTCGGCAATTTTGTGATTTTTACCTGTGTAGTAAAGAATCCGCTCAGTACATGTGGTTTTGCCCGCATCAATGTGGGCCATGATACCAAAATTACGGTAGTCTTTGAGGTCGTATTCGCGAGCCATGACAGT
>CALDTL010000114.1 GCA_937923965.1 uncultured Caulobacterales bacterium
CCGCCAAATCCGACGCTGCTATAGAGGATGGCCGTGATGAAGAATAACACCGCCAGCGTGTAGAGGGACGACATTAGGCGGTGAGTTCGCCGATGATTAGCGCGTCAATGTTGGCGCCTTTTACTTGCGCCGCCAGATATGGAGCTTGCCGAATAAGCACATTGGCGCCCGCAAAGGGCGTGAGCAGAGAGCTATCTTGCCGCGCATCTGGCGTGACCCATAAGAGACCATTTTCGATGTGTCCGCGGCCTCGAAGATAGGTTTCGCGGGGGCCATTTGCGCTCAGCTTTGAGGCGAGTTTCGCTGTCACCCTTTGCGATGGGTTTGCTTTCTGCCCGAGTAATTTAGCAAGCAATGGTCGCAAAAAGAGATGCGCGCATACGCTCGCGGAGGCCGGATTTCCGGGCAGGCCGAGGATGAGCGGGCGATCTGGTATTTTCGCATGCCAGCAAGGCTTACCTGGTTTCACAGCGACTTTTTCGAAAATCATCTCCGCACCAAGCGCCCGAAAGGCTGGCTTGACAATATCATAATCGCCGACCGACGCCCCGCCAATCGTCACGATGACATCGCTGTTTGCGATGTGAGGTTTGATCTCGGGAATTGCGGTATTTAGGTCGTCTGGCAAGATGTTGGCGAGCGCGGCTTTCCCGCCCCATGACGTAATGAGAGCGCCTATACCGTAAGCCGCTGAGTTGGTGATTTTATCCGGGCTCAAGGTTCCCCCTGGTTCAACTAATTCGTCCCCCGTCGATATGACTGTAATCCGAGGTTTTTGTTGCGCCAAAACCGTCTTTCTATTTGCTGCTGCGGCTAGAGCGATTTTGATAGGCGTGAGGATTTCTCCCGCATGAATTAAGGTGTCGCCCTTCGCAAAATCGATCGCTTTGGGCCGAATATTTGCGCCTTCAATTCCAAGCGGTGTCGTCACTGTGAGAATGGCTCCTTCCCGGTCAGCATTTTCTTGGATGAGGACACTGTCTGCGCCGGGCGGAATGGGCGCGCCTGTAAATATTCGGACGGCTTCGCCAGTTTTTAATGTCCCGCTATATGCCCCGCCAGCCGGTATCTCGCCTATGACCTTAAGCCTTGCGCCCTCCAAACAGCTGTCGTCAAATTTAACCGCATAACCATCCATTGCGGAGAGGGCAGCAGGCGGCTGCGCTCTGGGCGCTGTGATGGGCTCCGCCGCCACGCAGCCTAATGCGTCAAGGATACCAACCTGTTCGGTTCGCGGCAGCGGGGCGGCGGTCAGCAATAATTGCAAGGCGTCGTCATAAGGGAGCAATGGCATTAACGGGAGGTCTCCGCGCGGCGCCAATCTCCGCTCTTGCCGCCTGTCTTTTCTATCAAACAAATGTCGCCAATGACCATATTCTTATCGACGGCTTTCAGCATGTCATAAATCGTGAGGCAGGCCACACTCACGGCGGTCAGGGCTTCCATCTCGACCCCGGTTTGGCCTGTCGTTTTGGTGGCGGCCTCCACGACCAAGCCCGGTAAATCCGTCTCCGTGCGGATTTGCAATTTCACCGAACTTAAGGGCAGGGGATGGCATAGCGGGATGAGCGTGCTCGTCTGTTTTGCGCCCATAATACCGGCCAGCTCGGCGATGGTGCGAACGTCGCCTTTTTTGACATCACCCGCGAGGACAATGTCCAGCGTCGCTGGGTTCATTGTCACGGCGCCTCGTGCAATAGCCTTGCGGGCCGTTGTGGGCTTCGCCGACACGTCCACCATATGCGGGCGTCCATCTTTATCAAAATGCGAGAGAGGGTTTTTAGCCATCTTAGGTCTCCTGCAGGCGCGGGATAAGCTCTGCAAAATTGCAAGGCCGATAGCGGATATCTAGCTGGGATTTGAGGATGTGATCCCACCCATCTTTCACCGCGCCATTTGACCCGGGCAGGCAGAAAATAAATGTATCTTTCGCCAGCCCCGCACAGGCGCGAGATTTTAAGGTCGAGAGCCCCGCCGAGTCGAAACTCACCTTGTGAAAAATCACAGAAAACCCGTCTATTGTTTTTTCAAAAAGCGGGGCGAGCGCCTCTGGGGTGACGTCTCTTTTCGTGAACCCTGTGCCGCCTGTGGTGATTACAATTTCGATTTGTGGATCATCTATCCAGGCGGAAACGATAGCGCTTATTTGGGGTGCGTCATCGGTCACGATATCTCGCGTGACGACCTCATGCCCGGCGGCCTTGGCGCGCTTTAATAACAACTGACCTGAGGTGTCTGATTGCAAATCCCGCGTATCTGAGATCGTTAAAATCGCGATACGAAGGGGTTTAAACGCTAGGCTGTCGTCAAGGCTCGGCATATTTAATTCTCATCTCGTGTATCATGTTGAAGGCTCCATCTCGCCTTATCGCTGTAATCCTCTGTGCGAGGTTCAATCCAGATCGACTGTGTTCCGCGTAATTCCTTTTTCCAAAAGGGCGCGGATGTTTTGAGGTAATCCATGAGGTAATCAGCCGCCTCAAATGCGGCGCGTCTGTGGACGGCGGCGACCGCAACTAAAACAATCGGGTCCTCTGGAACCATAGTGCCGACGCGGTGGATGATAAGAACGTCTTGAATATCAAAGCGGTCCAAGGCGGTTTGCGCAAAGGCCGAAATTTGCCGTTCCGTAAAACCGGGATAGTGCTGCAGCTCCAGCGCGGTGACTTGGTTGCCGCCTGCGGATGCCGCGGCAACATCCCGCACAATTCCAGTAAAGGACACCATTGCGCCAGCGTTTTTCAAACCCGCTCTAAAGGCGGCAATTTTATCTTCGGGCGAGAACGGATCGGCCATGATAATTATATGCTCTAGGCTTCCCACTTAGCCGCCGCTCAGGGCTGATAGGAAGGCGATTTCATCCGACGGTTTTATGGGCTTAGGCTCTGAGATCGTTTCATGATTGAGCACAATCATCGTTCCAGGCTTTTCCCACAGCACCGAAAACCCGTCATGGGTTTCGCCCAACCAAAGCAGCAGCGCGTCCGTGTCCGTCACATGTTCGGGCAACGTCACCTCGCCATTGTCTGCGATGTCCGAGAACTGCCCAAAGAAAAGAAGATGCGCCATCATCAGCCCCCCGTTGTCGACATGGTGCGCGGGACTGCGGGGGCCGCGCCAGACCGTTCAATCTCAAAATCATGGCCTTTCGGCTTACGCAATATCGCGCCATCAATCGCGTCGTGAAGCGCATCTGTGTCCTGCGGCACGCTGCGCATGACGCCGCGCAGATCGGTCACGCCGTTTTGCCCGAGGCAGCTATAGAGCTGTCCGGTGCAGGTCAGGCGCACGCGGTTACAGGCTTCGCAGAAATTATGACTCAGCGGCGTGATGAAACCTAGCCGCCCGCCCGTTTGCGCCACCTCGAAATAGCTCGCAGGCCCGCCTGTGCGGTAGGCCAACGGGGTTAAGTCCCACGCTTTTTTTAGTGTTTTTCGCACCTGTTTTAGGGAGACATATTGATCGTATCTATCCCCATCAATGTCGCCCATTGGCATGACTTCGATGAGGGTGAAATCCATGCCGCGTTCATGCGCCCAGCTGATCATGCTGGGTATCTCTGGCAGATTATCTTGCTTCAACGCGACGGCATTTAATTTGATCGCAATGCCGTTGTCTTGCGCGGCCTTAATCCCCGCCAAGACCTGCGCCAAATTTCCGCCGCGCGTAATCCGGCTGTATTTATCGGGGTCGAGACTATCTATGGAGACATTGATGCGTTTGACGCCGGCCGCTGCCAAGGGCTGCGCGAATTTTTCAAGTTGGGTGCCATTCGTCGTCAGCGTGATTTCGTCCAATTGGCCTGTGTCCAAATGGCGCGACAGATTTTCGATAAGTTTGAGAACATCTTTGCGCACCAAGGGCTCGCCGCCGGTGATCCGTAATTTGCGCACCCCTTTGGCAATGAAAGCCGAGGCAAGGCGGTCGAGCTCCTCCAGCGTGAGAAGGTCTCGCCTCGGCAGGAATGTCATTTTCTCCGGCATGCAATAGGTGCAGCGCAGATCACACCGGTCCGTCACGGAAAGGCGCAAATAGGTGACATGCCGCCCGTAAGGGTCGATCATTGGCGCGGAATCTGACCTAGTGGAGCTTGACCCATCAATGACCGGGGCAGGGTCCTCTACCGTTTGGAACAGAATGGTCACGCGCTTGCCTCTTGGAAGGCGGCGGCGACTTCGGCCAGTGTCGAGATAGCGAGCATTGACGCATCCCTCGTGCTGGGGATTAGGCCGATAGGGGCTTTTATCTTGCGAATATCAGCCTCGGAGACACCGCCTTGCCGGAGCCCCGCGCAACGCGCGTCATGTGTTTTTTGGCTCCCCAAAGCGCCGATATAAAACGCCTTTGTCTTCAGCGCTTCAATGAGGATGTCATACTCCAAATCGTGATCATGGAACATCAAGATACAGGCTGTGAAAGCACCATCATGGGCTGTCAAACTCTGTCCCGGCTGAATGCGCTCGGCCTCTGCGCCTAGAGCCGCCGCGCGCGCGACTAGCGCGTCATCCGGCGATTGCAGGAGAACCTCCATATCGCTGGCCAAAGCGAGCCGCGCCAGAGCAAGAGGTTCGGTCCCGCGACCGACTATCCGCAACTTCGGTTTGGGCCGGTAAGAGGCCTGAAAAACGTCATCCCGCAAGCCTGTTCCCGAGTGGTCTTTTTTGCTCAGGCCAACAGACCCATCGCGGCCAAAAAGAAGCGAGATTTGATCTCTTCGATTTAAAGTCTCGCAGGCCTCTGCGATAATTTCGGGGTTCGGGTGAGGGATAATCAAGAGATCTAAGCGCCCGCCGCAGGGGAGTTTAATATCTAAAAAGGGCGAGCCTTTGCCATATCGAATTTGAACGGACTGCCCTGTCTCCAGCGCCTCTTGCGCGTTTAAAATGACCGCTGCATCAACGCAGCCATTGGACACATAGCCAGCCGATTCGCCGGACCGCGCGACGGCCATGAGCGCGCCCGGGGCGCGGGCGCCGCCGCCCTCTGTCCCGGTTATGATGACGAGCGCGCAGGTGTCGGTGGCCTGCGCCGCCGCAATATATCCCAAGACATCGGCGGCGTGCGCATAATTAGACTGAAGGCGAACGTGTCCCATAGCGCCGTTATAAACCACCATTTACATCGACGCCAGAGCTATGACCTCTATTCTGATCTCTCCGCTTGGAGCGATGAGAGCTGCGCGCGCGGGGCTTCTGTCGCCTGTTCCGCCTCAGTCAAAATCAGCGCATAGAGCCGTCTGACCTCAAGGCCCGTCTCCGTTAGACCCGCCCCGCCGCGTTTTGATCCGCCTTGGAAGGTGTCCACCAGCGGCGTTTCAAAACTCGCATTCATATTTTCCACGAGCTTCCACGCCCGCGGATAGGACATGCCGAGCGTTTTTGCAGCCGCAGTAATTGATCCGGCCTCCGCAATGGCATCCAATAATGCAATTTTTCCGGGCCCCAATCTTTCGCCATTGGCGAGGTCAATGCGGAGGCTAAGGGTTGGATGTGAGCCGCTCATATGGGGTTACTGTCAAATTCTACCGAGAAAATCTACTCCGCAGAACGGGAGTAGATTTGGACCCAATGCCGACTTATCGGATTTTACAAAAACGGTCTTCCCTCAAAAATCTGCCATTTTCCCCAATAAAATCAACGCTAAAAAAAGATGCGTCCACGCTTTCAAAAGCTGTGTCATGTTTAAGGTGTCTTCTTTCATTGGGCAGTCAGGTGCACATTGACTTAACTGGAGAGAAGCGACGCTTGTCATTGGAGCTCTGGGGGTAATGTCCCAGTAGCTTGGGTGGCCTATCGCGAGCTGATTCATCCTCGACTGATGTGTTCGGCCGGTAGCGCAGAAAGGCGTCGTCGTGTGGGGCTTTCTAGCAATAAGCTGGGAGGGCTCAAAGCATTCGCATTCCGCATTCGCACTCGCAGAGCCTAACCACCCACACGAACATCCCATCTAATACCGAGACTTAAGAGAGAAACGACATGAGGTAGAGAAACGAAGCAACCTCCAAATGTCACACCGCCGCGGGTCGGGGCACCCGACGCGCCCGGTGCCCATTTCCGTGAAATTCCGGTAAGAACGAGCGGGCCAACCATTGGGCGAGTTTTGAGATAATTGCGTGTTTAGCTCTGACCTGACCTTCAGGGAATAGGCACCGGGCAAGCTATGCTTGCGACGGTGTGACCTGTCTCTCTATCTATTTTCCTCCCCCAAACAAAAGGACCCCCATGCCCCGAAAAAATCTCCCGCCGCGTAAGGCGCAGGCGGCGCTGCTCGCGATAAAACTCGAAAAAGCCCGCTATGAAATCCGCGCGCTACGCCGCGCTGAACGCGACCGCGAAGCTGCTATAGCTCTGCGCAAAGCCACGCCCGATTGGGTGGACTTGGATAAGCAAATGAAACAGCTTCAACTCGAAGCCGAGATGGACGCGATGGAGGCCGCCATTGAGGATCGCCGCCCCAAAACTCCTATCTTAAATTTTGACCTCATGCCGGGATTTGAACCGCCTGATAAACCTGCCCCAATACCTGCTGCCGGCGAACACCCAGATGTCGCTGAGGCCCGACGCCTCGCCAAGCTTGAGGCCTCTATCGCCTCAAATCAAAACAGCTCGCCTCCACCGGGAGGCAAAAACTGGAAATATGACAGTATAGGCGAAGGCTACCACCCCCGAGATGATTGGCGAAATTATGAGTGAGGGGGAGAGGCCGTTGTCGCCTAGAAAGGGCCGCTGGAATTGTTTTAGATTGGGGGTAATCTTTTCAAGGTGCTGGGTTCTTGGCAAATTTTTAGCGACCTTCAAGGTACAAAACCATTCTTTTTCATTTTCACATTTATTGAAATTCGAAGCGATAAATATTGTAAAAAGTGAGCAAAATTTACCAAGCTTGTCAGCAACAAAAAACCTAAAGATGTAACAATCAGAAACCTTCCGAAGCTGCTCGGTTCTTCCAAAATAACGATCAAACTAATCACTAAAGAGAAAAGAAAGAAAATTGACATAAATTTGCTAATCGCTCTGATAAATGGACCCGCCATTACTTCGATAGGTTTATTATTACTCAAAACGGTGATTATACCGAATATCGCATCGAATCTCGTTCGCAAATAGTAGCCTTCATCGCGATCGGTTTTTCCGATTGGTATTAACCTGTTTTTGTAAATAGACGACAGCAAATCCGCCGTCACCCAATTTGGAAGTGGCAAATTATAAGGCTTAATCAGTGTTAATGCAGATAGAAAAATCTTAAGTATATTGTTCATGCAGAAGACTATGCCTTAATAATCGCGTAAAAGTCTCTTGTTCAATAACTGTTATCGCTACACCAGCATCTACAGAAACAATAATATCTTCTGGCTCATCGAATTCATTGTCAATAGATACCCTGCCGCCGAACGAACAAGAAAAGAGTTGATGTTTTTTCATGGCAAAAACCGAGCGTCCTAAAATCGCCTCACAACACCGCCGCTAATCCTTGAGTTTGCGACTATATTCACTCCATTAAATCCTATCCCCGCCTACGCTTTCTTCTTCCGCGTGTTCTTACGCTCACCCTTTTTCACCCCGCCTTTGGCTTTCGCCGCGGCGCGGGCGAGTTTCTTTTTGTGGGGTTTTTTCGGGCGGCCATTAGCGTCTAACTTTGGACCGCCATAAGTGGGCATATCCGAGCCTGTGGATTTGCGGCTTTTGCGTTTGAATGTGCCTTCTTCAAAGTTGGACATTTTCTTCGCGGCAGGTTTTGCGGCGGGTTTGTCGCCGGAATTGCTCTTATGTTCTGTCTTATTCTCCGCCTTGTTGCTCCAAGGTTTTTTGTTTCCGCTTTTGGAGTCGCCACGTTTTTCATAGGGTTTCTTTTTCCCGCCATAGGATTTCTGTTTGTCCCCATAAGGCGCTTTGCGGCTCCGCCCGCCTTTGGAGCGGTCATCGCGAGAGCGGTAATTGCCGGATGACGGCTGCGCCAAGTTTGGTTTCCCGTCGACACGCGCAACCGTAATTGCAGCTTCGATTTTCATATCGGGGCCGACGGTGTCTAAGAACCGTTCAACGCCTTTCGGGGCGACCTCGACGAAGGTCTCTTTGTCGATAATTTTAATCGCGCCGATCTCGCCTTTCTTGAGGCCGCCCGATTTCATGAGCATGGGCAGAATCCATTTCGGCTCGGCCTTTTGCTTGCGCCCAACATTGAGGGAGAACCAAACGCCGTCGTCGAAATTCTCTCTGGGACCCGAGGTGGCGCGCTCGCTTTTGCTCGGCTTATAATCGGCGGGCAGGAGGTCTTCTGGCGCGGATTGGCCTTGGCGATATTGGCGGATAAAGGCTGTCGCGATATGTTCAGGCGAGTGCGCTTTGAGCAGGCGCGCGACGATGGTTTTTTCTTCCTCGGTCACTTCTGTATCGAGCGTCATATTGGCGAGCAGGCGCTCATTATCTTTTGCGATAATGGCATCCGCGCTCGGCGCTTCGCCCCACTCGGCGGTGATGCCCGCATCGCGCAGCAGGCGTTCTGCATTGCGGCGGCGGCTCGGCGCGACGATGAGCGCGGAGACACCCTTACGCCCCGCGCGGCCTGTCCGTCCGCTACGATGCAGCAGCGCTTCGCGGCTGCGCGGCACATCAGCATGAATCACGAGTTCTAGATCCGGGAGATCGAGTCCCCGCGCCGCAACATCTGTCGCAACACAAACTTGCGCCCGGCCATCGCGTAAGGCTTGCAGCGCATTGCTGCGCTCGGCTTGGGACAGCTCGCCCGAGAGCGAGACAACGGAAAAACCGCGATTATTAAAGCGCTGCGTCATGCGGTTTACCGCCACCCGCGTATCGCCGAAAACGATGGCGTTTTTCGCATTGTAAAACCTCAGCACATTAATGATGGCATTCTCGCGGTCGGCATTGGCGACGGTCATGACTTGGTAGTCAATGTCGAGATGCTGTTTGGCTTCGGCGGCCGTGTTCACGCGCACGGCATTGCGTTGATATTTCTTCGTCATGCCGATGATAGATTTCGGTACGGTGGCGGAGAACATTAGCGTGCGGCGCTCTGCGGGGGAGGCGTTGAGGATAAGCTCCAGCTCTTCGCGGAACCCCATGTTGAGCATTTCATCCGCTTCGTCCAAAGCGATGGTTTGTATTTCGGAGAGGTCGAGCGCGCCACGATTGATGTGATCACACAGCCGCCCCGGCGTACCGACAACAATATGCGCGCCGCGTTTCAGGGCTGTGCGTTCCGTGCGCGCATCCATGCCGCCAACGCAGGAGAGCGTCTTCGCTCCCGCCTCGCGGTAGAGCCAATCGAGCTCGCGTTTCACCTGCATGGCCAGCTCTCGGGTGGGGGCGATACAGAGCGCAAGCGGGGCGTCCGCGCGGTGGAAGCCTTCTGCGTCACCCAGCAGCGTTGACGCCATCGTCAGGCCAAAGGCGACGGTCTTGCCTGATCCCGTCTGCGCGGAGACGAGCAAATCTTGGTCTTGGAGCTGCGGGTCGAGCACGGCGTCCTGAACGGGGGTGAGGGTGGCATAGCCCTTTTTCGACAAAGCAGCAGCGAGCGCGGGGTGCGCGAGAGCGATATTGGACATGCGGGCCGTCTTTCAGAATGATCGCCAAGGACGTTCTTCGCCGATCTATATGGCCAACTCAAGATTTCAGGCCGTGGGGCAGCCCCTATGGTGTTTTATCCTATGTGCATAGGGGTGTTTGCATCTGCTATCTTGCGCGGCTTCGCGAAACCCTCCAAATAACGGGCCTATGTCCAAATCAGTTATCATCATCGGCGCGTCCCATGCCGCGGCCCAAACGAGTGTTAGCCTGCGGCAAACCGGCTGGGAGGGCGAGATTATCGTGATCGGAGATGAAGCGGCGCTGCCCTATCACAAGCCGCCTTTGTCCAAGGATTTCCTATCAGGCGATAAGGCGATGGACGATATTGTCATTCGTCCGGCTGAGGCTTATGAGACCGCGAAAATTGACCTCAAGCTCGGCGTTCGGGTTGGCGCAATTGACCGCGCGGAGAAAACAATTCTTACGGATGCGGGCGAGACGCTGCCCTACGATAAGCTTGTCTTGACGACGGGCGCGCGCGTTCGGCGCTTGCCTGTCCCGGGCGCGGATTTGGAGGCGGTGTTTTACCTACGCGACTCAGCAGATGTTCTGGAAATTAAAGCCAAAGCGGCCACGGCAAAATCAGCCGTCATTATCGGCGGAGGATATATAGGGTTGGAAACCGCCGCATCACTGCGCAAGCAAGGTTTGGAGGTCACCGTTTTAGAGGCGATGCCGCGCATCCTTCAACGGGTAACGGCCCCCGAAATGTCGACATTTTATAAGCGTGTCCACGAGGAAGAAGGCGTCAATATTCTTGAAAATGTGATGGCGTCTGAAATTCAAAAAAACGGAGATCGCCTGCAAGTCTTGACGGCCTGTGACAAAGCTCTTCCTGCCGACATGGTGATCATTGGCATCGGCGTGATTCCAAATATTGAGCTGGCAGAGATGGCGGGTCTGGCCGTTGGCAATGGGATAGAGGTCAATGAATTTTGCCAAACCTCTGATCCCGATATTTACGCCGCCGGAGATGTCACCTGGCACTATAACCCGATATATGATCGCCACATCAGGCTCGAGTCCGTGCCCAATGCAACGGAGCAGGGTAAGGTTGTTGCTGCCCATATAAATGGGGTGTCCAAACCTTATAATAGCCTCCCGTGGTTTTGGTCGGATCAGTTTGATTTAAAGCTACAAATCGCAGGTTTATCAGAGGGTTATGATGACGTCATCATTCGCGGAGACGCTGAAAACTCTCGGAGCTTTGCCGCTTATTATTTCAAAGAGAATAGGTTCATCGCAGTCGATGCCGTTAACGCCCCGCGTGATTTCATGTTTGGTAAAATGTGCCTAACGAAGGGGAAGGGACTCGATAAAGGTAAGCTCGCTGACCCGTCATGCGATTTGAAATCTTGCGTCGTCTAAACCTATGGCCGGAGAGACTATGCCCACCCCTATACAGATCGTTGAAGTTGGCCCGAGAGATGGTCTCCAAAATGAAAAGACTCTTGTCTCCACCGAGGACAAGGTCACCTTCATCCGCCGCGCCATTGCGGCCGGCGCAAAGCGGATTGAGATCGCGAGCTTTGTGCATCCGAAACTGGTTCCGCAAATGGCGGACGCCGAAGATGTGGTTGCAGCGCTCGGCCCCGTCGACGGCGTCACGCGCATTGGTTTGACCTTGAACAAGCGCGGGGCGCTGCGGGCGCTGGACTGCGGGATTGACCAACTTGGTGCGGTCTGTGTCGCCTCGGATGGGTTCGGGATGAAGAACCAAAATCAGACTAGCGCCGAGACGGTTGCGACGGCCAAGGAGATTGTGAAGCTCGCCCATGCCGAAGGGCGCTCTGCGCAAGTCACTGTCTCCACGGCTTTTGGCTGTCCCTTTGACGGAGAGGTGCCCGAGCAGCGCGTGTTGGATATTGTCGCAAGAGCGGCAGAAGCGGGCCCCAGCGAAATCGCGCTGGCTGATACGATTGGCGTCGGCGTGCCGTCTCAGGTCACCAGCCTCGTTGGCAAAGCCGCCGATCTCATTGCGCCAATTCCTGTGCGCGTGCATTTTCACAATACGCGGAATATGGCGATCGCAAATGTCTGGGCCGCGATTGAGGCGGGGGCCAAGACAATTGACTCCTCTATCGGCGGGATTGGCGGCTGTCCCTTTGCGCCAAATGCGACGGGTAATGTTGCGACCGAAGATGTGATTTATTTGCTGAGTCGGTCCGGTATAGATCACGGGCTTGATTTGAATGCTGTCATTGAGACAGCCAAATGGATGGAAACTATTTTGGGGAAAAAATCGCCATCCATGCTTGCGGCAGCGGGTGATTTTCTAACTTAGCTTTTAGGTTTTCCGTCAACCGCGTGAGGCCGCTCTTACGCGAAATAGTCTGAATGTAAGTCAAAACAGAAATCGCCATTTTTTAAAAAAGGTTTGACCACAAGGTGACTGGTGACCTCTGGACCGTTATCCGAATTGGAAAGATTGAAAATAGCTGTTCTTGGTATCTCCAAGCCCCAAAATCCGGCGACCGAATATGTCACCACGACAGTTTCAAATTCGCCCTTCGCGACGTCGGCACAGAGACTTTCTTTGATCCGGACGATGCCGCCATCGAAAGACACGCCATCCACTGGTCCTGCGGCCAACTTGATATCATCAATAGAATATTTTGAGCTAAAATTAGCTGAAGATTGTAAAGTCATTGCGCCCCCGCATATGGTTACACTTGCATCTGCAAGATGGTTGTTGCTGTTTTAATCTGCTCTTGTTTCGCCCCACCGCGAGTTGTGAAAATTCCAAGCTGATCGGATGATCGTATCCATGTCCGAGTAACGCGGTGTGAAGCCTAAAACCTTTTTGGCCTGACCTTCGTCCGAATAGAGCCGGGAGAGATCTCCGGCGCGGCGCGGTGCATCTTCATAGGGAACAGGATGCCCGGTCACACGTCCGATGGATGCGAGGACCTCACGGTTACTAGTCCCGACGCCCGTGCCGATGTTGACTTCCGCGCGGGTCAGGCCTGACTCCATTTGCTTCATGGCCAGAATGTGCGCGCGCGCGATGTCATTGACATGAATGTAATCTCTCACGCAGGTTCCGTCTGGCGTATCATAATCTGTTCCAAACAGTTTTAGCGGTCCGCGCCGACCCGCCGCCGCTTGCATTGCGATCGGTATGAGATGCGTCTCCGGATCGTGTTCTTCCCCGATTTCGGCGTCCGCGTCCGCGCCGCTCGCATTGAAGTAGCGCAAGGTAACATAATTTAGCCCATAGGCCGCATGATAGCTTTGAATCATGTGCTCAACGGCGAGCTTGGTTTTGCCATATACCGATGAGGGTTGTTGCGGATCATCCTCGGCTATCGGCATGGTCTCCGTCTCCCCATAGGTCGCGCATGTGGAAGAGAAAATCAGGCGGTCAATCTCCGCTGCGCGCATCGCGTCCAGAAGGGTCAATGCACCCACAACATTGTTTGAGTAAAAATTCGCTGGGTCACGCTCACCGATGCCGACTTCGATTGAGGATGCCAAATGCACAACGCAACTCGCGCCAGGCCAGCGCGATAAGGCGGCGTCTAGCGCCTCACGGTCGCGGATATCAATGCGCTCTAGCGGGCCCCATTTTACCGCATGTTCATGGCCGCACGAAAGATTATCAATCGTAATCGGTCGTCCGCCCGCCGCGTGGATCATCTTGCAAACATGGGAGCCGATATAACCAGCCCCGCCGACGACCAAGATGTCTTGGCCGTCTAATTTATGGTGTTCCGCAGTGTCCATAATGATGTCACCCTAATACTGGATTATGTAGACAGTCTAGAATGCGCCGCGCGAAAATAGCATAGCCGGAATCGTCCGTAAAATGATACCAATGTCCCCAGAGACTGTGTTTGTTCGGGCATAGTGCCGATCCATTGCGACACGCTGCGGGTAGGTCGTATCATTCCGGCCGCTGACTTGCCATAGGCCAGTTAGCCCCGGACGGACGGATGTGTAGTCCTTAAACGCACGACCGTATCTTGGGATTTCCGCTTGGATGATTGGACGTGGCCCAACAATCGACATCTCTCCGCGAATGACATTGATGAGCTGAGGGAGCTCATCCAAACTCGTTTTGCGGAGGAAGGCTCCGATCTTTGTGATGCGTGGATCATTGCGAAGTTTCTGATCTGCAGCCCATTCGGCCGCTGCGACCGGATCGGTTGCGAGGAGCTGATCGAGAACCTCTTGCGAGTTTATGATCATCGACCGGAACTTGTAGCAACGAAACGTCTTTCCGTCATGACCGATCCTCTCCTGGCTAAACAGAGCTGGTCCGCCATCCGCAAGCCGGACCATGATGGCGGCAAACGCCATAAAGGGCATCAAGAAGAGTAAAGCCGAAATGGCAATGCACAAATCTAAGCTGCGTTTGAAGATGCTCTCGTTTCGTAAGCGAGCTGGTAAGTTCTGATTTCGCGCTGTCTCAAAGACAACAGTGTCAGATTTAATTCGATAATCGATTGGCCCCGCGTCTGTGCAGGTCCCTCTCGACATACGACCAATCGAATGCCGAGCTTGAGTGTAGTTTTCATAACTCATGGTTGCGCCCCTAAGTATATTAAATATGTAGTGCGCGAAGATACCGAGGGGATGGAGGGTAGCAGGCATCCCGATGATGCCTAAAATCTACTAAATGCGCCCCGCTGAACCTTTGCAGCGAGCAAGGCAAAGCACAGGCCTTAACTGTTTGTCAACTATTAAGAGGCGTTTTCTCAATCAAATTCCGCATTTGAACACTCTGCACAAGATTTGTGTGACCCGCACTCGCGAGCAGCGCGAATTTAAAAATAAATGACAAGACACCCGCTCGGGAAAAGACAACCTTCAAAGTTATTTTTTAATTCGTGCGCAGAAATGCGGAAGCCATTTGTTTGGGGCAGGACGGTTTATTACTGCAGATGGGCGGGAGATTTAAGATACCTAAAGTGATTCGATTTAGCGGTGTTTTGGTGTCCATAAGGGCATGAGTCCTTCTGACCAGTCTCATAAGTTAAGCGACGGAACTGTGTTTTTGGCCATAGCGAGAATGAATTATCCGTCATAAATCTGACCTAAAATTGTGCAGATTAGGCGAAATCCTTTGATTTTAAACGGGTTCGATTTTGGTTGTCCATTTATACAACCTATCGGAATTTTAAGTGCCTTATTCTTGCCCTTTTTGAAAAATACCGCCACCACTCTTCTTCGCAGCGAAGTCCATGCCGCCTGTTAAAATCTTGTTAACTTGTGTGTGGGACTGAACGGCTTAGTTTTATGTGTTGGGCAACACTTTAGGGCAAATTTGAATTGAACGGCGCACGTTCGGATGGTTGCTTATGAGACTAATGTTATCTTTGGCTTTGGCTGTTTCGGTCGCGCCAATTTTAGTTGCCTGTGGCGGTGGAGGAGGCTCCGCACCCACCCCGCAGCAAGTTGTTGCCCCCACACCTCCATCTCCGCCACCGCCTCCAGTCGCCCAGTCTGTGACACTGTCAGGTATCGTCGTGGCTGGCCTAGCGCAGTGTAATGTTGCTCTCGAGCATTTGAATGGAAGCATTGTAGCGAGCGATAGCGACGGCTCAGATGCGACTGGTCAATACAACTTTACGGCTCCCGCAGACCCGGGTGTCTATATATTGTCGGCCTCCTCATGCGAGTATGAGGATGAGATGACGGGTAACCGTATAACCGGTGCTTCTTTCCGCGCAGGTGTGAGACTCACGGACGGTGATGCGAACCAGACGGTCCGGGCGAACATCTCCCCGATTAGTGAAGTCACCCTTCGCAGCGCGATACAGCGTGCTGGCGACGTAGAGAATCTCTCCGCAGTTGTTCTGTCTGAAGAAAGCGAGCGTTTCGCCGCCCTTTTCGGCGGCTCTACTTTCGATCCAGCCACCGCCAACCCAATCATTGCGACCGACACGCAGAGTGATCGATCGGAAGATGCCGGCGAGCATTTCGGTCTTGTCCTAGCGGCGATTTCGGGGGCCGGGGACGTAAACAGCGTCATGACCGATATATTGGCTGGCTATGACTCGACAAATGCGTCGCTCTCAGAAAGCGGAGTTTCGCTCATTTTGGATGGCGCACTTGCATTTGAGAACAGCGGAAGAAATGCGGCGAGTTTTCCAGCGCCTGAGGCGCTGGCGCCGCTTACGGCGAGCGGCAGGGTCTCCGGGGCCGCGCCAGATTTTACGGGATCGGGCGATAAAATTGAGGCCACTCTGGACGAAACTATATCCGTAGATCTGAAGGCCTTTTTTTTCGATCCTGACGGGTCAATCAGCCGCGTCGTAGCCGCAGGCCTCCCTCAGGGGTTGAGTGTCAACGAAAGTGTTCTGACGGGCATACCTCGTCTTATTCAGCAGGCTGAACTCACTCTGACGGCGTTTGACGGCACGGGAAATGCTGTGTCGGGAAACCTGATGCTAGAAATTACGGACGCGGACCTACCGCCGCCCGAGCCGAGCCCCGACACGGAAAATCCCAGCGTCGCGTTTTCTCCGGCAGTTGTCGCGCTAGACTCGGCGTCTTCAGCGACGTCGGTGATCAGCGCTCAAGATAATATCGGTGTGACTTCAGGTCCGACCGTGAGCTGCACGAATGGCGGCATGTTTTCCAATAACGTCTTCACAGCGCCGTCTACTGAGTCTGATATTCAGGTCATATGTACGGCCAGTGCGCGCGACGCTGCGGGGAATGAAGGGACTGCAACCTTGACGGCCAATATCAAGGGCGTGATGGAGACCAATCCGCCGCCGAGCGACACTGAGGCTCCGCGTCTGGCCTTTATTCCAAATGTGATCACGCTTGAGTCTCGCGCAAGCGCATTTTCGAATCTCTCCGCTTCGGATAATATTGGTGTGACGAGCGGTCCGACCGTTGTTTGCACGAATGGCGGGATGTTCGCCGATGGAGTCTTTACCGCCCCTCAGACTGATGTTGATGTGACAAGTGTCTGTACCGCCACAGCGTCGGATGCTGCGGGGAATACTGGCACAGTTACTTTGACGGCGAACATTATCGGCGAGACACCCGTCGATACAACGGCGCCAGCACTGTCTTTTACGCCTAACAGACTGACCTTGGGCTCAGGCGCGACCCAAGAGGCGGCTCTAAATGCCAGCGATGATGTCGGCATCACATCTGGCCCAAGCGTGAGCTGCACGAATGGCGGGGCATGGGCGAATAATCGGTTCTCTGCGCCAAACACTGCGATGGATATCACGAGTGTTTGTACGGCCACAGCGTCCGATGCGGCGGGGAATACTGGCACGGCGACGCTGACCGTGACCATCACTGGCGACGCACCCGGCGATACAACAGCGCCAGCCGTGGCGTTTACTCCGAATGCGCTCAGTGTGGAGTCGAATGCGTCGACAGATGCGAGACTGGATGCCAGTGATAATGTTGGCATTACGTCGGGGCCTAGCGTTACATGTACAAATGGGGGGACGTGGGCGAATAACCGTTTCAATGCGCCCGAGACATCGGTCGATATAACGAGCGTCTGCACGGCTACTGCGTCTGATGCGGCAGGGAATACGGGACGTGCAACCTTAGAAGTCTCTGTAACAGGCGTTACCGACTCGGGCGATACGATACCGCCCGTTGTGACCTTTACGCCGAATGCTCTAACTGTTGGTTCACAAGAGACGGGAGCCGCCACGCTCACGGCCAGCGACGATGTCGCCGTAACCTCGGGGCCCGACGTGACCTGCACAGCCGGCGGTCAATTCGCCGATAACCAATTCACAGCGCCGCGGACAACGCGAGATATCACCAGTGTTTGTACGGCAGTTGCAAGGGATGCAGCGGGCAATCAGGGGGAGGCAACGCTCACGGTTTCAATAACAGGAGTCGCGCCGCCGCCGACAGGGGTCGCAGACACGCTATTTGGCACGCGGGCAAAAGCCTCGCGGTTTTTATCTGTCGCGAGTTTTGGCGGCAGTTCGGATGACCTCGATAACTTGGTCGGCACACGAGCCGAGCAATGGTTGGATGCCCAATTCGCCATACCACACCGCAGCTATCTAGATCGAACGCAAGCTCAGATCGCGGCTTATGGCGGTGACCTTCGTTTCGCGGGCAGCCACCGTGTGGTTTTCTGGGACGATGTCGTCGCAGGTCCTGACCCACTGCGTCACCGCATGACCTTTGCGCTTAGCCAAATCGTCGTCGCGTCGGAAATGACGCTCGTAAACGACGCGCGGCGCATGGCCTTCTATATGGATGCAATTGGGCAGAATGCGTTTGGCAATTATCGCGATCTTTTGGATGATGTCACTTACACGCCCGCTATGGCGCAATATTTGACCTATCTAGGAAATCGGAAAGGAAACCCCGAGACTGGACGCTTACCTGATGAGAATTATGCGAGAGAAATTCTGCAATTGTTTTCGATTGGAATTAATGAGCTCAACATGGACGGGACCGTGAAATTACGCGAGGACGGCACGCCGATTGAAACCTACACGAATGAGGATATCGTTGGTCTCGCGCGGGTGTTCACAGGTTTGACCTTTGATGAATCTGGCGGAGCCATTGGCGACCGTTATGCAACGCGTTTGATTATGACAGCGCAAGGCCATTCCGATCTCGAGAAGTCATTTATTGGCAGCACAATTCCGGCCAACACAGCGGGAGAGGCTTCAGTCACGCAAGCGCTAGACATTATCTTCGCTCATCCGAATGTCGCGCCATTTGTTTCGCGCCAATTGATCCAGCGTTTTACAGCCTCCAATCCTGAACCGGCATATGTGGAACGCGTTGCAAACGCCTTTGAGTCCGGTGTTTTTGTTGCGCCGAATGGCACAGTTTATGGCTCTACGGGACGCGGCGATTTGGAAGCCACCCTAGCAGCGATTTTACTCGACGAAAGCCAGCATGACGATGCGTTGGAAATGACCGACCTGACAGATATTGGTAAAGTCCGCGAGCCGGCTTTGTCATTTATTCACTGGGCGCGCGCTTTTGACGTCTCCCCGCCAAATAGCGCGATCGAGGACCTCCTTATCTTTGGGACGCAAGATCCTGTCCAAGGACTGGGACAGCAAGCCTTTGCAGCTCCGAGCGTGTTCAATTTCTTCCGGCCTGGGTTTATTCCCGATGGCACAGAGGCCGGGGACCGGGATCTGACAATGCCAGAAATGCAGCTCGTCGATGGATCTTTGCGAGCGGGCTATGTGAATTTCATGACGACCTTTGTCATGGGCACAAGCCGCAAGCGAGTCGGTGAAAATCAAAATAATTTCCTTCCAGATTACTCTGGGCTCATTCCGCTCGTTGAGGACAGCGATGCGCTGATTGATTATTTGGATGAGTTGTTATTCTACGGACGCATGACTGATCAGACCCGAGCGAATATTCGAGAGGTCAATAATAATGTACCGGTCCGCGCCGGAAATGTTGATGAAGACAGACTCAAGCGCGCGCAACTCGCGGTTCTTCTGGCCGTTACCGCCCCAGAATTTAGCGTCCAGCAATAGGTTCCCATTATGGCATATTATAACAGACGCCGCTTTCTCGGCCTGACATCAGCTGCGACTTTTGGCGCGGCAAGCGGCCTGCTCGGCGCGCTCACGTCGCATACAAATGCCCATGCGGCCGACACATCTGGTTATAAGGCGTTGGTCTGCATTTTCTTCAAGGGCGGCATTGATAATTTCGACACGGTTTTGCCGACGGACCAACCGTCCTTTGATGCGATGAAGAATGTGCGTCCGGATATTTTTGCGTCCTATGGCGAGGGATCGGGCACGTCGAGCCGAGATCGGACAAATTTGTTGGAGTTGGGCGAGTTAACCGGATCCGGTGGACGCCGTTTTGGTCTACCGCCAGAAATGACAGATTTAGCAGCGCTTTATCAGGCCGGCGATATGGCAGTCGTAGGCAATGTGGGGCCCTTAATTGTGCCGGTTGAGCGGATTAATGTTCTGCAGCAATCCAAACCTCTACCGCGCAATCTATTTTCGCATAATGACCAGCAATCTACTTGGATGTCGGGCGATCTCGAAGGCTTGCGCAATGGATGGGGGGCGGATTTCGTTAGGCAGGCTATTCTGTCCGATCCGTCTAACAATGCCACTTTTTCGGCTGTGACCGCGACCTACAGCGACATTTTCCTGCGCGGCGGGGGGGTTAGCCAATATGTGGCCCGGTCCGGCGGCGTCCAAGAGCCGCGAATTTTGACAAACAACACAGACCTCGGATCCGCGCGGGACTCTGACGTTGTCAAGGATGCGCTCAGGCGTCACTTCGCGTCAACCAATACACGCGGCGATAATTTTCTGATTGGCGATCTAGCGAAATCTTTCGAGGCGGCGCGTGACAGCAATGAAGACTATTTTGCAGCCCTTAACGGCGCGGTCCCACTTTCGACCGCGTTTCCGGCTTCTAATCTAGCTCAGCAGCTCAAGGTTATTGCACAGACCATTAATGTGCGCGGCGCACTGGGAGTAGGGCGTCAGGTATTTTTTGCCAATATGAACGGCTTTGACACGCATGACGGTCAACGCGACGTTCTGCCGATTAAACAAAGACAGTTCTCTGAAGCCATGGGCGCTTTTCAACGGGCCATGGCGGAGATGAATTTGTCGGACAGTGTCACAACCTTTACGGCGTCAGATTTTGGCCGAACGATGCAAAGCAACGGAAATGGTACAGATCACGGCTGGGGTAATCATCATTTTGTAATTGGCGGCGCGGTTAAAGGCACCCGTATTGTGGGAGATATACCAGATTATAATGTGAGCTCGTCTCGTTACACGCAAACCGCCTCGCGGATGATCCCGACAATTGCGGTGGAACAATATGCGGCGACGCTCGGACGTTGGTTTGGTCTTGGAGATGCAGAACTACAATCCGTTTTTCCTTTCTTAGGTAATTTCGAAAGTCCGTATATAGAATTATTTTAGAAGATTATTTGGTCCGTCTCTTGCAATGAGAGCCCCAAGTGGTCTTCGTCACATTATTCGGGGTCCATGATTAGAGGCGCAATATGTTTAATTTTCACCGTGTTCTGCGGCCACTTGCCGCTTTTTTGTCGTCGTTTGTCATAGGCGTGTCTGCTCATGCGCAAGAGTGCGCGGATTTGGGAGGCGTTCACGATTTATTGCCTCGCATTGATAATCAGATCGCTGGACCAGACTCTCTTGCATATGACGGAGGTCCGTTAAAACCTGGTAAGTCAGGGTATGGATTCGCTTTGCGTGAAACCTTAATTGTTGGATTGACCTGTAAAGCCAACCCGCTTTTTCGGGACCGAAAAATAGTCGTGAATTGCGCCGTCCCAACGCCGTCAAAAGAGAAGGCTGACGCAATATCCGAGGATGTTTTGGGGTGCTTACTGAATAATGGATGGGGGCAACGAGGCATATATCTCGTCGATCCAGAGAACGACATTACGCTCGCGAAACTTTACTCATTCGACGACAGCTTCAGTCTTGAATTTGTTCAAGTCAAACCGATCCCAGAGAGCAGCGCCAGTGCCGCGCCGTGAGGTTAGAAAATTTAATTGGTGCATGGAGGTAAAATTTAGGTATCTTACCCGTAATGCGCAGAGTGTCTCGCGCGACGAACAGGGAATTTGCCGCGGCTAACGCAGGCGCGGTATAACTTCGGGGCTTGAAATGAGAGAGGTTGAGATACGTAAACTGCTGGCGTCGCATGATGTCGTCTTCACGGATGTGTTCGACACAGTCTTGCTGCGCAAGCCAATTAGCGAGCGCAGGCGGCAATATAAAGCTGCGGAGAAATTTATAGAGGCTGGATATTTAGGTGCGCAGGCTCTCGAGTCCCGCCAAGCCTGTATTGATGCTGTTTATTGGTCGCGCCGCAAAGCGCAGGCTCTGGCGTTTCGCGGACTAACAGCTCATGGAGATAAGAATGAGGTTCGCTTATCGGTCATTCTCGCCGCTCAAGCTGCTTTACTGGGACTGGATGACGACGCCGTTGGCGGATTGCTGCGAGCCGAGCTTGATGTAGAGAAAGCGTCGCTGAAGCCGAATGGGCCTCTTGTTACGGCATATCGCGAAGCGGTGGAGGCGGGGACGACCTTAATTGCCGTCAGCGATACAATGCTGGATGCAGCGAGTCTGACGGAGTTAATCGGGCATTTTGTCGAGCCTAAAATCTTCGAACGGATTTATGCGAGCGCAGACGAACGAAAGTCTAAGCGTGAGGGGAGCCTTTTCGGCCACATTCTTGAGCAAAATGGTCTGAGGGCTGCCGACGTCCTGCATGTTGGGGATGATGCGCACGCGGATGGAGATCGCGCCCAGGCGGCGGGTTTAAATTCATATCTCGTGCCGCGCCCGAAGAACCACCGCATACGGACGAAGATGGACGGGGCAAAATTTGAATTGAGCCGACCGAGCGGACCCAAGTCGCCAGTCGGTCCTGTTGAGGATCTTTTTTCATTCGGACAGAATGTCATTGGTCCAATCTACGCATCCTTCTGCGTTCAGCTTTGGCTCTATCTTCGGATGTCGGAGGACCATGCCAATCCGGTAGCGCTGTTTTGTGCGCGCGGCGGGCTTGTCATGCGCGCCCTTTATGAAGAGACTCTGCAAAGACTGGACTTAACCAATGCCGCGCGCAGTCGGGATATTATGATCTCGCGTTTTGTTTTGGCGAAATCAGGTCTCTGTAATTCAGATGCCGCTGTATTACGCGAAATCGAACGAGAGCATGCGGGGCGTCGCTTGGACCAAGTTGTCAGCAGCTTCTCTGCTGGACAGATAAAATTAGGCGAAAAGTGGCGTCAGCCTTACTCCGTAGACGCGATGAAAGCATTCCTATCTTCTCCGGATGCAAATGATTTCAAGACGCATCTGGTTGAACATGATCGTTTGTTCCGCAGGCATTTTGACGATGTTCTGGGACAATCTGATCGTGCGGTCTTGGTTGATACGGGCCTATATGGATCGATCCAGTTGTTTCTCCAAAACCTGATCCCGGACGTAGATATTACCTCGGTCTTGCTGGCGCGGAGTAATTATAAAAATTTTTCAACGGAGCATTTCCCTTCTGTCATCGGTATATTGTCGGAGAAAGATGCCTATGACCCTTTCGATCCGCATACGTCAATCTTGCGCTATTGGCAGCTAATTGAAGAAATGTTTGAGCCCTCATTATCCAGCGTCATGGGGTTCGAAGAGGTGGATGGTCAGGTGGTTGCAGATCTTCAAGTGCCGAGCTGGCAAAAAAGTGTTTCGGATCATGAACATCCCGTTTTCCTTGGTGCTCAGGCGTATCTCAAAACCTTAGCCTCAGGTGATCTTCCGCGCATTATCGCAGATGAGCAGGCCGCATGGAAAACCTTTAAACGTATTATCATTTACCCGACGCGCGAGGAGGCAAAGTATATGTCTGTGGGTTTGCGCCCGCGTGACTTTGGGTTGGAAGGTTTTGCCAGCGACACAGGTAATTTAGAGGAAAGCCGCTCCTTGAGATTTAAACATGCGCATTGGAAAAATGCAGCTGCGCACACGCTGTTTTCGATACCGGCTTGGCCAATACAGTTCGGCATGGAAGCGGTCTATTTTTTGCGAAACCTGCGAAAGGCCGCTAGGTTTAGTCCCAAAAGTTAAGATAAACTCTTAAGATAAACTCTTAAGATAAACTCTGGCGTCTCCCTGTCTGCGCGATTCGAATTTATAGATTCCCGCTGAGGGCGAATAGCGTAGCTTTTGATGGCGTCTATTTAATTATTTCATTGTCTTTTTTGCTGAATGTTAATATTCTGTTGACGATTTGATATCCGGTGACTATGACCGACTTTACGAGCCCATGTGGGTTCAGTGCGGGGCGCAATCCGCTTTTAGTTTCCGATAGGAGAGATTTCAGCGAGAGCGCCCTTATGGAAAAATTTGGGGCCAGATATGACTTATTATTATTCTAATTACACCTATGGAACTAACGGACGCGACATGATCATCGGTCGGTCTTCTCGCGACATCATCATCGCTGGAGACGGAGATGATACCGTATATGGCGGCGGCGGCCGCGATTATTTATCAGGCGGCTCCGGTAATGATGTGCTGATTGGCGGGCGTGGGTCCGACTTTATCAAAGGCGGCGCGGGTGATGACATTATGACGGGAGATGCCATCAATGGCTCACGCGGTTGGTATGACCGCGACACTTTTTATCTTGGCCAGACAGAGCATGCCTCAGCCGGCAACGACGTTATTACAGATTTCGACACGAATAATTATTGGGGCGGCGAGGCAAATTTCGACAAGTTGAAATTTGTATTCGACGGTCATCTCTTCAGTTTGTCGACAGGTCGCGATCTTGTGAAATTCGTATCCTACATAGAACATGACGGCGACATTGATACCGATGCTATTCGGGACGGTAATGATCTGATCTTTGTGTTTCTTCGGGACGAAGACGGCTATGCGGTCAGCTCGATACGTTTAGAAAACGTCATCGGTGATGATGGAGTCACCGGCCATCGGCTGGATTGTGCTTCTGTGGATTACCTCACCAATACCGATTTTGACGCGCCTGTGATCGCACATGATGACGCGGGGGCGGTCGAAACGGGCGAGGGCGCTGTGCATTTCGATTCTGTCCTCGAAAATGATAGTTTTGACAATGGTTTGGGCTCCGTCGAACTGCTTCATACGACATCAAAAGGCATGTTGGTATTTAACGATGATGGCACCTTTAGCTTTGACGCAGGCCATGATTTTGCACATCTGGAGCCGGGCGAAACCGAAGATGTAACCTTCACCTACCGTGTTACGGATGTGGACGGCGATGTAGACGAAGCGACAGTCACCATCACGGTTACAGGCGGCGAACGCGGACCGAGCATTATCATCGGTACGGAATTGGGTGACCGGATATTCGGAACAGAATTTGCGGACACAATTATGTCGCTGGGAGGCGTAGACTTCGTTTTTGGCGGCGATGGAGACGACGTAATTGACGGAAATGAGGGCGGCGATGTGCTCAGCGGCGGAAATGGCGCCGACACACTAAATGGGGGCGAGGGGGCGGACTTCTCGGTTTATCTAAGTTCGGGTAGTGCCGTAGATGTCAACCTCACGACCGGGATCGGGTCGGGCGGCTCCGCTGAGGGAGATGTGCTGAACTCCATTGAGAACCTTATAGGGAGCCTATTCGGCGATACGTTGACGGGGGACGGTGGAACAAACCGGCTCGACGGCGATGCTGGCGATGACATTCTGAACGGCGAAGGCGGGAATGATGTTCTGCTCGGCGGCGCGGGGGGCGATACGCTCAATGGCGGCGATGGTCAGGACCTCGCGTCTTACTTCCTCTCTGATGCAGCAGTTGCGATTAATCTCGAAGACGGCACAACCTCGGGCGGAGATGCAGATGGAGATACGCTTACGAGCATAGAAAACATTCTGGGCAGTAACTTTGACGATATATTGACGGGCGACGCCGGTGATAATGTTCTCAGCGGTGTGGCCGGTGATGACCGATTTGATGGCGGCGACGGCGCTGATCAAATCAATGGCGGCGACGGGAATGATACCGTCACCTATGAGAACTCCGATGCCGGGGTAACCGTAAACCTGCTAAATGGACAGACGTCGGGTGGTCACGCCGAAGGCGACCGTTTGTCCTCTGTTGAAAACGTTATCGGCAGTGACTTTGACGATGTGATCATAAGCGGCACGACTGACAACATTATGACGGGCGGGGCGGGGTCCGATACATTTGAGTTCCGCTCTACGACGGCCAATGATGTTATCTCCGATTTTGAAAGCGGCACAGACTTCATTGATCTTACGCATTTGGGATTCTCCGGTTTTGCGGAGCTATCCAGCCTGCTTACAGATACTGGGGATGATTTGGTTCTAACTTTTGCAGATGGCGGGACGATTACCTTTGAGGGTTTGGACGACATAAGTGACCTAACTGCTGACGACTTCCTGTTTTAAAGCCCTTGAGGCGGGATTATTGTTAGCTAGCCGGAGCGTCTGTTGCACGTCAGTTATGCCCCCTGACATGTAAAACGCAGT
>CALDTL010000115.1 GCA_937923965.1 uncultured Caulobacterales bacterium
TATCCCAACAAAATTCGCAAAGTTCTTGGCCGCAGGGTCTCCAGAGCTGAAAGGCGTGGTGTTGCCCGATGAAGACCGTAAGCATTTCGTTGACGCCTATCGGCGCACGGGATTTGAGACAGGGATGAATCTCTACCGAAACATCGATAAGAATTGGGAGCTTGCAGAAGGGATGAGCGACCGGATTTTCCAGCCGGTTCTGATGATAAGCCCAGAGGGTGATTTATTGCTTCCGCCCGCGCTGGCGAAACCTATGGTCAAAATGTGCCCAGACCTCGAACGGGTCACCATTCCAAATTGTGGCCATTGGGCGATGTGGGACGCGCCAGAAGCGTTGAATGCGGCGATTGTTGAGTGGTTGGGGCGGCGTGCTGTAATCTCAAACTAACTAGTCACACCGTCGCGTGCAAAGCCCGCCCGGTGCCCATAGCTTTAAATCTAATGCAATTTTCTGAGGTCATCTCGCTACTGGATTTCACGGAAATAGGCACCTGGCGACCCTTTCGGGCCGCGTCGGTGTGACCTAGATATTGAAGTTGGCCTTTCGGCCAAGCTTACTTCTCCCAATAATATGGCAAGCGCTTCTTATCGCCCGTCACGACTTCATTCATCGTGGCGGCCTCATACAGACGTCCGCCCTGCATGACGTGCTCAATCTTATCCGTATTATGGATGTCATCCAGCGGGTTTTCGGACAGGATAACGAGGTCGGCGAGTTTGCCTTCCTCCAAGGTCCCAATATCCTTATCAAAGCCAAGGTGACGCGCGGGTTCCGTTGTCGCCGTCATCAGCGCTTGCAGCGGAGTCATGCCGCCGCGCGCAAAGCTCCACATCTCCCAATGCGCCGCAAGGCCTTCGCGCTGACCATGCGCGCCTATGGAGACGGGCACGCCTGCCTCGAGGAGTTTCTTGGACACGGCGGCTGCGGCGGCATCTGCGTAATCTTCATCCGGAGCGGTTTCACGCCGAACAGAAGCAGCGCGCAGCAGCGCAGGCGGCGTGTGAGCAGATAGAATGGGATGTTTCCACACCTCATCTCGCGCATAATAATAGCTCTCACCGCGTATGCCGCCGTAAGTCACCGCGAGGGTCGGCGTATAGGCAACATTGGTCTGGCCAAACATTTGAATGACATCATCATAGATAAATTCTTGCGGTAGATTATGTTCGACGGAGGTGTTGCCATCCTGCACCAGCGACATATCCATATGATAGAGCGACCCGCCTTCGGCCACGACAATGAGGTTTTCATCCTTGGCCGCTTTGACGACTTGCTGGCGTTGATCGCGGCGCGGCTGATTATAGTTCTTCACGCCGTGCGCGCCTTGTTCTTTCAGGCGCGAGACATGTTCACGGGCGTCATCATAAGATTGGATATTCGCGAAGAACCCCGGGGCTTTCGCGCCGTAAATCACTTCGCCTGTGGAATAGGTTCGCGGCGCAAGAAGCATACCGGCACGCTGCATTTCGCTGGCTGCGAAGATTTCGCTAGCGCGGGAAGAGGGGTCGAAAATCGTTGTGACCCCCAGCGCGAGTGTCGCGATGGCTTCCCAATTTTGCTGCGGGATCAGCTCATCCGTGCCTTGCGGACCATGCGCATGGGCATCGATAAATCCGGGAACGATCGTCTTCCCGTCCAGGTCCAGCGTTTTGGCGCTGCGGGGCGCGGTGAGGTTTTCGCCAATCTCAACGATGCGGTCGCCCTCGATGAGGATATCGGCATTTTCTAATACGCCGCCATCTTTATCGGCCATTGTGATGATGGTCGCGTTTTGCAGCAAGACGGTCGTCTCGGGTTTGTCCGCTATGACCCGCTGCGTGATGGAGCGCCCTTCGGTGAGCGGTTCAAAATCTTCCGCCATCGCCTCTTCGATTGTGGCCGAGAAGAACGTTGCGCCGAGGGACCAATTAAGGGTGCCGTCCTTTGACCAACTCGGGTAGGTCGCGCCGCCTTCGCTGACTTTAACAACAGGAAGCGCGCCTGTTTCCATACCAGTGCCGACATTTTGCGGGCCAGGGAGAACGGGCATCACGAAGAGATTATAATTCTCGCGAAACGCTACGTAATCCCCGTCCGGCGAAACCAGATAGGTCTGCGCCATTTTGGAACTCGCATGATTGCGTTGGTCATCCCCGAGCAGATTGGTGGAAACGAGCGTGCTCTTGCTGTCTACATTTTTCGTGAAGAAAACACGCAGGTCGTCTCCGTCAAAATGCGGGTCATTGCCGGATTTTGAAATCCGCATTGGCTCGCCATCTTTCACGTCCATGACATAAATGCCGCGGTCTTTTGAATAGGCTTGTGACACGAGAGAGGATCCGCCGCCTTGCTCAAACGTGAGATAGTCTCCAGATGGCGATAAGCGAGGGCGTTTATAATGACCGGGTTTCTCGGTCAGCGTTTTGATTTTCCCGGAGGCGACATTTATCGCGTGGATTGCGCCCAGCTCTGCGTCATCCCATGTCGTGAAGACAATGGTCTTCCCGTCGCGCGACCAGCTTGGATAAAGCTCGCGCACGTCTTTTGGAAGCTTGGTGAGGTTCTTCACCCGCTTTGTTTTTAGATTGCGCAGATAAAGTTTACCCAAGCTCTCAAAGACAACCGTGTTCCCGTCAGGGCTGGCTTGGACGAATTTCGGCATTTGGATGTCAAACTCATCGGGCGCGACCTCAACGGAGGGTCGCGGCGCATCCATGATGGTCCGCGTGTCGCGCACTTTGAAGGGAACGTCTTTAAAGTCGCCGCTCTCTACATCCAGATTGTGGATTTTGCCTTTCGCCCAAAAATAGAGGCTCTCGCCGTCCGGTGACCAATCCATTGTCGGATACATGCCTTGCACGCCCCATGTCTCCTGCATGTCTTGATCGAGATTGTCGAAAATCATCCGCTCTTCGCCCGACTCAAGGTCTTTGAGAAACAGCTTTGACCGCGCATTGACCCGTTTCACAAACGCCAGCGATTTCCCATCAGGTGAGGGCGCGCCGCGCACCGCGCCGCCAAAGCCGCCAGCCGCCGTGCTGATTTCGCCAGTGTCGATATCATATTTCTTGATCTGGAAGAGTTCGGTATGGCTATTTTGGGCGTAAATAAATGTGCCGCCCGGTGTTGTGTTTTGGGTGTAATAAATAGAGTTCCCATCCGGCGCGAAAATTGGCTCGCCGAGCTCTTTTTGGTGCGTCTCAGACGGCTTCTTCACGAGCTTCACGCCTTTGCCGCCCTTAACATGATAGAGCCAAATCTCGCCGGTCCCAAGGGAGCGTGATGTTGTGAAATGCTTTTTGGCCGCGATATAAGTTCCGTCTGGTGACCACGTCGGATTATTCATCAAGCGGAATGTTTCTTTCGTGATTTGTGTCGGGTTTTCACCGTCAACATCCATGATCCAAATATTATCGCCGCCCGCGCGATCAGAGGTGAAAGCGATATGCTCACCGTCAGGCGAGAAACGCGGCTGCATATCCCACGCCATGCCAGAGGCAATATTTGTCGCGGTCCCGCCAGAGGCTGGCATGGTGTAAATGTCGCCGAGGAGATCAAAAGCGATGGTCTTTCCGTCGGGGGAGACATCAAGGCTCATCCATGTGCCATTGTCGACATTAATATCTATCTCGCGCGTGTCGCCCGGCGGGTTCATCACGTCCCATTTCTCGGCTTTATCTTCAGCGCTGGCGCTGTCCTCGCTGGCGTTGTCTTTTGGCGCGGTTTTTTTAGCCATCGCTTTGTCTTCACCTGTCACTTTGTCGATGACGGATTTTAAAGCTGTGCTGCTTTCCGCCTTCGTAGATTTGGCGGGTGTTTTTTTATGGGGATGACCATCGGCGAGTGCGGTAAAGGCGAGAGCGGAAGCGGCAGATAGGGCGATTGTTGAAAGCAAAACGGATTTGAGCGTCATAGGGGGTCTCCTGAATTGGAAAGAGTGTGCGCGATAACTAGAGGCAAATCATGCCTTTTCGCGTGAGAGGGGAACGCGTAACGCCCCGCAATCGTCCCCGTGGGACGATTTCAGAGTAGCGCCAGACCGCTATGAGGTTCGGTTTCCCAAAGTTTTTTGTTAAAACCGTCCCGCCGCGCCGGGGAATACAACTGGCGTTTCGCTGCCGTCTCTCGCCACTGCGCTCACGCCAAAGAAGTAATTGTCAATCACGAGGTTTTCAAAGGTCCATTCATTGACCTTGCCTATAAAGCGCGAGTGCGTCCATTCCGGCGCTGTGGTCAGGCGCCAATGCACGCGATACCCCGCGAGGTTGTCTGCGTTATCTGGTGTTTCCCAAGTGAGTTTGGCGGAAGGCTGCACCGCGCCTGTCGCTTCGACATTGGCGGGAAAGGGCGGGGCACCTGCCATGCCCGCAAGGGTGATCGCGTTGAGGGCGGTAAGTTTAGCCGCGTAATCTGCATCAACGCCGTCCATTGTGTCGCCGTAAACCACGCCGTCTTCTGTCCGCAAATCCTGATGCTGGCGATCATAATGTTCGTGGGTTTCCATGATGCGGATTCCTGGGATGCCGACGACGTTAAAGGGGCGATGATGCCCGCCGCGTCCGAAACGATCGAGGCGGTAGACCATCATAATATCGAGATTAGTTAGATATTGATCGCCTTGGGATTTCACATAGCGCGCAAGATTACGCGACGGGCTGTCGACTTCGCCGCCGGTGAAGCGGCGCGACCGCGCTTCGGCCTCTGTTTCATTCGCGCGTGTACCCTCTGAGAAAACGCGGACGGTTGAATTGTTCGTAACTCCGTCAATGCCTGTGATATTGGAAATCATGTCATTATTTAAAACGCCTTTGATTTCCCAGCCTTCCGCCAGCGCGTAATCCGCAACAATCTTGCCGCCGAACAAGCCTTGCTCTTCGCCCGATAATCCGGCGTAGATGATGCTGCCCGCATATTTGCGTTTGGAGAGGATGCGCGCGGCCTCAATCGTACCGGCCATGCCGGACGCATTATCATTTGCGCCGGGGCTGTCATCCGTACCGTTCAGCGGATCTGTCACGCGGCTGTCGATATCGCCGCTCATCATTACATAGCGGTTCGGGTCGGTTGTGCCG
>CALDTL010000116.1 GCA_937923965.1 uncultured Caulobacterales bacterium
CTTACGTTTGATGTCTTTGACAATCCGTTCGCCGGATGTCTGTCTTGTCTTTCTCATTCTTCACTCCATGAGGATGAAGATGAGCCAAAAGTCTCTCTTAGCCTAGACCCAAATCTGTGCCATGGGCGCTGACGTCAGACAGTGACTTACCGATGGATAAAATCACACGTAAAGACGGACGAGATTTTTACATGTGGTGGGGCGAACGCATAAACCATCGTGACAGCATCAGCTGGCACTTAGAAACGTAATCAAAGAAAAATAACGGCCAGTCCACTTAACATGACAAAGCCGAGCGACTGAGGCTAGTGCTAGAATATGAACGAATAACACCGGTCGGCCAATTTGTACAATTGCACAACAGTTGAAAATGCAGGATTGAGTGTATTATTGGGCCGACCAAAAAAGGTGAGCCGTTCAGAAAACTAGCATCAGTCATTTTTGTGTAGCGCCAATGTGATAAGCAGCGGGAAATGATCTGAACCGAAGGCTTTCAACCGTTTCATATCAATCAGAGAAAAATGTCTTGAATGGAAGACATGATCAAGCGGCCATCTCACCAAAGGGTTCTTGGCGTTATAGCTGTTGAAAAGCCCTCGGCCATGACGAGGGTCAAAAAGCCCGCTCAGACGCAAAAATTTTTTCGTTGTGGATGACCAGCCCACATCATTTAGGTCACCTGTCACGATAACGGGTTCGCCGATATGCCCGACTTCATTCGCGATAAAATGAAGTTCTTTATCCATATCCGCCGGGTCATCTCTGGGGCGGGGCGGGCGTGGGTGGAGGCCGTAAAAATGAACGGGCGATCGAAGGCCCATATCAAGTTTAAAAGTCAGCGAAGGAATGTGATCCTGCACCAAATATCGTTCACGACTTTCTAACATCGGAAAGCGAGAGTAAAACATGAGCCCGTTAAAATCGGGGAGAGGTAAGGCGTAGTTATGCGGATACTCCGTCTCCAAGCCCTTGAGCTTTTCTCGCCAGATTTCATCCGTTTCAATAAGCAAAATCAGGTCCGGCGCCACAGCTCTTATTTGCGAGAGATATTCCTCAAATTGGGTGTTCTCCATCAGCACATTCCCAACCATCAGCCGAATTGAAACGTGCGGCTCGTGGTTGACGAGATCCCGTGTTTGTCTCCGCCAAACCTTAGTAAAGGGCAGGAGATCCCATAAGCATCCTAAAGCTGTCATGACGAGACCGCCAAAAATTATCTGGTTCGACACGACCTCGCGACCTAGGACTGTCCAGACAATTATGGCGGTACAGCCGCACAGGAAAAGCATCTGCAGTCGCGCGTAGGTCCAAGCCCTCAACCACCACGTCTGCTCACGCATGAAGGGAATTAAGCCCCCTATGATGAGCGCGACAGACCAAAGTCGCAGAATGTTTTCGGCGATAACCATTTTGTCCTTTTAAACGCAAAAAACCGCCCGAAAAGGGCGGCTATCATTATTAATTTTGCAAGCGGATTACTTCGCTGGGTTTTTAGCGGGATCATCCGCAGGGTTGTCGACGTCTGGGCGTTCAATGCTCAGAGTTGGCACATCAACCGTCTCGGTTGTTGTCTTTACGTCAACATCGACTGGAACCTCGACCTGAATTGTTTTTGTCTCCGTCTTGACATCGATCGTTGGAACGTCGACCTCGACTTCCTCGGTGCCTACTGTTACTCCCGCGACTTCCACATCAAATGCAGGCATTTGGCCTTCCGTTACCGTGATATCGACTTCAGGCAGACGCGCTTCTTTGGTCTGATCTAAGTCGATCATGTAGAGACCCGCTGCGCCCAAGGCTGCAATGATGACCGCACTGAAAGCTATAGCCGCCACTTTTCCGGCGCCTGATTTTTTCGGACGCTCGTGGCGGGTCCCGTGACGATTATAAGGATCATTAGAGGTTAGGGGGTCGTTTGAATTTGACATGCGATTATCCTTTCGTGCGTTTCTGTTATGCGAGGCGTGAGCTAGATTTCGGACCGATAAAAAACCAGACGATCAATCCAACAACTGGGAAGAGCAAGACGAACAACGTCCAAAGTATTTTCCCGAGAACCGATGAGCCGGAACTAAAAATATTAATAATTGCCCAAATTGCGAGCGCCAAATGAAGTAAACCAAGTAAACCTTCGAACATGTAAATTTTCTCCTGAGTTGCGGGCCAGATTGCCCAATCATGTCAAACCAACAGACCGGAGAGATTTTTGTTCCGAATATTTTTAAAGGGAAGCTGAGGGCTATATAAAGAATATTTTTATTTTTGGGGAACAGTTATGGGAACCAATTGTCCCTGTCAGTGTTAGTAAGTTAGTATGCAAAAATCAAAGAACAGCAAAACAATTATGATCGTTGAGGACGATCCATTTATTGCAATGGATTTGGAAGACACGTTTCGAGAAAACGGATTCGATGTGATCGGGCCTTTTGCTGATGTCGACTCTGGCTTGAGCGCATTGAAAGAATGCACACCAGATGTCGCCATGCTAGATTATAACTTGGGCCGAGAGACTAGTATCCCGCTGGCGCGAACGCTGAGAGAGTCGGATGTGCCATATGTGTTTCTATCGGGCCAAGTGGACCGCGTGGTCGCCGCACATGATCTACCACCTCGTCCCGTCATTTCAAAACCGTTCGTCGCGGAGACTCTAGTCGTGCTGGTCGAAGATCTCGTATAATTTCGAATTAGCGTCTCGGCCAAGTGGTTTGATTAAGAATACCCCTCACGATTTTGATGCCCTAACCTTAACGCTGATAGGTAGCGGGGAAGGCTATGAGCCCCATCAGCGCTAAGACCGTCAATCTGACAGACAGCGCCAATGAGAACTTTCGCGGCAGCGCGCATTAACATAAGCTAAAAAGCTGCCGTTGAAGCTCGCGCGCTCATCTCCATTGACGGTTGAATACATAACCTTTCGGGCTCAGCCGTAACTTCATAGGAAAGCCCTGCATCACTCAAATCATATTTTGCTTGGCCTTTGAGGTCCATTGGCACGATACGTGTCAAGATTTGACTTCCAAAACCGCTTCCAATTTCCCCAGACAAGCCCTGCCCTAATTTTTCCTGCCAGCTGAGCTTAATTTGATCGCCTCTGTCCCAAGCGACTTGAAGCTGGCCGTCTCGAGGTCCCAACGCCCCATGTTTCACAGCATTTGTGCCCAATTCGTTTAGCATCAGTGTCATTATGAAAGCGCCGCGAGGCGACACATCGAAGTCTTGATCGGTTTGGACGTGTATCCGCGACTGATTGGCCGCGTTAATGAAGGGAGCAAGCGTGGTTTCAACCAATTTACTCATAGGAACACTCGCCCACTTATGTGCAGCCAGAAGGACCTGTGTTTCACCGAGCTTTGTGATTTTTTCACGCAACCGCCGAACCAGCTTATCCTTGTCTTCTTCATTGCGGCCCATCATGGAAATCAACGCCGAAACGTGAGCATACATATTGCCCATACGGTGGCGTAGCTCTTCATTTACAACAGAGAGATCCTCAACGAGCTGTCTTTGCTCCACAACTTCTATCTCGGTCATCACACTCGCGGCGATATCTTTTAAAAGTTGCTGGTCGGCTTTGGAGAAATCATCACGAGGCTCGCTGTCAATCACGCAAAGCGTGCCGAGCGCCTGCCCGGATTTTGTTATAAGCGGCGCACCCGCGTAGAAGCGAATTTCTGGTCCGTCGGTCACTAAAGGATTATCAACAAACCGACTATCCTGACTGGCGTCCGGCACAACCATCACATCGGGTTTCCGAATAGCGTGATCGCAGAATGCGTATTCGCGCTTTGTCTCGCACAGATCCGTGCCTTGGGTGGACTTAAACCATTGACGGTCATC
The DNA here is from genome assembly GCA_937923965.1 of uncultured Caulobacterales bacterium. GTDB lineage: Bacteria > Pseudomonadota > Alphaproteobacteria > Caulobacterales > Maricaulaceae > Litorimonas. The sequence continues at coordinate 3,838 of CALDTL010000116.1, forward strand.
ATCTATTAAAGAAATAAGCGCGATATCGGTCCCTAGGGCGTTTGAAGCCAACCGAGTTAAACGGTCAAACCTCTCCTCTGCCTCACTGTCCAACAACTGCGTTGCGGCCAGTGCGGCGAGTCTATCATTTTCTGACATTAATTGTTCGTCCTTACTGGCCGAAGCCGTAACGCCTTCCCTGCACTTATATACGTATTCGGGCGATGGATAGTTCAAGAGAATGTGATAATTCTATCCGCGTCCGCCAGCCCAACGTTTGGAACTGGCCTCTGCCTCAAACATTTGACGGTCTTGGATCATAGCAAGGGCGTGCGTGAAACGATGTTCTATATCCTTTTTGTCGGGTTCGGAACGCTGAGATTGCAAAGCTGCATCCCTCAGGTCCTCAAGATGTTTCTTCAGGATGGACTGAACTTCCGAAATCTCAGTTTTGGCCGCCAATTCTGTTAAAACCGACATCATTTTAAGTGTCGTGTTGCGATCTGCCGCAATGTAAGCGCGAGACTGATCGCAAATAACACTCGCAAAACGTTCAAAGTCGATAGGGTGAGCAATGACACGAAGCGCTCCATCATCATCTCGCCGATACGCGGATGGGACTTCGCCGCGCAGAAAGGCCTTCATCGCGCTATGGAACCAGTTGATGCAGTTAATCGCTGTAAAAGGATCGTTCACGCCTGGTGATAGGGCCCGCGCTAAGATTTCGACGAGCTCATCTGCGAGGAAAAGGATATTTTGATGCGCCGTGCGATCTTGCCCCATGGCAAAAGTCTTGCGGAAACGCTGTGCGGTCTCTTCGGTCCATTCATCGTCCATCCAAACCCGGAGTAAAATATCACCGCGCGTCGCAAAATCGCCCGGACGATACTCCACCTTCACGACGGCGTCGCAATCCTTCGCAGCTCGCATCAAGGCATTCTCATTCACGGTCTGGATGTAACCCTCTGCCTCTGCTGAGACCTCGTGAGCATGCTCAATTGCAAAGGCCTTTAGGTTGACATCTTCATCCTGATTTTGCTGCCCAAGGTCTTCAGGATAAATCGCTTCGATGTCCTTTCGGAGGCGTCGCCCTACACCTGCCGTGATATTGCCGACATTCAAGGTCTCAGGGACGTGATGGATAAAATAGATCAACACGCCCACACTCATCAATGTCAGGCCCATAGCCGTAAGAAGAGAAATATTGGGAACAAATTCAGCCACGGCGTTCTCTGTGCCCGCGCTATCGCCCGTCCGCGCAACCCGTAAAATCAGAAGGCAATAGATGAAGGTCGATGTGAAAGTGCCCAGCGTAATTTGATTACCGCGATCGCGCATGAAATTCCCAATTAAGCGGGGGCCATATTGGCCTGCTGCACTCGTCACGGCGACCATTGTGATAGAAAAAGTGGTGGCCGCTACGCCCATCATTGACCCGGCGATGGTTGCAAGGATCGTCCGCGCTCCATCGGCTTTGTTAGATAAGAAGAAACCAAATTCACTGACCTTGAGACCGTAAACCTGATCAAGGTAAATTGTGAGATAGGCCAAAATAATAGACCCGAGCCCCATAAGGCCCGGGATAAAGTAATAGCTGCTCTGGAGGTCCTGCCAGGCTTTTATAAATCGCGCG
>CALDTL010000117.1 GCA_937923965.1 uncultured Caulobacterales bacterium
GAATTAGAAGCGGCGGGTATTCCGAAGAAAAACCTCACGACCAGCCAGCTATCCCTCCCGCCGCAATATGATTATAAAGACCGCAGGAACCCGACCCTTAAAGGCTATGAAGCGCGCAACACGGTGACGGTAAAATCAGATGATATTGAACAAGTCGGCCCCATGCTCGACGCGCTCGTGCGGGCGGGCGTCAATAATATCAACCGGGTAAGTTTCTCCGTGAAAGATCCGAAAAACGCTTTGGATGAGGCCCGAGAAAATGCAATCCGCGAAGCTAAAGAAAAAGCCGAGGGCATGGCCGCCGCTGCGGGCGTCAAACTCGGCCCGCTGTTGTCGATTAATGAAAGCCGGGGCGGCGGCATGCCCCCGCAGCCGAGGATGATGGCGGCCTCTCGCATGGAAATGGGCGACGCCGTCACCCCCATCAGCGCAGGCGATCAAACGCTAAGTGTCAGCGTGAATTTGAGCTATGGGATTGGGGAGTAGCGACGCGCCCGCGTTACACTTTCTCGCCCCGTCATCCCAAGACTTGTTCTTGGGATCCATGGATTGCAAGAACAAGTCTTGCAATGACGGATTTTAAATTGTGTCTTTGGACATTTGACGAGTCGTTACGCTGCTAAGTAATTGCCCGCACAATCTAAAACCGATCGCGAATAAATTACCAAATGATACGGACGATAAGCCTCGATATTACAGTAACTATCATTTCTACTAACATATTTATCTCCTTTTGACGTTTTGCCAAAAGAGATTCGCAGATTCGCTAGCTTATATTCAACACCTCTGTTCGCGTTTCAGCACAGGCCAAAATTATCTCCCCACCCTCGCAAAAAATGCCGCATGCGCCTCGAGCGCTTCCCTCTCACACAACCCCACCCGCACATCTATGCCCGCTTCTTGTAGAAGCGCGGCGCCGCGCCAGTTTACGCGGGGATCGGGATCAACGACCGCGATGAAGCAGCGGGTAATCCCCGCCTCGATTAGTGCATTGGCGCAAGGGGCTGTTTGGCCGTAATGGCTACAGGGCTCGAGCGTGACATAAGCGGTTGCGCCGCGCGCTTGGCCGCCCGCAACTTGGAGCGCCACAGTTTCGGCATGAGGACGGCCGCCGTCCTGGGTCGCGCCCTCGCCGACGATCTCCCCGTCCCTGACGAGGACGCAGCCCACCGCCGGGTTTTCTGCCGTGCGGCCAGATTGCGCCGCGCCCAATTTGAGGGCGCGCCGCATGTAGTCTTCATCTGTTTCGAGTGTGGGCTTAGGCACTCTTTTTCTTGGCAGGCTTTTTCTTGGAAGGCTTCTTCTTAGCGGCCTTCTTTTTGGCCGTTTTTTTCTGGGCCGATTTTTTCGGAGCGGCCGTCTTCGCAGCTGCAACATCAGGCAGCTCTTTCGCGCGGCTTTCATCCAAATAACGCGCAGAGGTAATATTCAGCGTGCCATGTTCCATCTCAATCAGAAGCGGGTTACCCGTTGGAAATTCGAACCCGGGAATATCCGCATCCGGCACGTCGAAAATTTCTTTCAAAATCCCGCGCAGAGAATTTCCATGAGCAGAAATGATGACATTTGACCCGGCTTTAAGATGCGGCACAACTTGCTCCTTAAAGTAAGGCAGGACCCGCTCGGTCGTCATTTTGAGACTCTCGCCAGTGGGCAGTAGCTCCGGCGCGATATGTTTATATTTCGGATCTTTGGACGGATGAAACTCTGATGTCTCGTCAATCTGCGGCGGCGGCACGTCAAAGCTACGGCGCCAGATATGGACTTGCTCATCGCCATGTTTGTCGCGTGTTTCTTGCTTATTCAGTCCCGTCAGCGCGCCGTAGTGACGCTCATTGAGGAGCCAGCTTTTCGTGACGGGAATATGCAATTGATCAATGCCTTCCAGCGTCAACCAAAGCGTTTTGATCGCGCGGCGCTGAAAGCTCGTAAAGCCGACATCCAGAATAATGCCTTCTTTCTTGATGAGCTTGGCGGCTTTATCAGCTTCTTTCAGGCCTGTTTTCGTCAGGCCGACATCGTGAAATCCCGTGAACCGGTTTTCCAAATTCCATTGGGATTGACCGTGACGGATGAGGATGAGTTGGGTCATGTTTAGTCCTGTAAGCCCTTAATATTCAAGTTATGGCGCACGCGCAGTGCCGTATCGGGAAAGTCTGAGAACACACCGTCCACGCCGAGCCCGTAATAGGCTTTGAGCTCTGTGTCTATATCGGGAAACTTTGCATCGATTTGGTCGTCTCGAAATGTCCACGGATGCACGGCTAATCCCGCGGCGTGAGCGGCGGCAACAAAACCCGTATCCTCGCCTAAATCGTCCAGCAGGAGTTTCTTGTATGGCCCGACGCCGTGAACAATTTTGGCAATTTCGCCGAAATCAGGGCGGGTCTCCGTCAGGAAAATCAACGGCAGCGAGGTCTGGGACTTCAGGCGCGCAAGATTTTCCATTTCGAAAGATTGGAGAAACACAGCTGCGCCCTCCCCATCATATCCATGTTTGGCCAGTGTTTCCAACATTGCCTCGTCATGGCGCAAACCGGCGGCCGCAAAAGCGCTAGGTTGTTTGGTTTCGGGATAGACGCCAATACGGCGAACCGTCTCTGCGGAGCGGCGCGCAATGAGCGCCATGACCTCGTCAAATGTCGGAATATCATATTGATCATCGAAACCTTTTGGCCGCCCCTCACGAGGCTGTCTGGCTTTGAGGGTCTTAATCTCGGCGAGGGTGAAATCTTCAATGAACCAGTCTAAACCCTCATGCGACGGATCGCTCCGGCGGCGGTCTGCAAATTCGGGCATGTCTGAAATATTGGTAGACCCAGACAGATAACGATCATGCCGCGCCACCAAATGCCCGTCCTTGGTAATCACAAGGTCAGGTTCAATATAATCCGCGCCCATATCGATCGCCCGCGCGTAAGCGGGCAGAGTATGCTCTGGCAAAACCCCCGACGCCCCGCGATGCGCGATGACGAGAGGCGGCTGTCCGGAGAGAGTTTGACCTGTTTTCATATCAATCTTCCCTGCGCAGCCGGGCAATATATCGGATAATATAATGACCGCGATTAAGACCCTAATGCGCATCGTTCCAATTCTTGGCGGCATTTGCCTCGACCAATAAAGGCACGCTAATATCTATAGCGGGGCGGTGAGCCGTCTGCATTGTTGGAACCGCAATATCTATGAGCGCTGCCGCTTTGTCTTCTGGGACTTCAAAGACGAGTTCATCATGGACCTGTAGCAAGAGCCTCGCGCCCTCCACGCCTTCAATCGCCTTTGGCATTTTTATCATGGCGCGGCGCATGATGTCTGCAGCAGCGCCTTGGATGGGCGCGTTGATCGCTTGGCGCTCGGCAAAGGCGCGGGACATTTGATTGGTATCGCGAATGCCTTTGATGTGGCATTTCCGGCCCATAATAGTAGTAATGAAGCCATATTCGCGGGCTTCGGCTTTCGCCTCTTCCATATAATCTTTGATGCCCGGGAATTTTTCAAAATAGGTTTTGATATAAGCGGAGGCCTCCGTGCGGCTGATGCCGATATTCTTCGCGAGGCCAAAGGCGGAAATCCCGTAAATAATCCCGAAATTAATGGCTTTGGCATTGCGGCGGATCTCTGGCGTCATCTCAGAGAGCGGCACGCCAAACATCTCGCTGGCCGTGAGCGCGTGAATATCGACGCCATCCGCAAAAGCCTGTTTCATCGTTTTCAGATCAGCGATATGCGCGAGGAGCCGCAGTTCGATCTGTGAGTAATCAGCGGCAACCAAAACATGGCCCGTTTCTGCAACAAAAGCATCACGGATCTTGCGGCCCATTTCCGTGCGGATTGGGATATTTTGCAGGTTTGGGTCAGAGGAAGACAGACGCCCCGTCGTCGTCGCAGCCAAAGAATAGCTCGTATGGACGCGGCCCGTATCTGGATTAATTTGCTCGACGAGCGCATCCGTATAGGTAGATTTCAATTTGGAATATTGCCGCCAATCGAGAACAATACGCGGTAAGGCTTGGCCTTCGTCGGCAAGTTTTTCGAGAACATCTACGCCCGTTTTCCAAGCGCCTGTTTTCGTTTTTTTCCCGCCCTCAAGCCCCATATTATCAAAGAGGATTTCGCCGATTTGTTTTGGCGACCCTATATTAAATTTCGTCCCCGCCAAATCGTAGGCTTCGTCTTCAAGCTGCGCCATTTTCTGCGCAAATAAACCAGACAAGCGGTTCAGCTCGGCGCGGTCAACCTTGATGCCTTGATTTTCCATTGTCGCGACAACGGCGGGCAGCGGACGGTCCAGTGTTTCATAAGCGGTTGCGACATTTTCCAACGCGAGCTTTGGCTTCAAGAATTTCCACAAACGCAAGGTCACATCCGCATCTTCGGCGGCATAAGGTGTCGCAACATCTAATTCAATTTCATCAAATGTTCTCTGCTTCTTACCCGTGCCCGCAATCTCTTTGAACGAAATCGGCTTATGCCCGAAAAACAGCTCTGACATGGTGTCCATGCCGTGGCCCCGCAGTCCGGCCTCCAAAGCATATGAGATCAACATTGTATCATCATAGGGTGCTGGGTTTAGGCCATAGCGCTGGAAAAGCCCGAGGTCATATTTGAAATTTTGCCCGACTTTCAATACATGCGGCGCGTGCAGTAAGGGCTCTAAAATTTTCAGGGCCTTATCCATTGGAATTTGCTTTGGCGCGGCGCCGCCGAACATATCACCCGCATCGGCGGAATTTCCAGCACCCACATGCGCGAGCGGGATATAACAAGCCTCATTATCATCCAGCGCCAAACAGACCCCGACCATTTTGGCGGCGGCGGAATCGAGGCTATTGGTTTCCAAGTCCACGGCAATGACCTCTTTGGTCAAGGCCCGGTCGACCCAATCTTGCAAGATATTCGCGTCTTGAATGCAAACATATTTTGAGCGGTCAAAATTTACATTTTCAGGCGTCGTCCTTTCGCCCGGCGCGGATGGTTGCGGCGCGCTATCATCCTTGCGTAACCCGTCTGTTTTGCCTTCCCCTAATGCCGCGCGCACGCGGGCGGTGAGCGTGCGAAAGGTCATGCGCTCCAAAAAATCAAACAAGACATCGACATCAGGGTCGGTCACGGCGAGGTCTTCAATCGGAACCTCTAGGTCAATATCATCCTTTAGGGTCACGAGCACTTTAGACAAAAGCGCATTTTCCTTATTCGCCATCATCTTCTCGCGGCGACCCTTTTGCGGAATTTCATGGGAGCGCTCAAGCAGCTCTTCCAGAGGACCGTATTCATTCAGCAGCAAGACCGCCGTTTTTACGCCAATCCCTGGCACCCCCGGAATATTATCGACGCTATCGCCTGCCAAAGCTTGCACATCAATTACGCGGTCTGGCGTGACGCCGAATTTCTCTTCGACTTCTTTGATCCCGATGTCTTTGTTCTTCATCGGGTCGCGCATGATCACATTTTCCGTCACCAACTGCATCAGGTCTTTATCTGAACTAATGATCGTGCAGCGCGCGCCAGCTTCATCCGCAATTCGTGCATAGGTCGCGATGAGATCATCCGCTTCAAACCCGGTCATCTCAACGGAAGCCGCGCCAAAAGCAATTGTCGCCTCTCGCGTTAAAGGAAATTGCGGAATCAAATCTTCAGGCGTCTCGCCCCGATTGGCTTTATAAAGATCGTAAATATCATTCCGAAATGTCTTGCCTGACGCATCGAAGATCACGGCGAAATGGGTGGGGCGGTCCAAATCTGTCTGGTTGTTCATGAGTTTGAACAGCATATTACAAAATCCCGCCACGGCCCCGACGGGCGTGCCGTCATTTTTATTCGTGAGAGGCGGCAATGCGTGATAGGCTCTGAAAATATAGGCGGACCCATCGACTAAAACGACATGGGAATTCTTATCAATCGGGGCTGTGGCGCTCATAATGCAGCTTCTGCGCGGCGAACGTGGCAATTTCAATAGCGTCCCCGAAAAACTCGCCTATAAATAGGCTTATGTATCAGGTGATCGATGAACAAGATGATGAAGAGGCCCTCGCTCCCCCGCGTTGGTCCGTTCTGCCTTTTATTATTGGCGCGGCGCTGGCTGGTCTGGTCTTTTTTTTCGTCTGGTTGTTTAGTCCCGGACAGCAAGTCGCGCCCGGCCAAACGATTGAAACGCCGGCCTCTCGTGCGGCATATTTAAAGGCTTTGTCCGAGTCCAACCCCGCAGTGCGGCGCGCACGGCTTTTAGACTATCAAAATGCTTTTCCGGATACCGACCGGCAAGACGCGATTGAAGATCAGTTGGACGTCATTAATGCGGCAGAACTCCGAGATTGGGAGACACTGTCCGGCGCGATCTATGACGACCGAATGGCCCTCGGTGATAAGCGCAGCGTAATGGAAGCCTATGAGGCACGGTGGAATGGACGGTTGCTGGGTGGACGCGGGGAAGAGCTGCTGGAGCTAAAGGAGAAATTGAATGGCACCAAGGCGGTCGATGCTCTCCCGGATCGCCGCCTCGAAGCAGGCAAAAGCCCAATCCCCGAAAATGTCCCATCAGACACGCTGGCAGGGGCCCCGCCGAGAATGGCGGTCACCAAGCCAATCTACGTTCCGCCGCCGCCGCCGCCGCCTGTCATTGTGGAAGCGCCCAAGGATATCATCAAGCAACCTAGCGTGCGCCGTAATGTGAGCCCGAGTTATCCTCGAAATGCAAAGCGCCGTAAGATTGACGCCATTGTCACTGTGTCCATGAATATTGGGGAAGATGGCCGCGTCGATGATGCAGAGCTCGTAGACATTAAAGCTGAACGCTACCGGAAAGATTTTACCCGCGCGGCCCTGCGTGCAGCAAAGCGCACTCGGTTTAATCCTAAAACGATAAATGGGCGGCCCGTCCCAGCAAGGGATGTCCGCAAACGTTATATCTTCCAGAGCAACTAATGCCGCCGCTCCCGAGCAGAGATCCCGTCGGGGTGTTGATTACGGGCGGCACCTTGGACAAGGTGCATGACACGGCAACGGAAGCGCTGATATTAGACGGCGCGACACGCGTTCCAGACATCTTTGACCAAGGCCGCGCCCGCATCAGCCGCTTCCAGACCCTCATGCAAATCGATAGTTTGGACATGACCGATATTGACCGCGCGAAAATCTTGCGCGCCATCCAATCCGCGCCGGAAAAGCGGCTCGTCATCACTCATGGCACAGGCACAATGGAAAAAACCGCCCAATATTTGGAGCGTGAAGCGCTCGGGAAGACCGTCGTCCTCACCGGAGCCATGCGCCCGTGGTCTTTGGGACGTTCTGACGGAACATTTAATCTCGGCGGTGCAATCATCGCAGCGCGCCTTCTCCCTGCAGGTATCTACGGCGTGATGAACGGGCG
>CALDTL010000118.1 GCA_937923965.1 uncultured Caulobacterales bacterium
CAACAGTATGGCAGGTATGTGTTTTAAAAAGTTCATCGTTTTTCCCTAACCAAATTGCGCTAAATAAATCAAAAGCCCGATAACAAGACCGGGGATAACATAAACGCCCAAAATCAATTTCGGTTTATAAGAGCGCCCGTAGCGTTTCATGCCGCGCGCGATAAAAACCTCTTTGTCCTCCGACTGCTGGCGCAAATCAGATTGCGTTTTATACTCAGCTTCCAACTGAACACGCTGTCTTACGCGCGCCGTGAAACTGAGGATGGCATATGCAACGCTAAGCAAAAGAAAAATAATCACGATGTTTCGCACTAATATGAACATGAATTATCTCCTTCGTCTGCCTTTTTTTCTTTTAGAATTTGGGCCCGGCCCCCAGGGGCTAACATACGGGGTCGCGGGCATACGCACACGTCCGGTCTCAATATCCACCTCTAAAAGTTCATCATCAACAATACGTGTCATGGTCGGCCCGCGCAGCGGCGGGACAGGTTTAGGCGCAGGCGCGGCATCTGTCATGCTCGGCTCCGTGCCGAATAAATCCTCGCGCGCGCCAGCTTTATCCATCGCATATTCCTGTTGCAAAAAGCGGACAACAAAGTCTTTCTTGGACTCCGACCAACCTTGATAAGCTTCATAGAAAAGCGGCTTATGGCAGATGAACAGCTGCCGGAAATCCAAACGCGATAAATCCGTCAGCAACATGTTCACGAGATCACGGTCCGGATGATGCGATCCGCGCAAGGCGTAGAAAAAGGCCGGATGGGCCGGACCCAATCGCGGTACACGTCCGCCCAAGGAGGCCCAGCGCCAGACTTCCATCAACCCCGTAAATTCGGGCGGAAGTTGGTTGGCATAACGCCGCTCTAGCGTGCGCATATTTTGGCGGGATAGACCCGATAGATCATGCCCCTGATCCGCGGCCGTCGAGACAACAATAAAATCCATTTTCTGGCGAATAATCAAAGCACTATCTTCGCTCGGACGCTGCACGATGAGTTGCGAGAGTCCCTCGTCGCGGAGCCAATTAGCAATGCCCTCGCGGTCGTCAAATGTCAGAACTTGATCAATATCCGTCTCGTCTAAGCCTTCGATTTTTTCGCGGGCAATGATGGTTGGCACATTCGCATCGCGGAACACATAAACCCCGCCAAAATGCGAGGTGAAATAATTGCCTTGCACATAAATCTTGCTGTCGAGCTTCACGGGATTACGTTGAATATTGCCCGTGCGTTTGGCGAGCTCAATCATCTCCGCAATGAGCACATCATCCCACCACGCATCTTCATCCGTGACAAAACGGTCAATCTGCGCGCTCAGCTCTTCGGCCTCGGCGACATGGGCTTGGGTGGTATCAGCGGTGATTTCGACGCGGTTAATATCGAGCAGATCCGCTGGCTCATCGAGTTTAAAGACCGAGTTCATCAACTCCCCTGCCACCGCTTCGCGCGCGGTCAGGGCGAAAAGCTGGTTTTCATTTTCTTCGATATATTGCTTTAGAATTGAACGCGAGGTTGAGAATTGCGAATTGAGCAGCGGCGCAGTTTTCTGATCCGTCGAGAGCAAAATAAACATTTGGTTTGCGCCGTGGGGGTTCAGATATAGCTCGTCATCCAGCTCATGCGCGATCTCTGGCGAGGCTCCGACAATATCAATATGAAACTCGGTCAGCGCCGTCGTCTTGCCCGTCAGATGTTCCAGCGCGCGATTATACCGCTCCACCAATGCTGGCGAAGACACCTCATAGAGGTTCCCAAACATGAGCCCAGCTTTGACGAGACGCATCATTGGGCAACACCTCTCAAATTAATGGTATGTATCAAACGTACAACCCCAGCCCAAATTGTTACAATTAGCGCATATGCCCATGATGAAGAGATTGGTGACCCAGTTTCGACTAATAGCAAAACTATTAGGTAAAATAATAAGGAAGCTAAAAACATAAGAGCGCAGAATTGTGGCAGGCTAGTTTTACCATGGGGGATAAAAAATGTAGAAACTAATATAGGCAGGATAATAAGAAATTTTCTAGAGCTATCGGAAAAAGATAGAAAATAAACGCCCCCCACAACGAGGGCTGTTAAAATAACACGCATGACGAGTCGTTTTTTCACTTCTTACTCGCCAAATATCGCTTCTTCGCTTCTTCATTCCGCCCAAAGTCACGCACCATATTTTCAATCGCGACCTCATCCGACTTATCGGCATAGCGGAATTCGGAGTCGGCGTAGCGGTTAATCTCTTGCAGGACCATATCGACGGTGATGGGGACTGACAGGTCAGAAATCATGTCTTTCTTGGTGTCATAATCTTTGAGCAAGAAGAGGTCGGGATTCTCCATCCACTCATCGGGGAGTTCAAAATCCATGGCGCGGACTTTGATGGCATCTGTGATATTTTTTATCGCACGGCCCGTGAAGCGCTCATCTACATTTTGAATATTATCCAAATAGGTCCCAATTTTGGCGAGCGTATCTAATTTTCCAAGCTCTTTGGTCGTCTGCTCATAGACTTTTATCAAGCCGTCTTCTTGAGGTTTGCTATGGGCTTCGAAACTGCGGGCGACCGCTTTTTTCAGCTGTTGCGTCTCAAACAGCTTGTGATCGCCGACAGGGATTTTGTGGTTCTTCCCCATCAAAATGTGGAGAATATCAATATAGTCTTCGCGTGATTGCGGACCATCCACGAGGAAGCGTGCCCCCGCGCGTTGACGCAGCGCATCATCCACATTTTCTGGATAGTTGGAGAACATCCCAAAGGTACAATTCCCGCGCACAACTGTATTCGCACCGGCAAAGCTTTCCATCAGAACAGCCGTAATTTCCAGCTGCCCTGCAGAAGATTGACGGTCGCCGCGTTTCCCCGCGAGCTGATCAATATCGTCAATTGTGCCAA
>CALDTL010000119.1 GCA_937923965.1 uncultured Caulobacterales bacterium
TCTGAAGGCAAAGTCCTTGAGGACCCCTTCGAAGAAGCGCCGGAATATATATACCAGCGAACCGTCTCGCCTGAAGAGGCCCCCGATAAGGCGACCTATATAGAGGTCGGATTTGAGCGGGGCGACGCAGTTTCAATTGACGGCGAAGCTATGTCGCCCGCGACGATCCTGACACGGCTCAATGAGCTTGGCGGCGCAAATGGCATTGGCCGCTTGGACCTGCTGGAAAACCGTTATGTCGGGATGAAATCTCGCGGCGTTTACGAAACCCCCGGCGGCACCATTCTACTGATGGCCCATAGGGGCATTGAGCAAATCACGATGGATAAAGGCGCAAGCCATCTCAAGGATGAGCTCATGCCGAAATATGCCGAGCTGGTGTATAATGGATATTGGTATTCGCCGGAACGGGAAATGCTGCAGGCGGCGATTGATAAGTCACAAGAGCTGGTGACAGGGACCGTCCGCTTGAAACTCTATAAAGGGAATGTCGACATTGTCGGACGTAAATCCGAATACTCCCTTTATAGCCAAGAACATGTCACTTTCGAAGAGGATGATGTTTACGACCAAGCGGACGCAGGCGGTTTTATTAAAATCAACGCGCTTCGCTTACGCCTCTTAAAAGCGCGCGACAGGAAAGCCGGAAAAAATACCTAGTAGCGGCCGATAGCTCCGTCTGAAAAGTTAGGACTCATCGGCTGAAATCGCCGCATCCAGAAATGTCGGCTCGCCACTATTCAAAGGCTCGTTCAAAGCCCCCTCAATAGGAGGCTGGAATTGGGCTGCGGCTTGCGTTTGCGAGGAAGTGTCACCAGCGATCGTATTAATAATCAGTGGCAGAACAAAAGCCCCAACAACGAGACCCGTCATTGCGCCCAAAAAGAAGTTCTTGTTGAACAATGACCCTGACCGGGGCCGCACGTCTGACAAAGCCTGCCCCGACGCCGTAACTTGCGCCGCAGCATTTTGCATTTGACTTGGCATATGGGCGGCCATCCGGCCCCCCATTTGCCCAATCCCGGCGTTGTGCCCATTTTGATCTGGCCGCGGCGAGCGCTTTAAAAGCCGGCTCAAAAGACCTCCGCGGGCTGCAGGTTCAGCAATTCCTTGATGTGCGGCCTGCTGCAGTTGTGGTGCGAACGCAGAGGACGACTGCGGAGGACTATTCCCCGGCTCGCGATATTGCATCGGCTGCTGAGCGGTCCCGGCAGGCTCTGCCTGACGGTAAGGCTGTTGCGGCTGAACGCGCGATTGTGGCTGACCATGTTGAATGTAAGCGGGCTGGGCCGGCGCATGTTGATGGACAGGCTGCGGCTGGGCGTATTGAACTGGCGGTTGCGGCGCCTGTTGCGGGCTGTGCTGAGCTGCGGGGTTGGCCGAATAAGCTTGCGGCGATTGGGGTTGCGATTGGGCGTGACTGCCCTGATAGGCAGGCTGGCTATGCGCTGGATAGGGCTGAGGAGGATGGGGCGGCATAGGCTGACCCGGCCCAACGGATTGCGGCGCAACGGGCGCGTTTTGTCCTGTCATTTCCGGTGTCCAAGGCACGGCGACCGGATTTGTGTGTGTCGGCTCGCTCATAATTACTGTCCCAATTTGAATAGGCTCATCGACATAAGCCTCTCTCGAAACTGGGGTTATTGTTTATAAAACCTAAAACGGCGTTAAGCCTGCAAACGGCGACTGACAGGCGAAAACCAACCGCAGCCTGGCTGAATGTGATGTGTTTTTGTGCCGAATTAAGAAAATCGAAGTAAATTTTGCGCAGTCCAAAGGTTACGCAGAGATAATTTTTTAAATGATTTGTCCAAAAGAGGTCTTTCATGTCCAAGGCACCCACCCATGAACTCGGATTTCGTGAATCCGTTGAACTTATGTTCAACCGCGCCGCCAGCTTTATGGATATTTCCGACAAGCTGATCGAGAAAATCCGGGTCTGCAACGCCACCTATATCGTCCGTTTTGGGGTCAAGCTTCGGGGCGATATCCACACTTTTACCGGCTACCGCTCAGTTCACTCCGAACATAAGGAGCCAGTGAAAGGCGGCATTCGCTATTCTTTGGGCGTCAATCAAGATGAAGTCGAGGCCCTCGCGGCTCTGATGACTTATAAATGCGCGCTGGTCGACGTGCCCTTTGGCGGCTCGAAAGGCGGGCTTTGTATAAATCCAAATGACTGGAATGAAGAGGAACTCGAGCGCATCACCCGGCGCTTCACCTTTGAGCTTGCTCGGCGCGACCTGATTCATCCGTCCCTCAATGTTCCTGCCCCCGACATGGGAACGGGTGAACGGGAGATGGCTTGGATGGCTGACGAATATCGACGCCTAAATAATGAGAATATTGATGCCGTCGCCTGCGTCACCGGAAAGCCGGTCCATTTAGGCGGCATTATGGGGCGTGTCGAAGCCACAGGGCGCGGCGTTCAATACGCTTTGCAAGAGTTTTTCCGTCATCGCGATGATGTGAAAGCTGCCAATATGCGCGGCGAATTAAAGGGAAAGAAAATTGTTGTTCAAGGCTTAGGTAATGTGGGTTATCACGCAGCCTTGTTCCTCTCTACCGAGGATGAAGCCAAAATTGTCACTGTCATTGAACGAGATGGCGTCATCCGAAGTAATGACGGACTCGATATAAAGGCGCTTAAAGAACATATGCAATCCGGCGCACCGCTGACCGATTTTGAAGGTGGTACGGTCAGTCAAGACGAAACCGCGTTGGCAGATAAATGCGATATCCTGATTCCTGCGGCTCTGGAATCTGTGATTAATCTCAACAATGCTCATGACATTAAAGCCAAGCTCATTATCGAGGCTGCGAATGGGCCCGTCACGGCTAAGGCTGATAAAATACTCCGCGATCGCGGCATCGTCATTATTCCAGATATGTTTGCGAATGCGGGCGGCGTGACCGTGTCTTATTTCGAATGGGTCAAAAATATCAACCAAATCCGCTTTGGTCGTTTGCAGCGCCGTTATGAGGAAGGCCGCAATAACGCGCTCATTACAGCGCTAGAAAAACAAGGCATGAAATTCACACGCGGCTTTAAATCAAAATATTTAGACGGCGCAGATGAGTTGGATCTCGTTAGGGCCGGCCTCGATGATACGATGCGTTTAGCATATCGCAATATTCGCGATACGCTGAAAGAAAAACCGGAGCTTGAAGATTTACGCACGGCGGCCTTTTATGTCGCAATCAACGATATCGCGCTACATTACCGCAGCATCGGTCTCTAAGATTTCGGTGCCATCTGTCTATCCCTCGCGCCGTGCAGCGAGGCTGGCCAAGACTTTGGGGTCAACCGAGTTCCGCCAAGATTCCGGGTCGCCCCAGCATGGCATGACAAATAGATGACTTGGATAGGGCGCTCGCCCGAACTCACGAGACCGAGCACATCAAACATCGCATCACGGCGGGCATCATCGGCATAGACCAAAGCGTCGTCCAAAATGACCGGAGCACTCGCACCGCTTTTCGCCAATAGCCGCGCATAGGCAAGGCGAGTGAGAATCGCGAATTGCTCCTGCGTGCCTCCAGAGAGTTGATTGAGCGCTTCTAATTTTCCATTCCGCAAAACGGTATCGACGCCCAAATTTTCACTTAGCCCTGCTTCGGCACCCGGAATGACGCGCGCCAGCAGCGGCGCAAGCTCCTGCGTGACCGGCGCCGTATAAGCCTCGCGCAACCGTGTCTGTGTCGCAATCAAAGTGTCCCGCAACAAGACCCGCACATCTTTCGCCTGAATCTGGCGAGCGAGCTCTTCTTTTTGGGTTTCTAGCTGCGCGGCCAATGCATCAACCGTGCCGTCTGCATCGCCGCCTTCAAAGGCTGCGTCGCGCCGTGCCCGCAGACCCGCCTCTTGAGTCTTAAGCTGCTCGAGACGCTCTTGCGCATATGATGCACTTTGCTCGAGGCGTATAACTTTTGCCTGGAGCATCTCTAAACTCTGTGCAGGTGCGCGGGCTTTTACGGCGTCCACATTTGCTGAAAGCGCGCGCAAGTCTGATTCTGCTTTCAATTTATCCCGCGCAAATTCATCAGCTTTCGCTTTCCGGGCTGCCTCATCCTCCGGCAATCCGAGCCCGTTAAGGCGCTCTGTCAATCGCGCCTGAAGGGTTTGGGATTCCGCCGCTATATGGCGGCGGCGCTCCAAAGCTTCATCAATCACCTCCAACTTAGCACGGTGAGCTCTTAAGGATTCAAAAGCATCGTCATTGTCAATCTCTGTCAGCTCCACGCCGCTTTCCTCTAAGATGTCTGCCAACTTCTGCGCATCTGTCTCTAAGGCCAGCGCTTGTGCGTCCACGGCTTGGCGTCCTTCGGGGGCGAGACGCGCGATGTCTGCGGCGGCGCGTTTGCGCGTTTGTTCAATATTATATCTCTCATCCGCAATTCTGGCAGCATCAGCAACATCCGAGACGCCCAATCGCGATAATAGCGCCGTGTACTCCGCCTTGGCTTTGTCCCGGTGCTTAGTTGTTTCGTTCAATTTTTGATCATCACTTCTCAGCTGTCCAACGCCCTGAATGAGCAATCCCGAGTCTCCTGACAGCTCCACTGGCCCGCTTTTTACGACCGTTCCGTCTAGTAGCGTGACCTTCCCCCCGCCCTCAGGTGATAGCTCCAAATAAAGCTGCGTCGACAGCGCAGCCAGATCTGACTCACATTGCCGCAACACCTCGCCCGCCTGCCGTAATGCGTCAAGGTCTCGGCGGGCAATCGCAGGCAAATCAGACATCATCTGCGTCAGCTTGCCGAGCTCACTTTCAAGCTCATTCAAATGCTCTAGCCTGGCATTCATCTGCTCGCGGTCTTTGCGAAGCAATTCAAAGCGCTGCTGATCGCGCGCATATGTCTCTCTCTTATTATGTCTATGCGCCGCGTCTTCCAGTCGGGCCTCTAAGTTAGACACAGTCTCAACAAGTTCGGCCCGGTTAGCTTGGGCTGCCTGAATTTCAGATATTTCATTTTGATGTATGGCGATTGTTTCCGCCAATTCTTTGGACGTTTCATCGAAACTCATCAGCGATCGAATGTAATCATCTTGTCGGCGGGCTGCCCGTTCTGCCTTGCTCTCAGCCTCTGCGTGCTTAGCCTGCGCAAGTTCCAGCTCATTGGCAAAGCTTTGAGCGCCCATCATGGCAGCTTGTGTTTCTTTAATTTGTGCAGGACGTCTTGTGTCTTCAGCATCGCGCATTAAACGACCAATCTCAGCGGTCACTTTTTCCAGCTCGACGCCAAAGGACATTGTTTGATCTCGCAGACGTTTTGCGTCCTCCAATTTTGCGTCCGTGGCAGCAACGGCTTCGCGCGCATTGCGAAGAGGACCATTTTTTTTCTCTTGTCCTGTATTTGTCAGGCTGATGGCGAGTTCTGCTTCCACTCTGGCGAGATAATCTCTGCCCCGCGCACCGCCAATTAACGTCCCTAATTCACCTTCAAGTCGAGAAGCAATTTGGCCATCATCGGCAATGCCGTCCATGGATGTGCCTTGCCTGACCCAAAGCAATCCTGACGGACCGCCGACATAACGGTCCGATCTTAAAAGCTCCGAAAGGCGTTCTTCGGCAGAGCGGTCCACCGCGAGAACTTCCTCTGTCCGCCTATCTTCAAGACGCGCCGATTTTTGTTTTAGAAATCGCTTATAAAAACGGTATTCTCGCCCCTCTGCAGAGAAGACAATCTCGCCTTCCACGGGGTCATCGGATCCGGCACTCCGCAAGGCCTTGATATGTTTATCTGTGCTAGAAAAAGGCTTGAACAAGATCATCTCGAGCGCTGTCAAAATCGTCGATTTTCCAAATTCATTCGTTTCGCAAACCACATTCAGCCCGTCAGAAAACCCGTCGAGCCGCACGCCCTCGCGGCTAAAAGGGCCGACATTGCGAAAGCTCAAGCGCTTAATCCTCATGCGCTTTCCCCTGCATAGCGGAAAAGTAAACGCAGCGCATCTGAGGCAGTCTGCCGATCCCTTTTTGAGAGATCAGGGTCATTGGATCGCGCAGCCAGAGCCTCTGCTGCCTCTCGGACAGAACCTTGCGCATCAAGGGCTTCAATGTCTTCTGCGATAACAACAAGCCTGACATCGCCAGCGCCTCGAACATCAAAAGATGCACATTCCCCCGACATCTCTTCGGTGAATTGTTCAAACGCCCGCCAATCCGCCGCCGTCAGCTCTCCCGAGACATTTAGGCGAACATGGGTGCGTCTTAACGGATGCCCTTGGGTTAGGTTCGTTCGAAGGCGCTCCAATTGCTCTCGCGCCGTTTCAGGTTCAAATGAGAGATTTTGCTGGGGCCAATCATAATTCGCGGTCGGAACATCGGCAATTTTTGGGTCCTGCCCCGCCTGTAGTATTGTCACAGCCAGCACCTGACCTCGCGCGCCGGATTTATGTCTGTCAGGCTCCGGCGTTCCAGGATAAAAACACCGCGGCGAAATCATTGCTCTTGCATGCCAGTCGCCTAAAGCCAGATAATCCAGCCGGGCAGTTTTTGCACGATCCGGAGGAATGATTTCGCGCCCATTTTGCGCATCAGACCCGAAGCCACAAACCCCGCCATGGGCCAGCCCGATCCGGAGGGCCCCTTTTGGCGTCTGGCACCCAGCCATCCAAGCCGTTAAATCTTCTCCGTGCTGAATACGAACCCAAGGCGCGGGCAAAATAAATACGCCAGGTTCGATTTCAACGGACTCAGCCTTTCGCAAGCTATGGACATTCTCAGGCTTAATCGCATCAATCCGATCCCAAAGTCCGTCAGGCCCGTCTGGATCATGGTTCCCCGGCAAAAGCCACCACTGTAGATCAGACGCCTCGCCTAAAATCGCCAGCGGTTGCCGCAGGGTTGTGTTTGACGGGATTTTGCTATCCCACACATCGCCAGCCACTAAGATGTGTTTCACGCCAAATTCTCTTGCTGCTTCGGAAATTTGGGAAATCACATTTTGGCGCGCCAAACGTAGCTCGCCCGCCGTCTCAGGCGAAAACTGCCCGAAACGCTTCCCGAGTTGCCAATCCGCTGTATGGATAAAGGTAAATGACATTTGGAGTGAGTAGGACAACGACTTGCCCGCTGGGTCAAGACCGCAAGCCGCAAGAGATTATTAAACCGGGGCACATACGTGGCCTGACACTACAGAGTAGGGTCAGGCCTTTCGCCAAGATACGGGGCGCATATACTTAGCAAATGTAGGATTGAGAGGGCCTCTAAGATTGAGCACCCACACAACTTATACTAGACTACTATATTTCAACACCTTTTGATATGCGTATGTTTACCTAGACAATTCTGCCTATGGCTTAACGTAAAATACCAGTTTTTAAGGTCACAGCGATAAGCTCCGCGATTGAGTCCACACACATTTTAGACATAATACTTGCTCGGTGATGATCAACGGTACGCGGACTAATCCCCAGCTCACGCGCCACGTCTTTGCTGGAGAGGCTGCCGGATCGACCTACAAACAACATCATAATTTCTCGTTCTCGCGGCGTTAAAGTTTCAAACCGATCTTCAGCTTTTTGATGATGTGCGCTTAGCGCCTGAGCGGGCCGAGGGTCATCAGTTTCTGGTCGAGCCGCCTTGACCTCTTCGACAAGAGCCCGTGTTAATTCTAATTGCCGGATGATGCTCTTGGCATGGACTTTCAAAGTCCGCTGTTGAAGCTCTGTAAGGGCGCGCGGCGCGTAATCAAGGACGCAGAGTGTTCCAAGTGGCCATCCGCCAAGCGTCCGTAAGATCGCGCCGGCATAAAACAGAATAGGTTGTTTGGTCGCGGCGCAAAGCGGATTATCACGCGTACGATCATCAAGACGTGTGTCTCTAATTTCTAGATAATCATCTTGTTCAACCGCATGAGCGCAGATAGATTTATCAATCGTTGTCTCTCTAATGCCTAACCCAATTACAGATTTAAACCATTGACGATCTTCTTCGAGCAGACTCACGATGCATATCGGCGCTTCGCATATATCGGCCGTGAGTTGGGTTAAATCATCATATGATTTCTCAGCGCCGGAGTCGAGAATCCCGAAACTTCGTAAAATCTCGAGTCTTTTTTTATTTTCCGGATGAGATTGCGCCAACATCTAGACTACCAATGAAAGTTTAGACTTTGGCAATACCGCAAATTTACAGATCTTCGAAACCATATTTTCGCCGTCAAACCGGCTTCAAGCCCGACATCTAACGCAAAGGGTTAGGCGGTGGCGTGAAGCCTTTTATAGGCGCAACATGAGTAAGTGTGATAGAAACGGGTACATTCCGCGCCCTGGAGCGCACCCATACGTATTACTACGTATTATATTAAAATTGTCAACCATTGGTCTTGGGAAGATCATCACCGAAGTTAACCAATCCGGTCAAAATTTAGGCTAATATCCGCTTCAATACTGCGCTCGCTTCCGCCCGGGCAGCCTCCATCCCTTTATCCGTATGGAGAATATAATCTGCCCGCTTTCGCTTCTCTCTATCTGGCATTTGCTTCGATAATATCATTTTGAACAAAGCTTCAGTCATGCCGGGCCGCGCCATAACGCGAGCACGCTGAACAGCGATTGGCGCCGTGACAACTACCGTAGCATCCACATGTTTTTCGCCGCCCGTTTCAAATAAAAGCGGCGTGTCAAAGACCACGGCCTTAGCGCCTCTTGCTTTGGCTGTTTTCATAAATTCAGCGCGTAAATCTCTGACCCAAGGATGAATAAAACTTTCGAGTATCTCTAAATTTAACGGGTCAGCCCGCATATGTTCTCCCAGGCGTTTTCTGTCCACAGCGCCGTCGACAATCGCGTCTGGAAAAACAGCACGGATAAGCGGAACGGCTCGCCCGTCTTTGGCGTATAATCGATGAACCGCGGCATCGGCATCAAAAACCGGGCAGCCCGCTTCCAAAAACATTTGGGCCGTCGTTGACTTACCCATGCCAATAGAGCCTGTTAAGCCAATCGTCTTCATCTATGCCCTGTCCGCAAAGCCTCAAAAAGGATTTCGCTGGGATTTAACTCCGTCAGGGGAGCCTGTCCGAAGAAGAGCTTAAAACTAGGGCGCGCCTGAGCGATTAACATCTCCAGACCCCCTAATGTTTCCATACCATTTTTCATGGCGGCTTTCATGAGAGACGTGACTCGCGGGGTATAAATGAGATCATAAACCAAAGCCCCTTCTCGGCCGCCCTCCAAAGACAAGTCTAAATCCGGCTTACCCGACATTCCAGCCGCGCTTGCATTCACGATCAGGTCTGCACGCAAGACCGCCTCCTGTCGCTGCGCCCAAGGCAGTGCGTAGAGGCTAGGAACATGAACTTGGCTGACAAGATCTTCTGCCTTTGTGTCTGTTCGATTAATCAGGCAAATTTCCGGAACGCCCATGGAGAGCAAAGCGCCCAAGACGGCACGGCTGGCACCGCCCGCGCCAACAACAAGAGCAGATCCATTTTGCAATCGGCTTACACCGCGTTTCGCAATTAGCGGCGCTGCAAAACCTTCTAAATCGGTATTATGGGCTACCAATTGCCCCCGAGATTTATATAAGCAATTTGCGACACCGAGCCTTTGCGCTTCTTCCGTCGCAACGTCAGCCGCCTTAAAGGCGGCGCCTTTCAGGGGTAGCGTTACATTGACGCCAGAAATAGAGGTCTGCTTTAACGACCGGAAAGCCTCAATCGCCGTTTTTGGGCTTACAGCAAACGGAACATAAGCTCCCAAAAGACCCATTTCCTTGAGCCAATAGCTATGCAGAATAGGGGATAGAGAATGGTGGATCGGCCAGCCGCATACACCGGCTAATCTAGGGATAGGCCGCTCTGACGACGACGCGCTCATGATGGAATAACGCCGCGCACGCGCAAATAATCAAGCACCGGCAAAAGATCGAGGCCGAGGATAGCAAAGAACCCGCCCTCTACTTTTTTAAACAGCTGGGCCCCGGGTCCTTCGAACCTGTAAGCGCCAACACTTTTCATCAAAGCCTCACCTTCGGTTTCAATATACCACTCTAGAAACGTTTCCGAAAAATCTCGAACCCAGAGTTTTGTCCGGCTCATATGCCGCCACACAGGAACACCGTTTTCGCAAATCACCACAGCCCCAATCAACTCATGCTTTTTACCGCGCATGGATAGCAGCCGCGTGCGAACCTCATCCATGGTTTTAGGCTTATCAAAAAGCGTGTCATCCATGACCATAATTTGATCTGCTCCGATAACAAAACCTGCCTCTTGTCGCGACACACGCATGGCTTTGGCTTCAGCAAGCGCATCTGCGATATCTCTAAGGCGAGCCCTTTCTGAAAGCATCGCATCTTTGATTGCGTCTTCATCAACGGGGCGAACCATGACCTCATAGTCGAGGCCCGCTCCGTCCAAAATTTCGCGGCGAATAGCAGAACCGCTCGCGAGAATAATACGGCCGGTCATAAGCGCAAGCTTTTGCGGCGCTCTTCCATCGGGCGAGCTTTATTATACAGATTAATAACTTGCGCAGCCGTCTCCTCAATAGAACGCCGCGTAACATCAATCACTCTATATCCCTTACGAACGAACATACGTTTCGCTTCGCGCATTTCATCACGAACCAGATCTTGATCGATATAATCAGTTTGCCCCACTTGATTTAATCCCATCAAACGCTGCTGCCTAATTTGAACAATCCTATCTGGCGCTGCGACGAGTCCAACAATAAGCGGTTTTTCAAACTTATCCAAAATCACGGGTAATGGCGCGCCCGGCACCAGCGGAATATTCCCCGTTTTGTAGCCTCGGTTCGCTAGATAAATACACGTCGGGGTTTTTGATGTTCGCGAAACACCGAGTAATATTATATCTGCCTCCGCCAAACCCGCTACATTTTGCCCATCATCCTGAGCCATGGCAAAATCGAGAGCTTCGATACGGGAATAATAAGCATCATCTAAGTTCCTCTGTGCCCCGATTTCATCTGTCATAGCCGCGCCGAGATAACGGCCTAACACACTCAAAGTCGGATCTAAAATAGAGACAGCTGGAATATTTCGTTCTCGACAAAAAGCTTCCAATCTGGCGCGGCGATCCGAATTGACCAAAGTATAAAAAACGACACCTGGCTTAGCAGCTATCATCTCAAGGCTTTGCTCAAGTTGATGTTCAGACCGCACCAATGCATGAAGATGCTCTAACGCTGTTGCCGATGCAAATTGCGCCGTTGACGCCTTCATCATCGCAACCAAAGTCTCACCCGTGGAATCTGAGACAAGATGCACGTGAAAATATATCGCAATGTTTGGGTTACGATCTGGCATAGTCGTTGCGGTTTAATTCCTCTGATTGTTACGTCCTATGTCGCCTGTTTCACCTATCCTGTCCACAAGCAAAGCAAGTCCTACCTTTTACATCTGAGTCATGCGTATAATTTTCCTTGATTCACACGGATCATCCACACATCCCATGCGTATTCGTTAATATTGTGAATCATGAGGAAAAAACTTATCCTGATATTTACCCACTGATTTATATCATAATAACAGGCGGTATTTAGTGATGCATAGCTGTTCTTAGCTTTATACAAAATTGATTTATCCTCATGGAATATAAATTCTCGTTCTATTTGACGGCGTGGATATTAAACTCTCCTAACAAAACGTAAACTTGCTCACATTCACACAGGCACTACATCTACTCCTATTTTTAAATTCTTTTTAGAGAAGTAGAAGGGAGACTTGGATATCTTTGGGGGAAAGCCTATGACCCCTCGAAACATAAGCTAAGCAAGATCTAACAATATGAAATTGATTGATGTCCTAGAAGGTCAAATCACGGAGACGCCGCCAATTTGGATGATGCGGCAAGCTGGGCGTCATTTACCAGAATATCTGGAGATCAGAGCCACCTGCAAAAACTTCATCGATTTTTGCTTCACGCCCGACAAAGCCGCCGAAGTCACCCTGCAACCGATCCGGCGGTATGATATGGATGCGGCCATACTCTTTGCAGACATTTTACTTATTCCTATTGGACTAGGCCGTAAGGTTGAGTTTATCAAAGGTACAGGCCCCGTTCTCGAACCCATTGATGTAGAGGGTGTCTCGAAACTCACCGTTAATGGTGCAGCGGAGCGTGTAAATTCTGTCTGGGAGACGGTTGAGCGCGTGAGAGCAGGCCTGCCAAAAGACAAAACGCTAATCGGCTTTGCGGGCGGACCTTGGACTGTAGCGACTTACATGATTGAAGGTAAAGGTAGTCCAACTAAGGAGATTGCCAAACGTTTCGCCTATGAAAATCCAGAGGCAATGGAAGACCTCTTATCGGCACTTGTAGAGAGCACGGCGGATTATCTGATTGGTCAAGCTAAGGCCGGCGCAAATGTTCTCAAGATTTTTGAAAGCTGGGCGGAAGGGCTTGCGCCGGACCTATTTGATCGCCTCGTGATAAATCCAACGCGGGATATAATCACAAAAATCCGCTCAGCTGGGATAGACGTGCCAATCATGGGATTTCCGCGCGGTTCGGGTCTGAACGCTATTCGCTATGCACATGATACAGGCATTACGGCGATTGCTGCGGGGACGCAGATGCCAATGGACGATTTCCGTGCAACGCTACCAGAAAATATGCCCGTTCAAGGGAACCTTGATCCGCTCGCGTTGCGGATTGGCGGGACAACACTATATCGCTCTGTAGAATCTGTGCTGCGCGATGCCGCAGGCGGGCCGCATATTTTCAATCTGGGCCACGGCGTCACGCCGGATGTAAAAATCGAGAATGTGCAGGCCGTTGTCGATCATATTCGAGGGAAAGAACCGAACTATGTTTGAAAATAATTTTAATCAAAGCATTTAGGGAGGCATTATGTTCGACACGCTTTATCCTTGGCTGAAAGCCTTTCATTTGATTGCCGTTATTTTTTGGATGGCAGGACTGCTCTATTTGCCGCGTTTGTTTGTGTATCACTCCGTTGCAAAGCCGGGCGGAGAGCTGGAAGCGAAGATGCAAGAGGCGGAAGCCAAGCTTTTACGGATTATCATGAACCCTGCGATGCTGGTTGCCTTTCTGCTGGGTTTGGTCCTTATCGGATATAATGCGGGCGCGGGCGGGGTTGCGCTCTGGCTTTGGATTAAAGTCGCGCTCGCGCTGTCTTTAACAGGTTATCACATGTTTTTGGCCAAAACGCGCAAAGGGTTTTTGAATGGCGGACGTCCGCGATCTGAGACATTCTTTCGCCGTATTAATGAAATTCCGGCGCTTCTCACGATTGCGATTGTAGTGTTGGCTGTTGTGCAGCCATTTTAAACTATGCCTATTTAAAAACGACGCTTTTTAAACCTTCCACCTCAAACGGTGCCCATTTATCCTCTGCCTGCGCAAGACGATCCGCCAGTGCATACATCACAAGCGGATTTACTCCGAGGCCAATATGGCTAGCTGGAACGCATATATTTTCAGAAGGTGTTTTCCCAGGACGTTGGATAGATCCTTTCCAGGCCACAACGCCGTCAGTTTTTGTGTAGATTGAAGTTGTGGGGACGGGCGGTGCTTCCGGGATTCTTTTCAGGCGGTTTTCCATTTTTTTATCTGGTTTACCGTTGAAAAACTCATATAGACGCCCCGCATTCGAATGTTCCATATCGCCAGAAATTGGACTTCCCAGTGAAATAACACTTCGCACCATATGCGGATTTGATTTTGCGACCTCACGGGCAAAGACCCCGCCAAGGCTCCAACCGACAAGAGAGACTTTGCGATCATGTGTTTTATAAACTTTCTCCAATAGGAGGTTCATTTTTGCTTCTCGGACGTCATTAAACTGTAAATTCCGTCCCAATCCCCAACCATAAGTATCGTAGCCAAGGTCTTCGAGCAAACGACGCATAGGCTTTGTAGATCTATCGCTAGCCACAAATCCCGGGAAGAAAATGACGGGATGTCCATCGCCTTTTGGTAAACGTTTGAGCATACGGCGAAGAAGAATAAAACTGGTCATCTCGGCGCTGGCACGCGCCCCTTCCGTAAGGGTCCAGAAAAGGGCCGGCCCTTTTCTGGATAATCCAAGCTGCGCCGCCCCTTGGGGTGCAATTTTCGATGATGTCAAAGACAGAGACATAACATGTCCTTAAAATTTATTTTCCAAAGCTTTATAGGGTTTAGACCGTGTAGCAGGGGTTAATAACAGTTGGTTACGGTTTTTTGGCAGTCCCATTTGTTCTCGGTTTTTTTACTTTTGTTGAGACTATCGGTTTTCCATTATTCTGCGGAGGCGTTCTGTCTGTTTTCATTTTCTGACGAGGGCGCTTTGATTGAATAGCTTTTGGCTTTTTCTTGGCGACCTTGGTCTCTGGTTTGGCGGGGGAGGCATTCATCTTCTTCATTTCATCCATATGCGCATCAAAACTAGCTTGAATACATTGCGAGTAAAAATCAGGATCTGGAATAGCGCTGCGGCAGGCCGTAAAGGCGAGCGTGACTTCGTCAACATAGCTATGAACAACATGACCGAGCTTCACGCCGTCTACGAGGCAAAGCATACCGTGTAGTCCAACTAATTTTGCGCCCGTGGAATAAATTGGTACTGGTGGTCCGGGTACATTTGTCACCACCGTGTTGACCATAGGTTTCGCAAGGTCGGCTAGTTTTAGGCGGGAAAAAAGTTGGGCGCTTATATTCATCATAGGCGCCGGGGCGATTTTTGCCATTTCCGTCATTTGCCGCGCGCCCATTGCATTGGTTAAGCCTTTGGCTTTGGTGGTTTCTTCTGTTACATATTTCAGGCGTTCCCGCGCAGACGGAATATGCGATCCAACTGGAACGAACATGGCCGAAACTTGATTACCCATCGTGTTTTTTTCGCTATCATCTCGAACGGAGATTGGCGCCATGGTTGTCAAAGAATGTTCCGTGAGTTCATCATAACGATCAAGATAAAGCCGGAGCGCCCCGCCTGTTATAGAGAGCATGACGTCATTTAGTTTTGCGCCGTCTGATAAGGCCCGCAGTGACTTTATGTCTTTCAGAGAAAATGTCCGAGAGTCGAACATGCGATGCGGAGATACGGTTCCATTAAACCGAGTTTTAGGCGTGTTAAGCAGAGCTTTGAAATCAAATTCTTTTGTCACCAACCCTTTGGCGGTCTTGATCATACCCGGCAAAGCGTTCCGCATCGCTTTAGCTTGTCGGAAGGGATTAATAAGGTTTGAAACATATCCACGTGCAAACATACCAACTTGGCTAGGGTCAGCTTCTGGCCGCCAGTTATCAGGGGGCAGCGGCCCGTCCGTATCGGGCGTCATTGTATGTAAGACATTCATCAAGTCGACGCCAGAAATGCCGTCAATCGCGGCATGGTGGACCTTTGTCAGAATAGCATAAGCACCTTTCGGGACTCCTGGAATATTGTCTAAACCTTCAACGACTGTAAATTCCCATGGCGGGCGAGATAAATCCAAAGGCCGCGCAAAAATACGCGCTGCCAAAATACAAAGTTGGCGCCAATCTCCGGGCTTTGGCAATGCAACATGGCGAATATGATATTCAATGTCGAAAGCACTATCCTGAACCCAATAAGGATAATCAATGCCAAACGGAACTTTGACCATCTTCTGGCGCATCGTCTCCGACATATGCAGACGGCTTTCTATGAAAGATAAAATATCCTTGAACCGGACGAATCCGTCTGCCGCTGTTGAGGGGTCATAAATGAGAACAGATCCTATATGCACGGGCGCTGTTGGGCGCTCCATTGCAACAAAGACAGTGTCCAAGCCTTGCATTTGTTTCATGACATATCCTTTGTTGGACCGAATTTTTTTGATTTATGACGTCCTGAATTGGAAACAGCACCCTAATCTGGTTTGAGTCAAGTTATGCTGTAATGTTGTGAATACAGAAATGGCGCTTTTGAGTGCTGTTTCTACTCTCGTGACTTGACGGCAGGTTTTCTTTCGCACATATGAGAATTATTGAAACAGGCCGTTCTGGACCTGTCGCTTTTTCCGAACCACATATGTAAATGATCTGGCCGCAAGCTGGACTCACTCGGACAGCAAATCTCCCAAATCCAAAAGCTCCCCTATGACAGACTTACTTAATCAAGACCTTGACGAGATGACGACCATCTCTCTCGATGATCTCAAAAAACTGAAACCTAAAGAATTAACGAAATTTGCCGAAGAAGTCGGCGTTGAAAACGCAGCGTCAATGCGCAAGCAAGATATCTTTTTTGCCATCTTGAAAGACTTTGCTGAAGATGACGTCAAAACAACGGGCTCGGGTGTGCTTGAAGTTCTCAAGGATGGTTTTGGCTTCATGCGTGCCCCCGAAGCCAACTACCTCCCAGGTCCAGATGATATTTATGTCGATCCAAAACTGATCCGTAAATTCGGCTTGAAAACAGGGGATACCGTTTCCGGTGAGATTTTATCGCCAAAAGAAAATGAAAATTATTTTGCGCTCGCCGAACTTACGTCGATCAACTTTTCTTCCATCGAAGATGCGCGCAACAAGGTTCACTTTGATAACCTCACCCCGCTTTATCCCGATGAGCGTATGAAGATGGAAATTGAAGACCCGTCTTTGAAAGATCAATCCGGCCGCGTTATTGATATCGTCGCGCCAATTGGCAAAGGCCAGCGCGCCTTAATCGTTGCCCCGCCGCGAACAGGTAAAACTGTCTTGCTGCAAAATATTGCTCACTCCATTGAGAAAAATCATCCTGAGATCTATGTGCTTGTCCTTTTAATTGATGAGCGGCCTGAAGAGGTCACCGATATGCAGCGCAGCGTAAAAGGCGAAGTCGTGTCTTCGACCTTTGATGAACCTGCAACGCGCCATGTGCAAGTCGCGGAGATGGTCATCCAAAAAGCCAAGCGCCTTACGGAAAACGGCAAGGATGTTGTTATTTTGCTGGATTCTATCACGCGCCTTGGCCGCGCGTATAACACAGTTGTGCCGTCCTCAGGGAAGGTCCTAACCGGCGGTGTGGATGCAAACGCTCTGCAGCGTCCAAAGCGCTTCTTTGGCGCCGCGCGGAATATTGAAGATGGGGGCTCACTTACAATTATCGCAAC
Source organism: uncultured Caulobacterales bacterium (assembly GCA_937923965.1). GTDB lineage: Bacteria > Pseudomonadota > Alphaproteobacteria > Caulobacterales > Maricaulaceae > Litorimonas. Next base: position 17,040 of record CALDTL010000119.1, read on the forward strand.
GGCTCTCATCGATACAGGATCGCGCATGGATGAGGTCATTTTTGAAGAATTTAAAGGCACAGGTAATTCCGAAATCGTGCTTGACCGTAAAGTTGCCGATAAGCGGATCTTCCCGGCGATTGACGTCACGAAATCTGGCACCCGGAAAGAAGAGCTCCTCGTCCCGCCGGATGAGCTTCAGAAGACTTATGTTTTGCGCCGCATCCTCAATCCGATGGGCACGATGGACGCGATTGAATTTTTGCTCGGCAAACTCAAAGATAATAAATCTAACGCGGACTTCTTTGACTCAATGAATACGTAGGTTCATATATGCTTGGAGTTTGGAGAATATAGATGGCAAAATGTTATCTGATGCAGTGCGTCGTTGGGCTAATGGGTTTCGTTCTTGCGGGATGTGCTGCGTCTGACGGCGACGTTGTTAACGATAGCGCAAGTAGTGATAAATATGGCCATATGAGTGCAATTTACCTCTGCGGCAGTGATCAACTACAAACGTCTCATACTGATGACGAGACAAAAATTGCGTATAAGGGTGACAAATTCACGGCCTCTCGCACCGTTCAAATCTTAGACAACGCATTTTTAGGTGAAACGTTTAGAGCCACTCATAATGGCGACGTAATTATTTTCAAAGGTAAGGGCCAGGACGTAACGCTCACAATTAATAATGACGTTATTGTGTGCGAGAAATTAAGTTGCATTCCCTTGGGTGAAATACACTAAATCTGCGACTTGGGTCTCTGACTTACTTTTGCGAAAATCCAGCCGCCTATTCCTCCCGCTAGCATCTGTAATCCGATTCCCAAGCCATCCCGCGCGCCAGCAATAAGATGAACATCGAAAAACACCTCTTTCATTGCAAATAGCATCGCGAGCATCGCTGTCGCTCCGGCAACGATATAGATGAGCGGACGCCCAAATTTCGCGATCCGAAAAACGAGTCCCGCCGCGAGGAAGGCGATTGCGAGCGCTATACCGATAAACAGCGCATAGGGTTTGCCCAGATAGAAGATGTCATATCCCGTCATGGACAATCGGTCGCTAAAGCCTATGTCTGCGCCAATATTGTTCAGCCGCGCGATGACATTTTGGCTCTGAAACATGACGCCGAGCACAACCGTTAGTAATGCGGCAGCTAACCAGCCACCAATCCGTTTGATAATTCCATTCATGCGGGTATGGCTAGAGGGGAATGGGACATTAGGTCAAGCGGAGACAAACATGCGTGGATTGAAATTGAGTTTGGTGTCTGTGGTGGCGGCGAGCCTGCTGGCGGCTTGTTTAGAAGCCCAGCCCGTGCCCGACGTCCCGCAGCGCGCTTCTTCTGAATTTACGCTCATAGAAATTGCCTCGGGATTAGACAAGCCGTGGTCTGTCGCAGAAATGCCTGATCGAGGCTACCTTATTACCGAAATAGGCGGGCGGCTGCTTCGCGTTTCAGACATGTCAAACCGCATTGAGGTGTCGGGTTTGCCGACAGACATCATTGTCGGAGGGCAGGGCGGATTGCTGGATGTGGTTCTTGCGCCTGATTTCGAGAGCAGTTCAGAGATCTATATCTCCTATGCTTATGGCACCTCTGATGTGAATGGGACGGCCTTGCTTAGAGCGACGTTAAACGGCGACGCTCTGGTAAATACTAAAGTCATTTTTCGTGCAAATCATCCAAAAGCTGCTGGTTCACACTTTGGAGGTAGAATTGTGTTTCTGGCAGATGGTACATTGGTCTTGAGCTTGGGTGATGGCTTTGCCTATCGAGAAGACGCGCAAAAGCCGGATACGCATTTGGGTAAGCTTGTTCGGCTTGATCGAGATGGCGCCGTGCCGAATGATAATCCGTTTATTGGCAAAGATAAAAATGGTGAGGCCTTCAAGCCTGAAGTTTATTCTATCGGACACCGCAACCCTCAGGGCTTGGCGTATGATTTTCAGACAAATATGCTTTGGCAGCATGAACACGGCCCGCGCGGCGGCGATGAGCTGAACCGGATTGAGCCAGGCGCGAATTATGGCTGGCCGATCGCGACCACAGGCACAGATTATCAAGGCGCGCGAATTTCGCCTTACAAAACTTTTGCGGGTATGGTCGACCCTGTCCACGACTGGGTCCCGTCTATCGCGCCTTCGGGTCTCGTTATTTATCGGGGCGATATGTTTCCTGAGTGGAACGGGGATGCGCTCATTGGCGGACTGGCGAGCCGTGATATACGGCGCGTCGAGTTAGAATCAGGCACCAGCCTTGGCGAAGAGGACCTTTTGTCTAATTTGGGAATGCGTGTGCGAGACCTTCGGCTGGCCAAAGACGGTGCGCTTCTTATCCTGACGGAGTCTTCAGCGGCGTCAGATGAGGGTCAGCTCTTTAAGTTAACGCCGAAACGATGAGAGCGATTGGGCTAGCTGTAATTATAGTTGCGAATGAGTTGCAAAGTTATTGACACTCATTCGCAACTAGCCTATGTGGTTCGTATGATACATTGCGTCTGCAATAATATTAATACAGCCAAAGTGGACGCCGCGGCCGCTCGAGGGGCGGAAAGCGCGGCTTGCGTTCAGCGTGCTTGCGGCACAAAATTTAATTGCGGCCAATGCCGCGAGGACATTAATCACCGCCTGGCGGCTTGGCGCGCGCTTAATCCGATGCTTGAGGCCGCTGAATAAGCGCAGACACACTCAAATAGCTTACTTTTTTGCAATTGATTTTCAACCGCGAAGAAATCTTTGCGACTGACTTTCACCTGCACGCTTTTCCGTTGACCTCTGCAATTGATTTAGGTCAGGACTCCCTCAGCGTCATTCCCCCAGATGAAGGCTACGGAGACAAATATGCGCGGCGATGCAAAAACAATTGAATGGTTAAACACAGCTTTGAAAGCTGAACTCACGGCAATTAATCAATATTTCTTGCATTCCCGTATGTTGAAAGACTGGGGTGTGAGTAAGCTCGCCAAAAAAGAATATGAAGAATCCATAGAAGAGATGAATCATGCCGATACAATCATCGAGCGGATACTCTTTCTCGGTGGTTTGCCAAATTTACAGGATTTGGGGAAGCTCCATATCGGCGAAACGGTCGAAGAAATATTGCAATGCGATATGAAACTCGAGGATCACGCGATTCCGATGTATCGCGACGCCGTTGAACACTGCGAGACAGTGCGCGATTACGGAACCCGCGATATTCTGCAGGCGATTCTTGTCGAAGAGGAGGAGCATGTCGATTTCCTTGAGACACAATTTGATCTCATTAAACAAATGGGTATCCAAAATTACATTCAGCTGCAAAGTGCGTCCGTCATTGAAGGCGAGGGTTAGAGCGTTTAAACTATTTCATACGGCCTGACAGCAATGTGATGTTGCACGGGCTAAAACTTAACAAACCCCCAAGAGTTTTGCGCTACGCCCCGATTTCATGAGACGGGTCACAACGATATTATCAGCGGCAATTTTTTTATCAGCTTGCGGATCATCGCCGCGGGTTGAGACGCCTGGAGTTGGGGCGAGCGCTATTACCCCGCAAACGCAGGCTGGCGGGTTGGTCTTACGCGATAGTGTGGTATATTCTCAAAAGGACCCGAAGTGGGCGTCTGATCGATTGGGGAAGACCTCCGACACCATGGGCCGTGACGGATGCCTCGTGACAGCTGCGGCGATGGCGCTGACCAACCTTGGCTTTCAGACGAACCCAAAAGATCTAAACAAACGTCTGACAGCAACCAAAAGCTATACGAATAGAGGCTGGCTGATTTGGGACGGTATTCGCCGCGTCACAGATGGCCGAGCTAAAGCGACTTATTACGACAAGGTTGATGCCGAAACGATCGATGCTTGTATGACGCGCGGAGATTACCCGATGGTGCAATTCTATCTTCCGAACGGGCGGTCACATTGGGCGATGATTGTTAGACATGATGCGCGCGGTTATCATATGCGAGACCCGCTTCAAATAAGCGAGAAACCCCTCATCTTTCCCGCTGGAATTAACGGTTACCGCGCCCTGCGTTGTATTGGGTTGTCGCCCTGAAAATGACTTGGGGTCCAACGTGATTTTCATTTTAAGCCTTTTTCTCGGCCTCATCCTTATCTCTCTCCCCTTCTTGGTCGTAGGATATTGGCGAAAGCACCCTCGCGCAGCACTCATAATCGCGAGTCTGTTGGCTTTCATTATATTGACGCTACCGACCCTCATTCAAACTTTCCGAGCTATGTTGATTTATGGAGCAGGCGATTCGCAATTGATGGCTGGCGCGATTAGCGAGGCGATTGTGAAAGCCTTGATCTGCATGATTATCGCCGTGCCGCTGCTCTTCGCCTTTCAAAAAATTATGCGCGCGCGCAGACGATCCAAATCTGAAAAACTGGAGCACGCAAAGCATTTTGACTAAGCCAAAAAAAACGCCCGCGCAATTTGCACGGGCGCCTGAAATTCAAATAATAAGTAAGATTTTACAGACTTACTTCCCCATAACTTTGCCGAGGATTAAGGATAGGATTGTTCCGCCAACGCCGCCGGAAACAACGCCGCCTAAAATGCTAGAGACGTTCAATCCAGCACCATCTGCTGGGCTGGCGAAAACACCCTCGAGACCAGGGATCATAGGTGCAAGAGCCGCAAGGCCTGTGCCGCCAACAATACCTGTCAACATTTGAGCCCCTTTGCCCATGCTGGAGCCTGTAAGCTTGCCGCCAAGCAATCCGCCGCCGCCGCCGCTGAGAAGTCCAAGTCCTAAACTAACGATGTCCATAATTTTTCCCTTTTAGACTATGCCGCATCATAATGAGCGATCTGCCGAAATTGTGACGCTTCACACTTTGTTATTCAAGCCAAATTGTCGCAGAAAATACCACCATAGCGAGTAAATGACGCAGATAAGTTCAAAAGTTCTTGATTTGTTCACTCGCTTCTGTTTGGAATATTAGGTCTTAGATCATTTTAAGAGGCCCTTATGGTTGCCCGTATCACCACCGTTGCGTTCCAAGGCACAGAGGCGCGCCGCGTTGATGTACAGGTTCAGGTTGTCTCTGGCGGGAAGCAGATTTTCAACGTCGTGGGCCTCGCTGATAAATCTGTTTCAGAGGCGCGAGACCGCGTTCGCGCTGCTTTTGTCTCTTTGGGTCTCCATCTGCCCGGCAAGCGAATCACGATTAACTTGGCCCCAGCGGACTTGCCAAAAGAAGGCGCGCATTATGACTTGCCTATCGCGATAGGCTTGCTGGCCGCCATAGGCGCCATTCCAGCGGATGCGATTGAAGGCTTTGTCGCTATCGGCGAGCTGAGCCTAGATGGTAGCATCTGCGCCGTGCCTGGCGCTCTACCGGCGGCGGTTATGGCAACCTCGCTGGGGTTTGGATTGATTTGCCCTGAGCCCAATGGGGCAGAGGCGGCGTGGGCGGGGGATCTTGCCCTGCTTGCGCCGCAAACCCTCGTGCAACTCATCAATCACTTTAAAGGCACGCAAGTGCTCAGCCGGCCAGTTGCAGGCCAGATGATTGAGCCTGAAACAAGTGTGGATATGCGTGACGTGAGCGGTCAAGAAACTGCAAAACGCGCGCTCGAAGTCGCGGCCGCCGGCGGGCATAACCTGCTAATGATTGGGCCGCCGGGTTCTGGCAAATCCATGCTGGCGGCGCGCCTTCCCGGTTTGCTACCGCCGCTTGCGGCCAATGAATTACTCGATGTTTCCATGGTGCATTCTGTGGCCGGCCTTCTTCACAAGGGGGAGTTATCAAGAGCGCGCCCGTTTAGGTCCCCTCACCACTCTGCAAGCATGGCGGCGATGGTTGGCGGCGGATCAAAAGCCAAGCCCGGCGAGGCTTCATTAGCCCACCGTGGCGTCTTGTTTTTAGATGAGCTTCCGGAATTTACACCCCAAGTTCTCGATAGTCTGCGGCAGCCTTTAGAGACGGGCGAGATTTCTGTTGCGCGGGCGAACGCGCATGTGTCCTACCCAGCGCGTTTTCAGCTCATTGCCGCTATGAACCCATGCCGCTGCGGCAGCGGCGGCGCGGACAGGATTGCGTGCCGCCGTGGAGAGCGCTGCGCTGCGGATTATCAGGCGCGCGTATCGGGTCCATTCATGGACCGCATTGATATTCAAATTGATGTGCCTGCGGTAACCCCTGCCGACCTCGCTCTGCCGCCAGCTGCTGAAGGAACAGCGGAGATTTCCGAGCGGGTGGCGCGCGCGCGGGAGCGTCAAATGCAGCGGAATGAAGGAGTCGTGAATGCCGCCCTCAGTCAGGCAAAATTGGAAAATGTGTCCCAGCCAGATGCTGATGGACAAAGACTTCTGATCCAGGCGGCGGAGACTTTGGGCCTAACGGCGCGAGGGTATCATCGCGTCTTGCGGGTGGCCCGTACATTAGCTGATCTTGCTGGGTCAGACGGTGTTCATCGCCTCCATATCGCCGAGGCTTTGTCGCATCGCCGCGTGCGCGCAGCACAGGCAAATGGACATCAAGCGATTAAAACGACAGGGAAATCTGCGCGAAATCCGTTTTATTCTTAAAATCTTGGAATGGCGGGAAGCTCGCGAGAGTAACCAGTAAATCGGGCGTTTCACCCTAAAACCTTAAGGGTAGGTTACTGAACTTGCCACTAAACGCCATATTAGGCCATCTTCGGTAACCGTTCTTTTAGATTAACGCCTCAAAAGAGAGAGGAAACTTAACCATATTTACGCTCTGATTTCCGAGCGGTGAGTATGGGGCGGTAG
>CALDTL010000120.1 GCA_937923965.1 uncultured Caulobacterales bacterium
CCTTCAAATTGCCAATAGGCTTTGATGATCGAAATGAGCAATTTTTCTTCTTTGTGGAAATTGGCATCGGCCTGGCTAATTTTCGTGAGTGTCTTTAACACAGCTTGTTTATCAGGCCACTCGGCAAGGCTTAGAATCAACTGAGTCAGAGCGATTTCCTTCGGCACAGTCGAAGATGTTGCATTGAGCTCGTCTAGATATCCGGTGAACCATTCGCGGATTTGAATCGGCGTTAAATAGCTCCCTTTGCTGTCTGCGAGGCGCAAGGTTTCAGCGCCGCTGACCAATGCTTCGACTTCCGACGGATATATATGCCCATCGGCCAAGATCACTTGCGACATTAGGCGAAGCATATTTTGGGTAGGATCAGGAATTATCATGGTCGTCAGTTTCTTTTGGGGTCAGTTCGCCGCTTATTATGAAACCTCCGTATAGTCACGGCCCATTCAAACCGAAAGTCGAAATTGTTTTCGCGGAAAACCCCAGGGGTAAGCCCGGTTAGCCTTACTCATAGACTTGCGCATAGACTTGCTCATAGACTTAAATGACAGCGTCAGTCATAGTTCAAGCGCAGCTTTGCAAACCATTTTGCAAGACCACCTGAAATAGGCCCAAAAGTAAAGCCTTGGGCTTAAAACTATCAGGGCAGAATATGCCGGGGAGAGACCTATGGACGCGATGATGCCGCTTTTGATTACGGCTGCAGGCTTAGGCATACTCTTATTTCTGGTGCTCAAACTAAAGCTTCCCGCATTTCTCGCCTTAATCGCCATGAGCCTTCTTATCGGCATGGCCGTCGGGATGCCGCCCGCGGACGTTATTCAATCCATGCAAAAAGGTATGGGCGGAACTTTGGGCTTTGTCGCCATTGTGGTCGGGCTTGGAGCTATGTTTGGGGCCCTTTTAGAAGCCGCCGGCGGGGTCAATGCTGTGTCGGAAAGCCTGCTCAGCCGATTTGGAGAGACACGCGCCCCTTGGGCGTTGGGGCTCGTCGGATTTCTCGTGGCAATCCCCGTCTTTTTTGATGTGGCCTTCATCATCCTCGTGCCCATCATCCACAAACTCTCCCAGAAATCAGGGAAAGCCTTGCTTGTTTATGCCCTGCCGCTTTTGGCGGGCCTAGCGGTCACACATGCCTTTATTCCGCCAACCCCCGGCCCGATCGCCGTCGCCGACCTGCTTGGCGCAGATTTGGGCTGGGTGATTTTATTGGGCGTCGCCACAGGCCTGCCCGCTATGATTTTGGCAGGTCCCGTCTTGGCGCGGTTTTATCGGAACACGGCTGTCTCTACAGCGCCCGAGACGCCCGTTTCAGTGGAAACACCTATAAATTTTTGGCCCGCGATTTTTGCAATTTTGCTCCCGCTTTTCTTAATCATCGGCAGCACAGTAGCAGGACAGGTCTTAGCTGACGGTCCCGTTAAATCGATATTGCAGTTTTTCGGTCACCCTTTCACGGCCCTGATTATCTCAGTCGCCTATGCTTATGTGTCCTTTGGCGTCGCGCGGTCTATTCCCCTTGAAAAATTACAGGAGATTATGAACCGAGCCCTTTTGCCTGCGGGGATTGTAATTCTGATAACAGGCGCAGGCGGCGTTTTGAAACAGGTCCTCATCGACTCTGGCGTGGGCGCGCAATTGGCCGATGTGATGACGGCCAATTCAATCCCGCTTCTCCTATTTGCATTTTTGGTATCGGCCATTGTCCGTGTTGCCCAAGGCTCTGCGACCGTAGCGATGTTGACGGGCGCTGGCTTGACAGCCCCGCTCCTCGTCGGTGTTGATTTATCGGCCCCAGACAAAGCCATTCTCGTTATCGCAATCGCCTCCGGGGCGAGCTTGCTCTCTCATGTGAATGACAGCGGATTTTGGTTGGTAAATAGTTATTTGGGCCAAACAGAAGCGGAAACACTTAAGTCCTGGACTGTTGCCTCAACTGTGGTTGGCGTCACAGGGTTTGTGATGGCCTGCTTCTTGAGTATAATTTTTTGATTGGATGACCGCGCAGAGCTGTTTCGTAACCTCGTCAATGGATAACCCCGCATCTAATGTGGTCCCGCCTTGGGGTAACTCAAGCGCCTCAAACTGAGATTGGAGCAAGTCTGGCTTGAAAAAATGGCCCTTGCGCTGAGCCAGGCGTTGACGAAGCAGCGCGGCCTCTCCGTGCAAGTGAACAAAGTGACAATCGCCAGTAAGTCCCTTTTTTAAACGCGATCGCACAGTTTCGGATAGGGCTGAACAGGCGAGTATAATTGTTTCTTCCGCCTTATTCGACTGCGCTACGTTGCAGGCGTCCACCATCGCATCGACCCAAGGCATGCGGTCTTGATCCGTCAGCGCAACCCCGCTTTTCATTTTCGCGACATTCGCAGCACTGTGGAAATCATCACCTTCCAAAAAAGGCACTTGCAATATTTGCGCGGCTTTGCGGCCTATTGTGCTTTTTCCGCAACCTGCGACGCCCATTATAATCCATATAGTCATCACGCGCCTTCGGTGTGTTTAAGAAACCTTCATATCGCGCAAACGAACTGCGCTGCAAAGCCATCTAGGAGATTTTCTAGACTCAGGCCACTTTATCACCTGAGCGCTTGCCAACCCGCTCGCCCTCCCCTATAGGCCGCGCGAGTTTGGCAGACTGGCACTCCACCGTCCGGCCGCTCATCACTCTACGTCCGGATTGGCCGGACTAGTCCATCGCATGTGAAACGCCCTAATGATGGGGCCCGCGATTGGCAGGACCTATTTGCTGGAGCACTCCCCTACATGTCCGAATCTATGAACCCTACCACGGATGATTTTGCATCCATGTTCGAGGCCGCTATTGAGGCCTCCCCGATGCAAGAAGGCAAAGTCGTCTCCGGCCTTGTCACTGGTATCGAAAAAGACGTCGTTATTGTTGACGTGGGCCTGAAAACAGAAGGCCGCATTGATGCACGCGAGTTTTTCACCCCTGGTGAAGATACAATGCCAAAAGTTGGCGATTCTGTTGATATTTATCTTGAGCGCATCGAAAACGCTCTCGGCCAAGCGGTTCTGTCGCGCGATAAAGCCCGCCGCGAAGAAGCTTGGATCAAGATGCATAAATTCTTCGAAGACGAAGAGCCTGTTACGGGCGCAATTGTTGGCCGCGTAAAAGGCGGCTTCACTGTAGACCTCGGCGGCATCAATGCCTTCTTGCCGGGTTCACAAGTCGATATTCGTCCCGTTCGCGACATTGGACCACTGATGGATGTCAGCCAACCCTTCATGATTTTGAAGATGGACCGCGCCCGCGGGAACATCGTGGTGTCTCGCCGCGCTATCCTGGAAGAAAGCCGTGCGGAACAACGCGCAGAACTCGTTGGTCAGCTTAAAGAAGACGAAACACGCGAAGGCGTTGTCAAGAATATCACCGATTACGGTGCGTTCGTTGACCTCGGAGGCATTGATGGCCTCTTGCATGTCACAGACATGTCTTGGCGCCGCGTTAGCCACCCGAGCCAAGTCCTTAATGTTGGCGATACTGTTCAAGTCAAAATCATCCGTATTAATCCTGAAACACAGCGGATCAGCCTTGGTATGAAACAGCTTCAGGAAGATCCTTGGAACGTCGCAGCGGCGAAATACACACCCGGAACACGCCATACCGGCACAGTCACGAATATCGCCGATTACGGTGCATTCATTGAGCTTGAAGAAGGCGTCGAAGGTTTGGTTCACGTCTCTGAAATGTCTTGGACAAAGAAGAATATCCACCCTGGCAAAATCGTCTCCACCTCTCAACAGATCGAAGTCGAAGTTCTCGAAGTTGATCAAGAGAAGCGCCGCATCAGCCTCGGTATCAAGCAAGTTCAAAGCAACCCGTGGGATAATTTCACGGACCGCTTCCCGCTTGGCTCAACCGTAACAGGCGAAGTTCGTTCTATCACTGAGTTCGGCTTGTTTATCGGTCTCGACGGCGAAATCGACGGCATGGCTCACCTCTCTGATCTGTCATGGGACAAGAGCGGCGAAGAGGCCCTTAAGGATTACACTAAGGGCGATACGGTTGAGGCGAAAATCCTCGAAGTGGATATTGAGAAAGAGCGCATCTCGCTCGGCATCAAGCAGCTTTCGCAAGACTCTGCGCCGGCTGGCGCTGCAGGCGCAACACGCGGCGCAACTGTCACCTGTACAGTTGTCAATGTGCAGCCTGCGGGTCTGGACGTCACATTTGGCGAAGAGAACGAAACCAAAGCCTTTATCCGTAAAGGTGACCTCTCGCGCGAACGTTCAGAGCAACGTCCGGAGCGTTTCGCCGTCGGCGATAAGGTTGATGCCAAAATCACGCGCGCAAACCGCGCTCGCAATGATTATCAACTGTCTATCAAAGCGCTCGAAATTGCTGAAGAGAAAGAAGCCGTCGAACAATATGGCTCTGCCGATTCTGGTGCGTCTTTGGGCGACATCCTTGGCGCCGCGCTAAAAGGTGACAACTAGGTCAACCTCCTGGGCGCATGAGCGTCCAAGTTTAACGTCTGTTAACCATAAAAGCCCCTGTTTCAGGGGCTTTTTTTATGGAATTTGTGATTTTCGATTGACGCCCCAAGGGGCGACCTGTTTTAAGGCGTCATGCTCCGTTCAGAACTCATCGACACGCTTCACGAAGAAAACCCTCATCTCACACGAAAAGATATGGAACGCCTCGTGGCTGTTGTCTTAGAGTCGATAATGCAGACATTGGAAGCGGGGGCTCGCGTCGAGCTACGCGGCTTTGGGGCATTTTCTGTTCGCAAACGTGACCCCCGCGTTGGACGCAACCCGCGCACAGGCGAAACCGTTCATGTGCCTGCCAAACATGTCCCGTTTTTTCGGACAGGCAAAGAGTTACGTCTTCGGATAGATAACTCGTCTAAAAACTAGGCCGACACTAGGTGCCTATCAGGTCCCTAATTTCACCACTCACCCGTGCTTTCCATTGACGCCCAAGGCTCTTGCGGCGACAGATTTTCGCCGCGCTGAAGCAGTTCAACTGACGCACCGTCCGGGCTACGAATAAAGGCCATACGCCCATCGCGCGGCGGGCGTAGGATCGTCACGCCTTGGTCCTGGAGATGCGTGCAAAGCGCATAGATATCTTCGACCTGATAGGCCAAATGACCGAAATTCCGGCCGCCTGTCAGAACTTCCGCCGTTCCATCCTCGGCAGGCCAGTTATAGGTCAATTCAACAAGCGGGGCTTTGTCGGCCTTTGCCCGCTCGACATCATCGGGAGCCGCCAGAAACACGAGGGTAAACCGCCCTTTTTCACTTTCATATCTGCGGGTTTCAACAAGGCCCAACCCGCCGCAATAAAATGACAGTGCGGCGTCTAAATCTGAGACCCGTAACATGGTGTGAAGATACTGCATTCGTCTTGCCTCCTGAGCGGTAAATCATGAGTATAAGCAAGAATTTCGCGTAAACGAATGGTTAATTATCAATATTGACGTGCGGCCATGCGCATGCGAACAGGCGACCACATCAACGGGGGTTGATGTTGTTTAATTTTAATGGGGGAATATTCCAATGGGAATGATTTCAGAATTTAAAGAATTTGCGATGAAGGGCAGCATGCTCGACATGGCTGTTGGTATCATCATGGGCGGCGCATTCGGGACAGTGATTAAATCACTCATCGAAGACGTCATTATGCCTGTCGTCGGCCACTTTAGCGGCGGAATTGATTTCAGCTCTAAAAAAATCGTTTTGTCACCGGCGCAAACAGACGCATCAGGTGCTATAATCGACGGTACAGGCGCAGCGATCAGCTATGGTTCGTTCATCAATGCCATCATCGCTTTTGCCATCTTGGCATGGGTTTTGTTCATGATCATCAAAGGCATGAACAAAGCTAAGAAAGCTGAAGAGGAAGCGCCTGCAGAAGTGCCTGCAAATGAAGTGCTTCTCGCAGAAATCCGCGACTTGCTGGCAAAGCAGTAAGCGCAGCGCTTAACTGACATCTGTAACCCGCTTCGTGCTCATGGCGCGGAGCGGGTTTTCTTTGCCTTCAAATTTGATTGCATTAGGCTGCTTGCATATCTCGGTGCCCTGCCCCACATGCCCGCCTATGACCGAGCAAATCCAAGACACTTCCATAGGCCAAAGCTGCGTTGATCAGGTCACTGTTTTTCAACTGGATGGTCAGCCGGTGCGCGGCCGCGCCGTCAAATTGGGGCCCGCCCTGAACAGTGCGCTAAACCCCGGCGGTAAAGCGCGCTATCCCGAACCCGTTGCGCGGCTTCTTGGCGATGCGATGATGGTGGGTGCGCTCGTATCGCAGTCTTTGAAATTCGATGGCCGATTGGTGGTTCAATGCCACGGGACGAATGACGGCGCGATTAGCCTGCTGATTGCCGATTGTACAACTGACGGCCATATCCGCGGCTATGCGCGTTGGGATACCGATAAACTCAAAGAGATCACACTCGACAACCGAAGCCCCGGCGCAGATATTTTACTGGGCGGCGGTACATTTTCCATGACGATTGATCAGGGCGCGGACATGGATCAATATCAAGGTATCGCGGCGATTGAGGGCGAGAGCCTTTCAAGCTGTGCGGAACATTACTTTAATCAGTCCGAGCAAATACCAACCCGCATCCAATTGGCCTGTGGTCAGTCCATTGACGAGACTGGGCCCCATTGGGTGGGCGCCGGTATGATGATCCAGAAAATCGCCGATGATGAAGCTCGCGAAGATGCAACGCCGCCTTGGGAAACCGCGCAGCAGCTCTTCGCGACACTGACGGATGCAGAGCTGATTGATCCCGATGTCTCAACCGACACGCTCCTCTATCGACTGTTCAATGAATATGGCGTGCGTATCGCAGAAAGACATTCCGTCCACGCAAAATGCCGCTGTTCACGCGATAGATTGCTAGACACTCTAAAGAGCTTTGACGCCGCCGCCTTGGACGATATGGCAGAGGGCGGCGTGATTTCCGCGAACTGCGAATTTTGCGCAACCGTTTATGCGTTCCCTCTCGCGGAAATATAGGCGCGGGATAAATCGGCCTGTTAACTGCGCCAGAAAGCGGGCGTGAGCAAAACAAGAGCTGTGACAATTTCCAGACGGCCAATAATCATGGCCGTCAACAGCACCCATTTAGCGCTACCCGGCAAGTCCTGATAGGTCCCAGCTGGCCCAATGATCTCGCCCAGACCCGGCCCGACATTCGCGACGGCGCTACCCGCGCCCGACCAAGCGGTAATGGGATCAAGTCCGATTAAGGAAAGCAAAACGGCCGTCACCACAAATGTCAAAAAGAAGACAAAAAAGTAGCTCATAACGGAATAGACAACACTCGGCGGGAGTGTCTGCCCGCCATAGCGCATCGGCACGATGGCGTGCTGGCGGGGCATCCGAAACAGGTAATTCCGCATGCCTTCAAAGGCGACTTGATATCGGAAAATCTTGATGGAACAGGCTGTCGACCCCGCGCAGCCACCAATAAACATAAAGGCAAAAAAGGCGGAGACCGCAAATGGTCCCCAGCTGTTATAATCTGCGGTGGCATACCCCGTGCCCGTGACAATCGAAATGGTATTAAATGTGGCGAGACGGAGACCCCGCGTAAATTCGAACTGATCAGACAAGAGCAGGAATAATGTCACGATTGCAATAAGCGCTGTCATAATTGTCAAAAATGCCCGCACCTGACTATCCCGAAACGGCGCGCGCCAATCGCCGCGTGTGGTCATCAAAAGATACACGCCGAAAGGCATGCCGCCCGCTAACATAAAGGCGCTGCAGACAATATCCGCGCCATTATCCATAAAGCCGCCCATGGACGCATCCGACGTCGAGTAACCGCCCGTCGCAAGCGTTGTCATGGCGTGGGCGACGGCATCAAACCAATTCATGCCTGTGAACCTATATCCGAGGAAACAGGCGAAAGTCAGGCCCAAATAAATCAAGGAAATGCCGCCTGCGAGACTTGCCGCGCGGGGCAGGATTTTCTCGCCCATATCAGAGGACTCCAGACGGAAAAGCTGCATGCCGCCAACTTTCAACATCGGCAATACGGCCATGGCTGTGACGACAATACCGACACCGCCAATCCATTGCAGCAAGGCCCGCCACATCAACACGCCGCGCGGCATATCATCCAGACCCGTTAATATGGTCGAGCCCGTGGTGGTGATGCCGGATGTCGCCTCAAACAGGGCATCTGTTATGGACAGGTTTATCGGCTCAAACAAAAACGGAAGCGCGCTGAGAACTGAAAGTGTTATCCAGGCAAAGACGGTGAGAACAAAAGCGCCCCTCGCGCGCAAAGTTGGATCAGGCGAATATGTAATCGTGGCGAGAAGCGTGCCAAATAAAGTCGTCATGCCGCCCGCCGCCGCGAAGGCCCGCCACGCCCGGCCTTCATCCAGAATGTCAACACTCATAGGAATGAACATGAGGAGACCGAGAGCGGTGCTCATTAATCCTATGACAAAAAATACGGGGCGCAAATCTGGCATGAAGACGCCGTAACCTGCCCTGCGCCATTTTAAAAGTGCGCTCTTGCTCGAGTTCGCCAGACTGGGACTTGAACTCATGAGAGGCTGAGCGCAAAAGCAGGTCTATGAAACATCTTATCTCCCCCGTCCTTCTTTCCGCCGTCTTGATGGGTTGCTCTGGCGGCGACACGCCCGCACCAACATTGAAAGAAGCGGCCGCACAATCGCAGCAAGCGGTCGAAGCCGAGCAAGCGCCGCCGAATTACATTCGAAAAACGCCCGTTGCCGGCGGGCTGACGCCGGAGCGCATAAATTCGTCTCCCGCCCTTGGTGGGCCGTCCTTATCCGGCGTGCAAATTGCGCCCTCCGGCGAATTTGTGACAGTCTTGCAAGGACGCGAAGACGATGCGCGGCAAAAAGATCTATGGGCCTATGATTTAGAGTCCGGTGAAGGCCGGTTGCTCGTGAGCTCGACCGATCTTCTGGCGGGACCGGAAATTCTCTCAGAGGAAGAGAAAAATCGCCGGGAGCGCGCGCGCCAATATGGCAGCGGGATTATCTCTTACAGCTGGGCCGGGGATAATCTGCTGCTCTTCCCATTGGGCGGCGATATTTATCTCTATGACTTAGAAACCAAAGAGAGCCGCCAGGTCACAGCGACAAAAGGCTTTGAAACGGACCCCAAAGTTAGCCGCGACGGCAGCAAGGTCGGGTATGTCCGAGATAATGAGCTTTATGTTAAAGACTTAAAAACTGGATTGGAACGCCAGCTCTCAGACGGGTCAACTAAAACCATCCGCAATGCAATCGCCAGCTTTGTGGTGCAAGAAGAACTAGACCGCAGCACGGGATATTGGCTGAGCGGTGATGCAGAAACTGTGGCCTATACACAAATCGACGAAAGCTCTGTCGCGATTGAAAACCGTCTGGATTTTACGGCAGAAAGCGTAAGCAATATCGCACAGAGATATCCATTTGCGGGAACGGCCAATGCAACTGTTAAACTCGGATTTGTGTCTACTCGAGGCGGAAAAACGACTTGGGTTGCTCTGGATGACGATGAGGTGCTTGGCGACGAAATTTATCTGACCCGCGTCGCTTGGGCACCTGATAATCGGACGGTCTTTGTTGGCGTTCTGGCGCGGGACAATAAAACTCATCGTATTTATAAGATTGACTCCCGCACGGGGGAGAAATCTGAATTTTACGAGGAAACCTCTCCGACTTGGCTCAATATTGGACCTGCTTTCAGCGCGACGCCAGATGGGGGATTAATTTGGACAGCGGAGCGAAATGATAAGCGGCAAGTTTTTAAGATTGATGCCGAGGGCGCAATCAAAGCATTGACGCCGGAATCCCTCAATGTCCGGTCCGTATCCTGCCGAACGGATGACGCGGTTTATGTGAGTGGCTGGAAAGACACGCCGCTGTCCAATCAGATTTTCAGAGTCGTCCCAGGCACGGAAGACGGCTCTTTCACCATCGAGCAAATGACCTCAGGTCCCGGCATATGGAGCGCCAATTTCAACAATGATTGTTCCCGATATCTTGGATCATATTCAGATGACGAAACGCCGACCAATTTGAGAGCCTATGAGGGTAACAATACTCCGCTGGCGTGGCTGAATGAAAATAAGCTGGACGAGTCCCACCCTTATGCACCCCATCTCAGCGTGCATATTAATCCTGAATATGGCCAGTTAGATGCCGCAGACGGCACAAAAATGGATTATATGTTGTTCAAACCGACAGATTTGAAAGCCGGGGAAAAACGCCCGGCCATCACAATCGTCTATAATGGCCCGGGCGTGCAGCGCGTCCAGAATCGTTTCTGGCGAAAAAACCTGCCAAAGATGCTCGCCCATCATGGCTTTGTTGTCTTTACGCTAGATGGGCGCGGATCCTCTAATCGCGGCAAGGCCTTTGAGGATCACCTCTACCGCTCAATGGGCCAAATTGAAGTCTTGGATCAATCCGTCGGCGCGAAATGGTTGGCGTCGCAAGACTTTGTCGATGCGGAGAATATGGGCGTCTATGGCTGGTCTTATGGCGGATATATGAGCCTGCACATGCTCGCGCAGACGAACCTCTATAAATCCGGCGTCTCCGGCGCGCCTGTTACGGATTGGACGCTTTATGATACGGCCTATACGGAGCGCTATCTCGGCGACCCAACGCCCGGCACGGCC
>CALDTL010000121.1 GCA_937923965.1 uncultured Caulobacterales bacterium
CTTTCGGCCCGCACCGTCCGTGATCCAGGCTTTTAGAGATAAATCTGGTACGCTGGGCCGATCCCAGAGACCACGTTGCAGTTCGAATTTTATATGGCCGTCTTCAAGAAAGGCTGGACGTGCGATTTGCGCGACAAGTTCTAGGGAAAGCGCCCCAGCTAAAGCATTCTCTAATAGCTGAACATATAAAGTTGCCCCGGGTGGTAGGTTGGCGTTTCGGGGGAGAGTGACCTGACCGGAAATGGTTTCCATAGACGTAAAATCTGGGATTATGGCGTCTTTGGCCTCTGGCACAGCCGGAGCAGATAATCTGACAATGCGAGGCTCTCCCGATAGGACGGGTAGAGGATAAGGTGTTTCGAGAATGAGGTTGCGGTTAGAATCCCGAATTGAGGCCTCCAATAAAAGATCGTCCCGATCCTTTGTAAGGTTGAGGAGAGCATCGGTCTCCGCGGCCAGATGTGCGAGATAAAGAGTGGTTGTAGTGAGTGGGCGGGGCAAGCCGCCGAGGGTCTTTTTATCCCGTTGAAATAGGGTGATATCTAAAATGAAATCACCCTCGCGCGCTGGGCCGTCATAGAGAATTTTTACCGGGAGACTATTGACCGAAGTTTCAGGAACCAAAGGGGTGTATTTCGGCTCTGCTAACCCTATGGAGCTAAGAAGCTCTGTCTCAATACTCGGCTGCCCGATTTCAGGTTTAGAGGATATCATCTGCGCAAATGCGGTGTTTGAGCCCGCCGAAGCGATGACGCAAAATAATATCAGTCCCGTCCCGTAAAGGTTCATAATCGCAGGATGCTGCCGAATTGCGGCATAATCGTGGCAGGCCTAGCTAGGCGGCACCCAAAGGGGATGTTTTTCCATGATGGCGTCAAAAAGCGGGGTTTGCAGACAGGTGTCTAGCCACGCTTGAGTCCGGCGCAGATCTGGGTTCGAGGCCCACCACTCCCGCTGAACCGCTGCGAACTGCCGCACAAAAGGGAAGGCCGCCATATCTGTTGGGCCCATATCCTCGCCGCGAAGATAGGCGTGGCCCACTAACGTTTTTTCGATGAGCGCTAAATTCTCAACAGCCTTTGCGCGATGCTCCAAATTTACATCACCGCGTTTGACCTCTGGGTCATATCTGGAAGCATATTTGTAGCGGTCCATGTGATGTTTAAACGGACCATCTATCATCTCGATAATATCGGTTTGAAAGTTAGCGTCAGGCATGGCCCAGCGCATGATGTCTAGGCTTTCATCAATTACGGTTCCGTCGACGATAAAGACAGGGACAGAGCCTTTCGGAGACGCCTCAATCATCGCATGGGGTTTGTCGCGTAGCAAAATTTCGCGGTGCTCATAGTCTGTTCCAGCCAAATGTAGGCCCATTCTGGCCCGCATGGCGTAAGGGCAACGCCGGAAGCTGTAGAGAATAGCATCCACTAGCTGGCCTTTCGGCCAATATGCGTTTCGCCCCGTTGCTTGGCGAGCATGATCTGTTTTTGGCGTTCCGCAAAGGCCGCTTTTTGCGTGTCGCTCATTTCGTCATAGCAATGGTGGCAGGAGACGCCTTTGGCATATTGCGGACGTGTTTTATCGTCCTCGGTAATTGGGCGGCGGCAGGCGAAACATTGATCATAGTCTGATTCTTCGAGGCCATGCGTGACCGCAACGCGCTGGTCGAAGACAAAACAATCGCCTTCCCATAGGCTGGTATTCTCGTCTTGGGTCTCCAGGTATTTCAAAATCCCGCCTTTCAGATGATACACGTCATCAAAGCCGTTCTCGAGCATGAAGGAAGACGCTTTCTCGCAGCGAATGCCGCCGGTGCAAAACATGGCGACTTTGGGTTTATTGATCTTGCCTCGGTTTTCTTCGACCCAAGCCGGGAAATCGCGAAAAGTCTTAGTCTCGGGATTAACCGCGCCTCTAAAGGTGCCAATTCCAACCTCATAGTCATTTCGCGTGTCGATCAAGATTGTATCAGGGTCCGTGATGAGGTCGTTCCAATCCGCAGGGTCGACGTAAGTGCCTACGGTCTTATTTGGGTCAACACCCGCGACGCCCATAGTGACGATTTCGCGTTTCAACCTTACTTTCATACGGTAAAAGGGCATGTCTTCCGCGCTAGAGAATTTGACATCTAGGTCCTCTAAGCGTGGGTCCGCGCGCAGGAATTTTATGACGTCCGATATGGCAGAATGGGGTCCGGCCACCGTCCCATTTATGCCTTCTTCAGCCAATAAAAGCGTACCTTTCACGCCCAGCATATCGCACATATCTTGCAGCGGTGCGCGCAGCTGTGCGTAATCCGGCAGTGCCGTAAATTTATAGAGTGCTGCCACTTGGTTCGTCATGACTGCGATCTAAATTTAGTGGGTTAAAGCGTCAAGCCTATCTAACCGTTAGGCGTGACCGGCTTGGGTTCCGTTAGAACCGCGATGGCACTTTGATACATTGGAAAACTCTCAATCCGGCGGATGAGCGAGTCAGAGACGCCTTGGCGCTCCAGTAAGCTCCGCATGGAGTCGCTCACGATCTTTGGATCATTACAGGTTTGTGCGACCATTTTCAGATCTTTAATCCCTTGGCCTTGCGTGAGTTCCTTGTTCATTTTTTTCACGGCATTCGAGAGTGACCATAATTCTAATGGACCCGGAGTTTTACCGGAAGCGAAGGTTCGAGACACGCTGCTGAGTTTACGAATAGATGACCCGGCGCGTTTTTGAATTTTTGCGGCGGCTTTATCGGCGCGCGGCGCAATCCATTCAGCCGAGCATATTTCAGCTGGATCCGGGGTGGATGCGCAGGCGCTCAATCCAATGACAGCTAAAGCTAAAATTGCGTGACGACAC
>CALDTL010000122.1 GCA_937923965.1 uncultured Caulobacterales bacterium
CGTCAATCGGGTCAGGATAGTTTGTTTTACGGGTTTAGTCTTGAGGCACACGTGCCGAACGATCACATGTTGCGGGCGATAGATAAGTTTGCAGACCTTGGCTTTGTACGTGAGCATTTGAAGGATTATTACAGCCACACGGGCCGTCCGTCGATTGATCCCGAGCTTATGATTAGAATGCTGTTGGTAGGGTATTGCTTCGGCATTCGTTCCGAGCGGAGATTATGTGAGGAGGTTCACCTTAATCTCGCTTACCGCTGGTTCTGCCGTTTGGGATTGGATGCGCCTGTGCCTGATCACTCGACCTTCTCCAAGAACAGGCATGGCCGCTTCTGTGACAGCCAGCTGTTGCGAGAGCTATTTGAGACAACTGTGCATCGCTGCATTGAGGAAGGTCTTGTTGGCGGTGATAACTTTGCCGTGGATGCCAGCCGTATTGATGCGAACGCTAATCGCGGTAAAGGGGAGCTCAATAACCCTGTCTTGCCTAAAGCGGTTATGCATCGCCGCGCCGTTCAAGAGTATATTGCGACATTGGATGACGCCGCCTTTGGCGCGGCCAGTGAGTCAAAATCAAAATATCTCTCACCCGTCGATCCCGCGGCGCGTTGGACCCGCACAAACCGCTCTGGCATGGCGGTCTATTCTTACTCTGTGAACTATCTGATCGACTGCGAAGCCTCTGTTATCATGGATGTAGAAGGCAGCGGCGCTATCCGCCAAGCCGAAGTCAATGTGACGCGCGAGATGATCGACCGCGTTGAAGCGACTTACGATATTAAACCCAAACGTCTTGCGGCTGACACCGCTTATGGCTCTGCGCCTATGCTCAACTGGCTTGTCGAAGAGAAAGGCATTGAACCCCATATACCCGTCTTCGATAAATCAGCCCGCAAGGACGGAACCTTTGAGCGAAGTGACTTCACTTATGATGAAGCCGAAGACCGCTACATCTGCCCAGCAGGCAAAGATCTAAAACGATACCGCGTGGCGGGCCGCAAGGCTAAGGCATCAGGTAATGTTCCGAAAGACGGAACCTATCGATACAGAGCGTTGAAAGCTGATTGCGATGCTTGCGCACTAAAACCCACGTGTTGTCCGAAGCTACCGGCGCGCAAAGTGCCGCGCTCTATTTATGAAAGCTCGCGTGATGTAGCCCGCAACCTGCGCGGCACAGCTGATTATGAGTTTATGCGCCATGAACGAAAGAAGGTGGAGATGAGCTTCGCTCATCTCAAGACCATTATAAAGCTAGACCGATTACGACTGCGCGGCCCCACCGGGGCCAATGATGAGTTTCTCCTCGCCGCAACCGCCCAAAACCTTCGGAAAATGGCCAAGCTTTACATGAATGGTCACAAAATGAGCACCGCGTAGAGAACGGGGGCGCTCGTCCAAATTTACGGAGCTGAATGTTCGGAGTTAAACACGGAGTTTTTCAACACTATCCCCCCAAAGCAGAAACAAATTAATGTTCAGATCTTGCTAATCGATTCATCGATTGCCGGCTTCAGCGACGACCTGCGTCACCATCAAAAATCGCGATCGATTGCAGGCCTTCCACAACCAACTGTCCAGAGGTGTTCCATATCCGCATGACTTGAGAGGAATATCCGCCGCGGGCTGCGGTGAGGCGAGATTCGACATGCCACCAGCCGTCTTCCGTTTGCGGGTCATCCATCAGCAAATTAAATATCCAGCTCATCGAGCTGACGGGCGCAAATTTCCGCATTAATGGCATGGCCGCTGGCGGGAGGACATCGCCGATACAGAGCAGGGACTCCACCCCCGTCCGAGAGGCCGGATCTTTGTGCCGTGACCACGTTCGGATATATCCCTCATCGCCCATCATGGGCCGCGCGCCTGCGATTAAGCGGGTGTCAAAATTATGAAAAAATTGCGGCACCATACCCCGCGCGGCCTCTGGTGTGAACGGATCTGTGTCGTCAGGGGATATTGCCGGTGGTGCAGGCAAGTCGACGGCGATATGCGAGTCTCGCGCTGCGCCAAATAGAAATTCGGCGCGTCCAACCGCTTGCGGGCCAATATGCGCGCCGGCGCTGACGCTGGTGACGTTGCGGCCTTGGCGTTCTATATTGGCCGTCAACAAGGGACTCTCTGTTACCGGCCCGACAAAATTTATGAGCGCTGACCGCAAGGGCGGGAGATTAGGAAACGTCTCTGACGCACTGGCTAGCATTAATGCGGCGGTAAGTCCGCCGTAGGTCGTTCGTCCTTGTTTCCAATTGGCGGGAATATCGACCTGATACCCATCGCCTTCGGCTCGCATAGCGCCGCGAATATCCGCCCAACCCAGTGATTTGGAATCTAAATTGTCGTCCGTCATGGGGGTGTATCTGACGGCAATTTCTCATGCGGACAAGGACCAGCTTTGATGGTGTTACATGCAGTTATTGACATATTGCGCGAGGTCCCGACTGTAGGCTTATGACAAAAATTGCAATTTTAGGCGCCGGCTCGATTGGATGCTGGATAGGCGGGCATCTCATCAAAGGCGGCGCGGAGGTTACGCTCATTGGCCGGGATCGCTACGCGGCGCAGGTCGCAAAGCATGGACTGACGCTAACGCATTTTGAGCGTGAGCCTGTGCGCTGCGAGACCGTGGATTTCCAAACCGACCCGCAAGCTCTGACGGGGGCTGACATCATCGCACTTTGCGTGAAAAGTCAGGATACTGAACGGGCGGCGCAGCAAATCTTGAAGCATGCGCCGACGGCAATCGTGATCAGCTTTCAAAACGGTATTCGTAATCCGGAAACTTTAAGGGAGGTGCTGCCGCCTCAAAATATCGTCCCTGCGATTGTCCCGTTTAACGTCACTCCGGTCCGCGCCGCAGCCTTTCATTGCGGCACAGCGGGAGACTTGGTCATTGAGGCACATCCGGGCGCGGAGCCGCTGATGACAGCTTTGGAAACCGCGGGGCAAGGCATTCGTCAGTCCAAGCTTATTATTGGCGATCAATGGGCTAAGATGATCGTGAATTTGAATAATGGGCTCAATACTTTATCAGGCGGAACATTGCGCCACGGGTTGATGCAACGGGATTACAGGCGTGCCTTAGCGGATTGCGTGGAAGAAGCCTTGGGCGTTGCAAAGGCGAATGATATTGCCGTCGGAACGTTCAATGGGCGCTCGCCCTCTGCGCTTGTCAAAACTTTGCGCCTGCCCAATATCGCTTACCGCGTCATTATGCAGACAGTGGTCAAAATTGATGCGAAAGCGAGGTCGTCAATGCTGGATGATTTAGAGGCCGGTAGACCGTCTGAGATTGAATATTTGCAGGGCGAGATC
>CALDTL010000123.1 GCA_937923965.1 uncultured Caulobacterales bacterium
GACATTGCGCATCATGCTTTGAAAGACAGCTAGGCTCACACGTCACGCCTAAGTGGCACCGCCTATTGCATAAT
This sequence comes from uncultured Caulobacterales bacterium, assembly GCA_937923965.1. GTDB lineage: Bacteria > Pseudomonadota > Alphaproteobacteria > Caulobacterales > Maricaulaceae > Litorimonas. Next base: position 75 of record CALDTL010000123.1, read on the forward strand.
AGATTCGCCTCTGGGGAGAGTCCGCTTTCGAATATGTTAACAATATGTTAACGGGGATGATGACCTACCGCATCACCCATCGCAGACTCTTGTCCTCCTATCTCGCCATCTGTTTGTCCGTCGGCGGCTTTGCCGTCGCCTCTCAAGCTTTTGCGCATGACGAAACCCATGACAGCCACGCAGATTTCACCCTCATCCATGCAGGCCAAGTTATGGCCGTTCCGGGCGAGGCTGTGTTGGAAGATCAAACCATTATCATTCATGACGGCAAAGTCGTCGGCATCGAAGACGGGTTTTTGGAGGACGATGAGGCGACGATTATCGACGGCAAGGATATGTTTTACCTACCGGGCCTCATCGATAGTCATGTCCATCTTCGGGCTGAGTGGAATCCCAATGGACCTCTCGAAAATTTCACAAAAGAGCCGAGCGACGTGGCCTATGATGCCGCCGCAAATGCTCGAAAAACACTCATGGCAGGGTTTACCGCTGTGCAAGATGTAGGCGGGCCGCCGTCAATCAAAGCGCTCGCCCGCGCGGTTGACGCGGGGAAATTACCAGGGCCGCATATTCGCGCATCTGGGAATGTGAGCATCACCGGCGGACACGGCGAAATGAACGGATTTCGCGCGGACATCTTAGAGCATTTCCAGCGTCCGACCAATTGCGACGGCGCAGATGATTGCCGCCGCGCCACGCGCTTGGCGATCAAAAACGGAGCGGACCTCATCAAGATCGCCTCCACGGGCGGTGTTTTATCCAATACCAATGCTGGCACAGGCCAACAAATGTCCGACGACGAATTGGTTGCTATTGTCGAGGCGGCAACATCGATGGGCCGCAAGGTCACGGCCCATGCGCATGGTAAGGACGGCATTGATGCCGCGCTGAAAGCGGGTGTAAAATCCATTGAACACGGCACATATTTGGACGCAGAAACGGCGCGCCTCTTTAAGAAATATGACGCCGTGCTCGTCCCGACTGTCCTTGCAGGGATGACCGTCAAAGAGTGGGATTTCCTCCCGCCGGCCAGTTATAAAAAGGCGCAAGAGGTCGGCCCTAAAATGCTAGATATGTTGGCCCTTGCCCATAAAAACGGCGTCACCATTGCGTTCGGTACAGATACGGGCGTGTCGAAACATGGCGAGAATGCCAAAGAATTTCAATATATGGTCGAGGCCGGTATGTCCGAAACTGACGCCATTCGCGCGGCCACCGTCGTGGCGTCGGAACATATTGAAATGGACGAAATGATCGGCACACTTGAGGCTGGCAAACAAGCGGATATTATCGGATTAGACGCCGACCCGCGCGACGATATCTCAGAGCTTTTGGATGTTGATTTCGTTATGAAAGGCGGCATTATTTATAAGGGTGAATAATCGCTGCCTCCCAAAAACAGGTCACCGGATAATTCGATTACCGCAATAGCCCCTTAAAAAACTCCCAAATCTGCATCGCTTTCTCAGGCGAATGAGGCCCTAAAACGCCGCTGACGTGATCTGGCAAATGATCCATCGGTGGTCCATCGGTTTGGAAAATGAAATAATCGAACAGGTTTTTCCAAGCGTCTCTTTCCGCTTGCGGCAATTGCCGCACGGCGAGAAGACTCAGCACCAGTGCCTCCAATGGCTCACGGCTATATTGGGGCGTAGGACTCCACCAGTAATTCATGAGCATATTTAGGTGTCCCGTCGCCCGAACATGGTGCCACCAAAGCGGCGGGATATAAATAGCATCTCCAGGCAGAAGGTCAGCCTGGCGGCCATGCTCCAGCGCAGTCTTATATCGCGGAAACCTATCGAAATCCGGATCTTCTGGATTAGGCAGACTGACTTGCGGTCCGGCCATATTATTTTCGATAGGTCCGGGGTAAAGATTGGCGATCTGTGAAGGCGGAAAAAGCGTAAAACGCCGCGTGCCCGAGAGCACGCAGGCGACATTAAAATCCATATCATAATGGGTGGAGACGACACTGTCTGTCCCGATCCAAACGCGCGGGGGCGTCCCATTAGGCACAAGCGGCATCGGGCACTCTTTCGCTAGGCTTGGCATGACATCCGGTAAGGGATGTGAGCCCATATACAGGCTGGCCCCATCTTCAATATTTCGCACTTTTTCGATAAATTCATTAAACGCCATTTGGCCTTCATTATAATTAAAGCCTGTCATTGATTTATTGTAAAAAAATCGGCCTTCTATCTCTGGCCGGCCCGACATAACCCTGATTGACCGAGCGCCTCCAGCCGCTTTCAGAGTCGAGGCTAAGTCGGCAACCCCTCGCTTTGCGGCCTGGACCAGACTCCAATCCTGAACAATCCCGCGGAGAACAACAGGCTGCCCTGCGGTCATAATGTCATTTCGAAATGTTTCGACATCAATATCGACGCGTTCCGGCAAGGGTTGATATTCTATAGGCATATTGAGACGTGATTTACTTTTCTAACTAAGCTTAGGCATTAGACGAGTGTACGGCTTAAAGTTATAAATCAATAATTTAATTAGGCGCCGTTGCGGGCAAACCTCTACCCCTGCCTAAACGCGAGCACAGATCTCAAGACTTTCAGACATGAAGCTTGAACTGGGTAAACCTATTTCCCGACACCTAAAATCGCTCTGGCGCCATTTGCATCTTCCATGATTTGCGTTTTCAACGCATCGAAACTCTCAAATTTCTTTTCTGGGCGAATGAAACTGCGGAACCTCACATCGATCAGCTGACCGTAAAGATCGCGGTCAAAGTCCAGCAAGTGAACCTCGAGCCGCGCGTCTTCGCCGTCCACCGTCGGGCGGCTGCCCGTATTGGCGACAGCTGGACGCCACAGGTCTTCGCCGTCAATACGGACCTCGACGACATAAACGCCAAATTTGGGCCGAACAAGATCGGCAAAATCAAGATTAGCCGTTGGGAAGTTAATTGTGCGGCCGCGCTGCTGTCCCTTTTGAACAATCCCGTCGACGCGCCAAGGCCGAGACAACATATGTTGCGCGTGAAAGACGTCACCGTCTTGCAGGGCTTTGCGGATTTCGGTTGATCCATATTTGCCATATAATTTGTGAAGCCCGACAGGCGATATCGCCGTCACGCCGATCCCCCGTTCGGTACAGAGTCGCGTCAGGCTCTCCACATTCCCGCATCGATTTTTCCCAAAGCCGTAATCATCGCCAACGACCACATGCCGAATGCCAAGGCCTTTATGCAGAACTTGGTCGACAAATTCCGTATCATCCAAATCTCGTAGCGCGGTCGTGAAAGGAATCTCGTAAAGGAATTTCACGCCAAGCTCATCCATGACCTGCGCGCGAATGCGGGGGCTCATGAGCCGGAACGGCGCAGCATCGGGTTTGAAAAATCGGTAAGGGTGCGGCCGAAATAAGCCAATGCCCAATGGCGCATTTAAATCATCCGCAATGGCCTGAGCTTGGGCTATGACGGCTTGGTGGCCGCGGTGCAAGCCGTCGAAATTCCCAAGCGCTATGACTGCGCCTTGATCATTTTTGGAGAGGCCCGTGTAAGTTTGGAGCGTTTTCACGCGGCTTAGTCTGCTTTGGGCCGCTTTTGCACAAAGACACCGGCGTCGCCGCGGCAAATCTTTTGACCCTCAACCTCGCAATGACACTTCATTTTCACGCGGCCCGTTCGTTCATTGATCTCGGCAACTTCAGCGACGGCAGTGACTTCATCCCCGATAAAACAAGGCTTTCGAAACCGAAGGTTCAGCTCAACAAAAACTGCGCCAGGCCCGGGCAGATCATTGCCCAGAACGGCAGAAATAAAACTCGCGGAGAGCGCGCCATGTGCAATCCGGCCCTTAAAACCCGCCGCCTTGGCCGCCGCCTCGTCCACATGGATGGGATTATGATCGCCCGTGATATTGGCGAAGGTATCAATCATATCTTCAGTGATCGTCGCGCGCGTTTCCGCTTTCATGCCGACTTCGAGGTCTTCGAGGTAATATTTCACGTCCATAAGAGCGCTTTAGCAAAGGCTTTCAGCCGTTGCCACGACAAATCGACCCTCGCTGCGATTTCATGATAGTGACCACCCCTGAGGTAAGTCAATTTTGGTTAGGCCAATTTCATCTTTATCCCGGCAGAGGTCTACCACATTAAACGCGGCGCGACATATCGGGCGCTCACGCCATAGCTGTTCAGCAACGTTTTGAACTTATGCTCCGTCTCGCCGTGGAGACCGTCTTGAATGAACAGGCAGTCCATGCCCTGCGCCTGCGCGCCAAGCAGATCTGTAAAAATATTGTCACCAATGCAGAGAATACGCTCCGGCGGTGGAACATGGCCCGTGACCTCATCCAGCCAAGATTTGCAGAGACGATATATCGGCGCATGCGGTTTTCCCGCATAGACCACCTCTCCGCCCATCTCCTCATAGGCTTTCGCCAGCGCGCCGCCGCACCAAACAATCTTTTCGCCAATTTTCACCTTCATATCCGGGTTCGCGCAGACCATTTGAATATTGCGCTCTCGGGCCTCGCCGAGGAGCTCAGTGTAATCATCGGGATGTTCATTATCATCATACATGCCGGTACAGGCGATAAAAGCCGCGCTATCCAAATCGGTAAAATTCAGCTCAAGCCCCGCATATAATTTATCATCCCGCTCTGGCCCGATTTTAAAAGCGGGTCCCGGCGCGCGGCGCGCCAGCGCGTCAATCGTGGCATCCCCCGACGTCACAATCGCGTCCCAAAATTCTCCCGGCACGCCAATCTGGGCAAAGGTTTCAGGGATGGAAAGACTCGGACGAGGCGAATTGGAAATCAGCACGACAGGTCCGCGTTCTTTGAACCGCTCCAACGCTTCGCAGGCCTCCCGAAACGGTTCGCGGCCATTATGGATGACCCCCCAAATATCGCAAAATACCGCTTCATACTGATCGGCGATTTGCCCAAGGCCAGAGAGAGTTTGGAAGCTTTGCGTCATGGGTGCGGATTAAGCGTCATGGGCACGGCGAGCAAGGCGGGAATGCGGCTTAGTGTTTCCAAGGCGTCTCAAGCAGCTTCGCGGGCGCGCCCCCCGAAATGCTGGCTTCGAAACGCGGCTTCGACGGATGACCTTCTACAAAAATTTCATAGATAATCATGTCCGTGCCGGCCTGTTTGCTTTCGATAACTCGCGTAATTTTCTGTTTATCCGTATTGGCCGCATCAACAATATTTCGTGCCGAAACAGGCACCGTCGTCCAAGCAATATCGCGCTGTATCTCCACGATTTTTGGACCCGCATCTGTCATGAGCACGTCAAATTCAATCTCGTCGCCATTTGGCAATTCACCCTCAACATCGAAATAAGTTCGCCCGTCTCGGCGTTTCTTCACAACTTCGGCCATTTCGAAATCTGGCGACATAGCAGAAACAACATCTGAGATATTTTGAGGCACCTCATTTAGTGGAATTTCGACGTTATTATCCGCCTGAGTATCAGGGGCCCCAGCGCCGCTACATCCATTTATGACTGAGGCAAACAGGCTGACGACAATGAGGTTTTTTGATAAGGTCGGCATAACGCGTCTCCAAAATTTTGACGTTTAAACACTAAACACTTGGCATGCTTTATTGCAGCACGCTTTACAACTTGCGTGCCGCATTTCCCACGGAACTGCCAGCGTCAGTTTCCGCCCGCAGCCCTTCAATATTTCCTTCCCAGTCGCGGCCATCAAACGCTATGCGCTTTCTCACGGTGAGCGTTCCGGGGCTCACGCAGCGCAGGCTTACGCTCCACGCTTCGGGATGGCTACGCGGACGGTAGAGCGGTTTAATCCCGCAGGTCCGGCAGAACATATGCACGGCTTGGCCGGTATTAAAGCGATATTCGGTGAGCTGATCTTCGCCGGTGAAGAAGCGCAGATTCTCTTGCGGGACAAACACATGCTCATAGCCCGTCATATCGCACATCGAGCAATTACACTCGGTCACATCAATATCTGCGGGGGCGTCAAATTCGAAATGAACCGCGCCGCAATGGCATTTGCCTTGGTGAGCGATCATCTATCCATTCCAATCGGACTGCCGGGCGGGAGGGGCTTTGCGGAGATGGACGGCGCTGAGGCCGTCAGAGGCCGCTCTAAAAAGGCAGAAATTCGCCCGGCTATCCAATCACTGCCCGTATCGCGGCTGCGCGTCAGGCCAGCCGCATAATCCCGCAGTGCTTGATCGGCAGCCATTTTGACGGCGGGCCCAGCGTCGCTCTCGGCGAGATCCATCAGAGCAAAGGCATAGCGGGCGCGTATGGTCCGCGCGATCTCGCCTGTGCGGCCCGATGTCGAGGCGGATAAAACCTGCCGCCGTGTTTGGTCTAGCAGCTCATCCAACCCAAGATGGCTTGCGTCGCGCCTGTGAAATTCAACTAACCGCGCGGCGCGCTGCGGATGAAGCAGTACATCAAAACTCAGATCTGCCGCCGCCTCCGCTGCAGAGATTGTATCAAACGCGGGATGAGCCGTTTTGCGAAACAGCTCGCGGTCATTATCGGCAAAACTCCACGACCCTAATCGCGGCGTCAAATGGGACAGCACCCCATCACTGAGGTCTAGCGCTTGCGGGTCTAGCGTCTCCAAGACCGCTGCCAAGGCCGCCCGCTGCCGCGCTGGCGGGACAATCTCCGCGGCGCCCGCGTCTTCGCCGTAAGTAAATGACATTCCGCCAATTAGCTTCGCCGTCGCGGCCGTCTGGAAACGGTGATATAAATAGATCGGCACAATTGCCGCATTCAGGTCCGACTGCGGACGGCCCTCCGGGAGATTATCTGGCCCAAACCGCTCCAGTGCATAGGCCCGCACCGCCATCACATTTTTCAGGCTCGCCACCGGATCATCGCCATTATCCCAAACGCTAGCATCAGGATGCGCCGTTCCTACGCCGCGCCCGTCTAAATCCCCAACAAAGGTCAGGCTTTCTTCGGCCGCGGCGTCCAAGAGCGAGTCGCGATCTTCGTCATCATTTTCGCCGTAAAGCCAAATCGCAGAGACCTTGTCCCAATCGCCAATCCCGACGCCGTAAGCCTGCGAGACATCCAGCTCGCCGTTAATAAGGCGCACATCAGGCGCGGGATAATCCATCACTGTAGATTTCCCATCCGAGCTGCCGGCGAAATTATGGGCAAAGCCGAGCGCATGGCCGACTTCATGGGCGGAGAGCTGGCGGATACGCGCCAGCGCCAATTGCACCGGATCATCGGGATCGCCGCTATTGGTTTTCCCTGCGCCCAGCAAGCCTTCGAAAATCATACGGTCCTGCCGCACGCGCAAGGACCCGAGATTCACATGGCCTTTGAGCATCTCGCCCGTGCGCGGATCAGAGACCCCGCCGCCATAAGACCAGCCGCGTGTTTGGCGGTGAACCCATTGCACCGTATTATAGCGTATATCGAGCGGATGGGCGCCGTCCGGCAAAAGCTCAACGCGGTAAGCGCCGTCCCAGCCCGCCGCCTCGAAAGCCTCTTCCCACCAGCGCGCGCCCTCTACCAGCGCCGAGCGAATAGGCTCCGGCGCGCCGCTATCAATGTAAAAAACAATGGGGTCAATGACCGCGCCGTCCGCGTCCCGTTCCAAACGATAACGCCGCGCAAAGCGGGTCTCTATGGAATCGGAGAGCGCCGCAGAGTAATTATAATGCACTTGCTCAATCACGCCTGCGCGCGGGTCAGAGATGAGCGGCTCAAACCCGGCCTCGGGCAGGCGGACGAAACTATGATGCTGTATCAGGGTGGCGTCTTTTCCATTCGCCGCCGTTGTTGAAAATTCGCGGCCCGCATCGGCGGAGCTCAGCGTGAAAAAGACATCAATTTCGATATTATCCGGGAAGGCGAGTGTCTGCGCCGTGTCAACAAATGTGCGGTCAGATTGGATTTTAAAACTGCCTTGGTCCGCGTCTTTTAAGTATTGAACGAGATTCAGACTATCCGCCTCAAGAAACGGCGTGAGGTCAACAACAGGGCCGTCCGCAGCATCATCGACAATTGGGAGGCTGGCCATGAAAGAGCGCGCAAAGCTCTCTTTGACCGCGCGGGCTTCCAGCGGATTATCGGGGTTCGCGCGGTAGCGCAGGTTTTCTTCCTCCATGATAATCTTGTCGCCCATCCGGCGCAGGACCACGATACGGCCGCCCTCGCCCCAACCGCGGTCTAGCCCAACAGGATTAGACCCCAATCCCGCCGTCAGCCGCGCGGAATGAATGAAGCGCAACATCACCCCGTCTTCATCGGCCTCTGGCAATTTCGCCAAAACGCGGTTGCTGTTTTCCTTGACGTATAGATCAAAAAACCCGGGACGATGATCCGCGCCCGATAAGACATTGCCTTTGATCCCAGACCCGCTGCCCCCGCCGCCTTGGGGCGCGCAGGCGGATAAAATGAGAACAAAGGGAAGAAGGACGCGTGAGGGGAGATGTAAATTTCGCATGAAGACTTTTAATCAGGCTTTCAGGCGCGGCGAAAGTGTTTTTACAAAGTCGCCGGTTTGCGGCGGCGGCGCTGTCTCGCAAGCGACCTTTGCTGCCTAGCTAGCTATCATCCGGATCATGCCGAAAAATAACCCAGCCCAACAACACAACAGCCATGTAAATTACAATCGTCATGATTGACCCTAAAGACAATCTGACCTCCTATCAGAGTCTCGGGTGAACCTTCTCTGAACCTTTTCATTTCAGTCAAGTTACACGCATAAGGCGATGGCATTCGGCGCATTATTTCACGGGAGCGATTTCAGGCCGAGTGGCCTAACCCGCCGCTGCTAGCCTGCACCCATCAGCCGGGGCAAGCCAAGGATTTCAGATGAATAGAGTGCGGTTTAATATGACGTCGCCGCCTTTCAACTTGCGCGGCTAAAACCTGTCCTTGCGCAAAATTTCTACTTTTGAAAGATACACAATACCTGAATAATTATCGAAGCATGTTTTCTCAATATCATGGGCGACATCAAGCGCTGTCTTGTGATCAAGAACGACAAATTCGATTTTCAAAATTGAGAAGCTATTGATAACAGCAGGGCCGCTGGACAAATGTCTGCCATGCTGTCCTTTGCCGCTGCCGTCCAAAATCGTATAGCCGCTGGCACCAGCCTTATTAATAATATCTGTAATGCGCGCTTCAAGTAAACGCTCGGCGATTATCGTGACGCGGGTGGCTGTGTGGACCATATTGTTTCCAATCTTAGCTATCTATAATCTATCATACGGGGAAGACGATGTCTGCAAGCGCGATGAAAAGCGGAATACAAACGGCAAGGGAAATCGGGGTGCCAACACTGGTAGAAGACCCAATATAGGCAGATGGGTTTGCGTCGGGAATACCTGCGCGTAAGGTCGGCGGCCCCGAAATATCAGAATTTGACGAGGCAATAACCGCCAGAACAATCACCCCCCCCGGACTAAATCCAAATAGAACATGCGCAATATAGCCAAGGCCAAACCCCAGCAGACCATGAACAATGGGGGCCAATAAAGCGTAAATTATAAACCATTGTGCAACATGGCGCAGCTCGGCCAGCCGCGAATAGGCTTCCATACCCATAATAAGCAAGAGTATCGATAAAAACCCTTTGAAGAGCGGATTATAAAAACCGTCATATATCTGCACAGGATTAACTAATATCCCGATGACAATTCCCAGCAAAAGGGCGGAGAGTGCAGAGCCGCGCAGACTATCTTTGATAATATTCCAAACCTTCACGCCCTCAGCGTCGCCTTGGCCATTTTTTTGCTTATGCGCGGCCGCCAACACGATGGCCAGCACCAGCGCGGGAATATCCATGAAGGGATAAAGCGCGGGGGCCCACGCCTCATATGAGATATTTTGCTCTTCGAGTATAATCAAGGCTGCCGCCAGCGTTGAGGCACTGACCGCGCCGAACAGACCCGCCGTTGCAATGGCGTCTTGGAATTTTACCTTCGGTAGATAAGCCAATGTGAAACGGCCTATCAGAACCGTGACGCAACCAATAATCATGGCGAGAAAGGCGGGAAAGGCTAACGCTTTCATGTCAGCCTCTCTAATTTCCATCCCGCCGTGCAACCCAATCCGCATGAGCAGCATGAAGACGATAAAGCGATAAATGGCATCAGGAATGGTCAGCTTACTGCCCAGTGCGGCCAATATCATACCACCGAATAAAAAGGCTAATGTCGGGCTTTGTAACTGGGTTAAAAAGCTATTTCCGAAATTTACAAGAATATCCAAAACGGGGTCCTTCTCAAACCTAGGGTCTTTCCGGATGGAGTTGGACAATTTTTATTGTAAGGTCTAATATATATAAAAGGACTAATTGTTCTGTTTTATAGGATTGTTTAGGCGTGAACTATAATCATCTGCGTTATTTCTGGGTTGTCGCAAAATTAGGTAAGCTTACGCTGGCAGCGCAGCAGCTTAATTTATCGCAGTCGGCTCTCTCTACCCAGATTAAGAAGCTCGAGCATCAGTTAGGATATGATCTGTTTGAACGGCGCGGGCGCGGCTTAATCTTGACGGCCGCCGGACAAACCACTTTGGATTATGCCGAAACGATTTTCGCAACAGGTGACGAGCTATTACGCCATTTAAAAAATGCGCAGCGGCTCAAGAAGCAAGTATTGCGCATTGGGGCCATTTCTACCCTGTCTCGCAATTTTCAAATGCAATTTGTCGAACGCATAATTCGGCATGACAATATCAAAATTGTCATCCGATCAGGCGGATTGGATGAGCTTTTAAGCGGCCTAAAGGCGCACCGCTTGGACGTTGTGCTGGTCAATCAACTCCCTTTGCGGGACTCAGCAACGGTGTGGTCCGCCCATATTTTAGATAGGCAAGATGTGAGCCTGATTGGCACCCTGCAGCGCATTGGTGGACGAACGTCTTTGAAAACACTGCTCTCCTCGGAGCCGCTTATTCTCCCGACGGCCGATAGTGGCTACCGCAATAATATTGATGTCTTATTGCAACGCCTGAACATTCAGCCAAACATTATTGCGGAGGTCGACGACATGGCCATGATGCGGCTTTTGGCGCGGCAAGATATTGGCTTGGCTATTTTGCCGCAGATTGTCGTCGTTGACGAGCTCTCAAAAGGCCAGCTCCATGAAGCGTGCCAGTTAGACGGAATTACAGAATATTTCGCAGCGCTATCGCTCAACAGCAATCTACCTAATTCAGTTCTGAGTGAGATATTGGAATCATACACGCCGCCAGCCGCCAAAAAGCGCAAATAAAAGGGCGCTCAATTGAGCGCCCTTTCCGTATAATTTTTAGCTCTCTGGCTTAGAGGAATTTCTTCGCCATGCCTGCGAGGCCGCCAATGCCGCCGACTTTGTCGAGGAGCGATCCGCCGGTGCTGCCTTGGTCAACCATTTGCGGAATGGCCTCTTTGAGGCTGTCGAGGAGCGAGCCTTCATCCGTTCCGAGTTCTGCCGCTGCGGCAGAGACTTTTTCCGCGCCCAAAACCTCTTTGAGCTGATCTGCGGAGACCTCTTGGTTTTCGCCGTCGCCCAACCAGGATTCAGCGACATCGCCAAGGCCTTTTTCTTTTAAGCCTGCAAGCAAACCACCAATGTCGGCTTTGTCGCCGCCGCCAATTAAGCTGTTCAGCACGCCGTCAACTGCTGCACTATCGCCGCCGAGCTTCTGCGCCAGCATGCCTTTAGCCAAATTCATTAAATCCATAATCGTAACTTTCGTTTTGGGTATAGAACCACAGTGCTGTGATCCGAATCTTTCATAAGGAGGCCCATATTAATGGGGGCTGACTGAGTGTTTTGCTCAATAAAAAACGCACCCTGAAGGATGCGTTTTTCGAACCTCATGCGCGCCTCAAACTATTCTGCGGGCTCAAATCCGCATTGGCGCTGTTCCATCGCGATTTGCTTGGTCAGGCGTACCGCATTTTGCGAATAGGCCTCTGTGACAGAGCCACTATTGACGGTTTTGCCGCGCAATGTGCTGACGTCCTCGCAGAGATGGAAGACAAGTTTCGACGATGATTTTGTCGCGCCGTCTTTCGGGGCAATCCAATACACAACATCAAGGCCGTCAGGATTAGCGTCGCTTTTCGTGGCTTCGGCGACGGCTTCTGTATCGTCTGCAATCGCTTGGGCTTGTTCCGCCACAGCCGGAGAGCAAGCCGTTGTCGGCTGCTTGGCTTTAATCTGGGCCGCGCATTCATTCATGTCTTGCGTATATTGCTCAGTCGAGGGCGCGTTATAATCGACACCAAATACAACAGTTGCAAATACCGCCAGCGCTGCGCCGACGCTGCCAGCGACTTTTTTCGTTTTCGGATCCATGTCCTTATCTAAAAAGACGAGGAGCAGAAGCGGCGCAAAAGCAAGGATTGTGACAATCGCGCCAAGTTGGTTTTGGATAAAGAATTTAACGGGTTCGGACTTTGAGGCCGGATCGTGGCGGTTCGCTTTTTTCCACATGATGCTGCCGGCAATCGCGAAGATCGCAATGACAACGAAGAGACCAATGAGCAGCGCAAGGCCGCCCTCGTTAAAGGTCTTTCGCAAAACGAGAACAACGGTCGCGATCTCTGTCGCGATTGCGACAAACCAAGAGCCGCCGGCCATAAGGCGAAGTTTTTTGGCTTTGCCTTTTTGATCCTGCGTGGCTTGCCACGCATTGGTGACGTCTATTTCGGCGTCTGGTGTTTCGGCGCTCGGTGCGCTGTCTGGTGTTTCGTCTGACATGGTGATCCCCCTAGATCGAATTTGCTGTGCGGACCATCAATAGATCCCATATCATGGCCGCACAGACTCGCTTAAGTTAAGTCAGAGACATAGTTAATCGCCCGCCTCGGGGCAAATGATTAGAACATGGCCAGTCAGGCTCAGGGGGGCGCTAAAGCTCGGCGGCAGGAGCCGCTTGGGTAAAGCTGGCATCTATCAGGATCGGCTCTTTTTTGAGATATTCGTCGTGATCATCCTGCGGTTCAATCTCGATTTCATCGGGTTCATCCACGTTCAAATCCGCAGCAATGGCCCCGGCCAGCTCGGTTGCGGCCTTTTGCAATTTCTCGGTCAAGGCCTCTTCCGACATCTGCGCCCACATCGCCGCATTTTCAGAATTTTTACGTTTCACCTCGGCCTCGTCTTCGCCCGCGATCACCCCCTCAGCTTGACTAACGCCGCCTTCAGATATTTCAGCCTCGGGAACAGGAATGCTCGCCATGAAATTATTGCGATAAATATTATCTGAATATTCAATCACGCGGTCCCGGTCCGGCGTTTCCTTATAGGGATCAAGCTCGGGATTAATCGGGTAGACGAAAACGGATGATGTCAAATTCAGATTATCAAATTTGGGCGTGAAAGCATATTTAACATCAATAAACATGACCGCATCTGCCTTGGAGTGCTGGATCATCGCCGTCCGAAATCCGTAAGGCTCTCGGCGCAATATCTTCAGATCATCAGCGCCCTCAAGACCGCTTTCCGCAAGCGCCAGATTAAATTCTTCGCGAATATCAGCCGTATAGTCATACCCGCCCAGCGTCTCTCGGACGGGGGTGACATATTCTTTGGCCTTATGCGACCGGTAGGTATTGAGGCCAACATCAAACAATACCGGAATAATGTGTCCCTGCACATATTGCGAGAGTTTGGAGGTCTTTATATCCGCGCCCACCGTATTTTGCTTTGCAATCAAAACGCTATCCATAGTCTTGATATGCGGGCGCGCATCGGCGTGGATATATTTATTCGCCGGCGTTGTCTGGCACGCCGTCAATAGCGCGGCGCCGCACATCAAGGTGGTTATCTGGCCCATCTTCCGCGGTGCCATATTAAAACGATAGCGCATCTGTCCCTCCCAAAGAAAACAGGCTGCATCCTATAATTGAATACAAATTTTCCGTAGCAAAACGAAGTTGAACGCGAGTTGAACCTGTTTTCCGGCCCCTCACCAACAAAAACCGCGCGGCGCAAAGAGGATTGGTTTCCCGCCGTTAAAGGTTTAACACCCAGTCTCTTTAAGCAAACTAACGTCTCTCAAGGTGATCATGGCCACAATTTACAATCCGGATAAGAAGTTCATGTTCATTCATGTCCACAAATGCGCCGGCACGTCGATAACCAGCACTTTGTTGAACCAAGAGACGACACAAATCGCTCCCGAGGGCTGGGAGATTGTTGAACATAACCCCGACGCTCAAACTGTCATGCGGGCGAACAACCAGCGCCTGAATAGTATGTACAAAAACCCCATCCATGCTCGCGCTATGGATATGCAAACGATTTTAGGAGAGAGCGAATATGCGAAATACTATAGGTTTGCCGTTGTTCGTAATCCATGGAAACGCTTGACAAGCTGGTATTATTTTTTGCGGCAAGATCAAAATAAAAATCAACATGAAATCGCTCGGAAGCTAACGCTTGAGGATTTCATAAAATTCAGCATCGACTATTTCTATCTGCCGCAATATCAATGGTTGATTGATCAAAACGGAAAAATCATAGTCGATGACATTATCAAACTGGCGGACCTCGATAGGCGCTGGGATGATATCGCTGCGAGAGTGTCTCCCGATAAGCTCAGATTAGAAACCATAAATACGTCAACGAATACGACCCTAAAACGCGCCAATCCTTTTGAGAATGTCCGGGAATCTACGCTTGATCTATTTCGCACAGCTTACGCGAAAGATTTCGAATTGCTCGGATATGACGCTGCGCCCCCGGAAAGCCGCGAAAAAATCGTCGGTATGTAAATTGCGAAAAAATTTGGACCGAAGAAATCAGCGGAAGCGACAATATCGATGCGCTTTGCAAAAAATATAAAGTCGATCCCGATATTTATGCCCTTTATCGAGAGACTAATAGCGGGCTCAATTACATCAATTTTATGAAACAAAAAGGCGCGACAAAAAAGTCAGGAAACGCAGAGACAGCCCAAGGCCGGATAAAATCCCTACATGCACGAAACCTAAAACTCGCCAAAGAGATAAAACGCTTGAAAGCGAAATAGCGGCGCGCAATCCGCAAATATAGCGCCGTGACGGTCAGATTTCAGGGTAAAGGCTCACCGCGCAAAGCGAATGCGGCGGGGGCGGCCTGAGACGCACCGCAGCGGGCCGTCAAAACACATATCGCATAAATATTGTTTCGACGACCCTTTGGGCTGGAGGCGCGCGGCGGTCCAAATTCCCTGTTCCCACGCCGGGTATTTAGCTCGGCCGCGCAAGATGGACATAGGCCTGCCTGTCTGAACGCACCCCAACAAAAACCGCGCAGCAGGGTTAATATCGATTCATTATGAATAATGCACCCCGCCCATTCAAGTGAGCTGCGAGTGTCTTAGATGGAGCGATTTTAGGACGCTCGGGTGAATCATTATAAGGGACCTTCCATCCTTATCCAAGTTTGTCGAGAGAGTGTGCAGTCGGTCAAATTATTCACTTTGAAAAAATATGATTAGATCAAACATCCTCTTTGCGGTTGATTTTTTAACTGTATGGTGGGGCCTTATGAAAAAGGATTTGGTTAGGTATTTTAAATTCAAAGGACGTGCCCCTCGATCAGAGATGTGGAAGGTGACTTTAATCGGCTCGTTCCTGCCTATCATTCCAATGATGTTGTTGACTATCTTAATCGCTAACTACTACCCTTCATCTTTACAAGATGACCAGGTGGCTGACGGCATAATGCTCCTGTCTATCCTCCCTTTTTATCCAATGTTTTTTGCGACTGTTACAAGACGAATGCACGACCTAAATTGGAAAGGTTGGTGGATTTTTTTATTCCCTTTCGAAATGCTGGTTTTTCAAATCGGCTCGACAATTTTTGACAAAACGGGCGTTTTTTATTGGTGGATGTGGGTGTTTGTGCCGCCGCTTATATGCAGTCATATTTTGATAATTTATGGGATGTTCGCCTTGTTACTTGGAAAGGGGACTGATGGAGTTAACGATTATGGTGCGGATCCCTTGAAGCCGTAAGATGGCCTTTTTTATTCACCAGAACAAACTATGTCATCTCATCAACAAACCAGTGGCTATTTTTGGGCGGTTTAAGCCTCTGGCGTGAGCGGCTTACTTGGAGCGATTTTAGGACGTTCAATTATTTCGACGTCTCAGCATTTAAGTAGCTATCAACCCACTTTTTGGCATTCGTTTTTTCTTTACTTGGATCCAAGTGGGCGCTCAAAAAGGAGTAATAATCTAATAAGAATGCTTGTGAAGAAAGACCCAATTTTTTCCCTTTTCGAATAAGAGCTTCCCTAGCTTCAACTGATAATTCCCAGTTAGGGTCCGCTAAAATGCATCTTTCTATTACTGCCGCATCTTGCTCTGCTAATAGCTCAATATGAAACTCTCTATGCGCAATGTCCCAAATATCTCTTATCTCTGCCTCAGATTTTGAAGTATCGTTGGGCGCTCGATATAAATTTTGGATAGTGGTGATAGCATTACATAAGGTCATGTTTAACCATATGTTGAGGCCT
>CALDTL010000124.1 GCA_937923965.1 uncultured Caulobacterales bacterium
ACGAGTGATCCCGTAGCGGATTCAGGCACAAGCAATCTTGCTGTGACATCGCCGCTATTACCGAAATCCTCGGTGAGTGCGCGCTCCACCATCGGACGAAGAATGATGTTCGGAAGGGGGGTGAGATTTTTCATTAATCTAGCCTGTCATAGGTCAAATAGCTGGAGACCGCTTTATCGGATTCCTTGGGGAAGTCTTCGCGATAATGCCCGCCGCGTGATTCTTCGCGCGCGAGGGCGGCAGAGGCGATGATGCGGGACGCGATGAGCGGGTTCGCGCGGCCCACTTTATCGATAAGGCTGTCTATAATCCCGATCAGCTCATTTAGCTTTCGAGCATTTCGCCGCACGCCGCATTTCGCCGTCATAGCGTGGCGCAGGGTCTGGCTGACATCTTTGCCCATTGAGAGCCAAGGCTGTATCCGAATTGTGCCCGCGCGCCGTTCTGCCCACTCCCGGTTATTGATGTAATCTGCGGCGCGGCCGCCAAAGACGACGGCCTCCAGTAGGGAGTTTGAGGCAAGGCGGTTGGCTCCGTGAACACCCGTCGCGCTACATTCGCCAACGGCGAGCAGGCTATCGAGAGATGTCTGGCCAAAGCTATCCGTGGCAAGGCCGCCCATGTGGTAATGCACTGCAGGCGCGATCGGAATAAGCGCGGTGCGCGGGTCAATACCGGCGCTCATGCAGGACTCGAACACGGTTGGAAATTCCTCGTCGAAATGACTGCCGATGGCTTTGCGGCAATCCAGATAGGGCTGACGGCCCGCTTCGATCTCAGCAAATATGGCGCGGGCGACATCATCTCGCGGGGCCAACTCGCCTTGCTCATGATAATTCGGCATGAAGCGCACGCCCTTGGCATTTGTCAAAACTGCGCCTTCGCCGCGCAGCGCTTCCGTGGCCAGCGGGGCAGGGTCGCGGCCAACATCAATGGCTGTTGGATGGAATTGCACAAACTCCATATCGCGGAGTTTTGCACCCACAACAGCAGCCATGCCAAGCGCATCGCCGCGCGCTGTGCGCGGGTTTGTCGTGACGGCGAATAAGCCGCCAACGCCGCCCGTGGCCATAACAGTCACGTCGGCCTCTATGCCCAGCATCGCGCCTTCATCATTCCGTGCGAGAGCGCCCGCAATGGCTCCGTTATTATCCTGCAATAGGCTTTCTGCCCGCCAACCAATGATGCCTTCGATATGATCGGCGGCTTGGGCTCGCTGGACCATGATTTTGATAATTTCTGCGCCTGCCGTATCGCCTTTCACGCGGGCGACGCGCGGCATGGAATGTGCGGCCTCGAGTGACAGGTAAAGCTCTCCGCTGTCATTACGGTCAAAGGGCACGCCCAGCGCCGCGAGATCATGCACACGGGCTGGACCTTCCGTCGCGAGAATGCGCGCGATCTTTGGGTCAACCAGGCCATCTCCGGCGGCAATCGTATCTTTCGCATGGCTCTCCGCTGAGTCGTCAGGGGAGAGAGCTGCGGCTATCCCGCCCTGCGCCCAGGCACTCGCGGCGCCGACGGAGGACCGCCGAGAGGTCAAAACATAGACGGGCCGCGGCGCGAGTTTCAGCGCCAAATAAAGTCCGGCCAATCCCGCCCCAACAATAAGGACAGAGCCAGCGGGCAAACGTTTTGTGTCGAGGGTTCCGAGTGGCATGACCTATTCCGACTGTTGAATGCTGTAGAAATCTACCACAAAAATGGCTCTGAATTTTTCCAGAAAATCCATCTGCGCAACTCTAAGACATCTCCAACGCCTATTTGGTGCGGAGCTTTGGATTTAGCTTCTAGGTCATAGAGGGCGACAAAGCCAGCATAGGTCGAGACAACAAGCGTTTTTTCATCTTTGGAAATATCAATGTCACCGATAGATGATCCTAAATGAAAACGAATTACGGTTTCACCGTTTCTGTCAAACCCACGTATATATCCATGTGCGTCACCGGTTATAAAGAGGTCCTTTGAGCTGGTTGCAGCGTAGACTCTTGCTTGAGTGTCCAACTCGATGTGGTTTGGGTCCAATTCGTACATTGCAGTTGAATAGTCGCCAAATAAATTGGTTGGAACGCCGATAGTCGCGCCGTTGTAAAAATGACAGGAGTTAAGTGCGACCATGTCGTCGTTCTTGCTGAAGACAGCGTAGTGAGGATACTCGCTGATACCGCCGATGTCCGCGATTAGCTTGCAGTCAGAGTTGTAAATCATATGACTCTCGGCCTGAGAGCCGACAGCAATCATCTGTCCGTCATGTGAAATATGTCCATGTGCCATGCTTAGGTTCATGGAAAGCGGATCGCCCGGATTTTCTTCTATGAGATAATCATAAAAATCTTTTTGGGAGTCCAATGTCGGGAGAATGCGCCTTGCATAATCTGTTGCCAGAACAAAAATTCCCTCGTCCCCAATGATCAAGACGCGCTTGCCATCGGGAAATGGAACCAACCTATCTATTGAAGGAGCGCCATTTAGTTTAGGTACATCATATCCTTCTGGAACATCCTCCAACCCTGTCGGCCATGGACAGAAACACGTTTCCGGTCCTTCCCATCCATCGATAATGCTTACCCCATCGGTTTTTGGTATCGCAAAATAGCGTTTGTTGGGGCCTTGTCCAAAGTAGCTAATATCAGGGATTTTATGGATGCCGTTCGGCGTGATCTTAACGACGTGCCCATCTTGGTATGATGTGCCAATTCGAGCAATAATCGACCCGTCATCCAACAGTGCCAATACCGGAACAGACTGACCTTGCGCCAGAATGACGGGTTCGATCAGAGGGGCGTGGGCGGGTGGCCACAAGTCGGCAATGCTCTGTGGGGGGCTTATTTTGGAATTGCGCTTTAGAGCTTTCAGTAAGTCCGAAACCAAATGCTCTCTGCCAGAGGGGTCGGGCTCTGCTCCGGCATTGTCCCACCCGTCACGCAGTCCTACCTCAACGAAACCGTTCACTGCAGCCGCATAGGCTAATGTCTTTCTTTGCCACTCTTGCTGAGGCGTTTCGGAAGTCGTTGGAGTCTTCTTTTTGAAAAGATTGAACATGCTTATGTAACGGCGAATAACAACGCGATAGGATTTTGCGTTTTTTCCGTCTGTTGTGCATTCAGTGCATATTTTGTCTTCGACAAAAAACGTACGGTCGGTGACAAAAAATACACTAAATCACCGTCACGTCTTTTTCCGGCAGGCTCGGGTCGAAATGCCCTTTTACCGGATCGAACTTCACCGCGATCATATCCATGACGGCTTTATGGGCTCTCTCGCGCATGTCCTCTGGGATAAAAATCTCATTGGTTTCATCGCGCAGGCATTCATAGACGCCTTCCAGCGTGATGCGTTTCATATGCGGGCAGAGATTACAGGGCCGGACGAAATCGGTCTCTGGGTTTGCCATCGCCACATTATCGGACATGGAACATTCCGTGAGCAGGATAACATTGCTCGGCTTATTATCGGACACATAATCGCTCATGGCTTTTGTGGAGCCGGTGAAATCGGATTCAGCGACGACTTCGGGCGGGCATTCCGGATGGGCGAGAACGGTCACGCCCGGATGGGCCGCACGCATATCTTTAATGTCTTGGGCCGAGAAACGCGCGTGAACTTCGCAGCGCCCGTGCCAAGCAATCACTTCGACATTGGTTTGCTTAGCCACATTTTTCGCGAGGAACTCATCCGGTAGCATGATGACTTTGTCGACGCCCCATTCTGAGGTTATGTGCTCGACGATCGCAACGGCGTTTGAGCTCGTGCAACAGATATCGCTCTCGGCTTTTACGTCTGCGGAGGTGTTTACATAGGTGACAATCGGGATGCCGGGATAGCGTTGCTTGATGAGCTTTATGTCATCGCCCGTAATACTTGATGCGAGGGAGCAACCCGCGCGCATGGACGGGATAAAGACACGTTTTTCGGGGCAGAGAATTTTTGACGTTTCCGCCATGAAATGCACGCCGCCTTGAATAATCATTTCCGCGTCGGTTTTCGTCGCTTCAATCGCGAGGCCAAGCGAGTCGCCCTTATAGT
>CALDTL010000125.1 GCA_937923965.1 uncultured Caulobacterales bacterium
AACGTTAGATGAATTGAAAGCCACCTTGGAATCCTTGCGAAACACGCCTTACCAAATGAGTGGGTATATTGAGTTGATTATCCCGTTAAATGAAAAACGGGAGGCGGCGTGGCGGTTAGACGGACGTTGGGCAATTGACCCGTCCATACGTAAAGCCATCAAAGCCAATAGCGCGGTAGAGACGATTTCAGAGATTGCGGCTTAGGAAGCTTTTGCGTTCCGAAAATTTTCCTGTTGCCGCAAAAACCACTTGCATTCCCACGCCATCCCGTTATGTCGCGCCAATCAATTCGCGTCTGCGGTCTGGTGTTTGCCATATAGGTTCTCGTCAATTCCGGTCGATCATGAGATCGTCACCCGCAGGCTTAGGTTAACCGGAAGTACGGAGATATCCAATGGCTCTTCCTGAATTTTCTATGCGTCAGCTGCTCGAAGCCGGCGTTCACTTTGGTCACCAGACACATCGCTGGGACCCAAAAATGGCCCCTTATATTTTTGGTGCGCGGTCTGGCATTCACATTTTGGACCTGTCCCAGACAGTTCCGCTTTTGCATCAAGCTTTAAAAGAAGTCCGCGACGTTGCCGCTAAAGGCGGACGCATCTTGTTCGTTGGCACGAAGCGCGCAGCCTCTGATCCTGTGTCAACCGCTGCAAAGCGTTGTGCACAATATTATGTCAATCACCGTTGGCTCGGCGGCATGCTCACAAACTGGCAGACCGTGACAAAATCTATCGCGCGACTCAAGGAACTCGAAGCGCTCTTGGGTGACCAAGGTGCAGACGCCGAAACAGGCCTCACAAAGAAAGAAAACCTGAAACTCGACCGCGAAATGCAAAAGCTTGAAAAAGCGCTTGGCGGGATCAAAGATATGGGCGGCAAGCCTGATCTGATGTTTGTTATCGACACAAACAAAGAAAACATTGCGATCAAAGAGGCGCGCCGCTTGGGTATCCCCGTTGTCGCGATTTTGGACACGAATTGCGATCCGTCATCTGCTGATATGCCTATTCCTGGCAATGATGATGCGGCCCGCGCGATCCAGCTTTATTGCGAACTCATTGCGGATGCCGTTCTTGACGGTATGACCGAAGCGCAAGCTTCGCTTGGCCAAGATATTGGCGCGTCCGAGAACATCGAAGAAGTCATGTTGAAAACGCCAGCGCCCGAAGCTGCGCCGTCACCCGCAGCGGAGCCAACAACGGCCGAGCCTGCGTCTGCAGCCCAACTTGCGGACTCTAAGCCTGCGGAAGTCGCTGGGGAAACCCCATCGACTGAGAGTTAAGACCTACTTGCCAAGATCTTTCATTTAAGAGCATGGCCTCCTATTTGGAGGCCAATTCAACAATTATCATCCGAATTGGAGACCGATATGGCTGCTATTACAGCTAAACTCGTCAAAGAGCTGCGCGATAAAACATCTGCCGGCATGATGGACTGCAAAAAAGCCCTCAATGAAACGGGCGGAGACATGGAAGCGGCCATCGATTGGTTGCGGACCAAGGGTATTGCGAAAGCCGGTAAAAAGGCTGGCCGCGTTGCCGCTGAAGGCCTTGTGGCTGTGGCTACAGACGGCACAACGGGCGTCCTTGTCGAAGTAAACTCAGAAACTGACTTTGTTGCGCGTAACGAAGGCTTCCAAGAGGCTGTTGCTAAAATCGCAGCCACGGCGCTCACCGTCGATAACACAGACGCGCTTCGCGACGCCCCCGTTGACGGTAAGCCCGTCACGACCTTCCTGACTGACCTTGTCGCAAAAATCGGCGAGAACATGTCCTTGCGCCGTATGAGCAAACTCAGCGTGGGCTCAGGCGTTGTCGAGGGTTATATCCATAATGCCGCAACGGCGGGTATGGGCCGAATTGGTGTTTTGGTGGCGCTCGAGTCGACAGGCGACGCGGCAAAGCTCAAGGATTTGGCGAAAAAGATTGCAATGCACATTGCTGCGACATCGCCTTTGGCGCTGAATACTGATGATCTCGATCAGGCCGTCGTTCAGAAAGAACGCGACATGCTCAAAGCCGAAGCGCTTGAGTCTGGTAAGCCAGAAGCGATCGTCGACAAGATGGTCGAAGGCCGGATGGTCAAATTCTTCAAAGAATCTGTCCTTATGACGCAAATGTTCGTCATGGATCCGGACCGTAATATCGAGACGGTTATTGCTGACGAAGCCAAAGCGCTCGGTGCTGATATCACCATGACAGGCTATATCCGCATGGGCGTTGGCGACGGTATCGAAAAGAAAGAAGAGAACTTTGCGGCAGAAGTCGCGGCGGCAGTGGCTGGCTCCTAAGCTTCATCGATAGATAAATTATCAAGCCGCGTGCCTCCCTCAACCAGCGGGGGCGTGCGGCTTTTTTTATGCGCGATTTAAGAAATCGGTCTGGAGATATCCAAACTTGCTCATTTCGCAGCAAGTTTTCCTAGCCCTGACCCGCATCATGCCTATATTCACGATTATATGAGGGAGTCGCATGTCGCGCTCCGGACTGCAGGACGTCTCATGGCGAATGACTATCAGTATAAGCGTGTTCTGCTGAAAATCTCCGGCGAGGCCCTCATGGGCTCGCAGGCTTATGGTATTGATACCAATACAGTGAAACGTTTTGCAGGCGAGATCAAAGCCGCCCATGATAAAGGTCTTGAAATTGCGCTTGTCATTGGCGCCGGAAATATTTTCAGAGGCCTCTCCGCAGCCGCGTCGGGTATTGAGCGTTCTACGGCGGATTATATGGGCATGCTCGCCACGGTGATGAATGCACTTGCGATGCAAAGTGCGCTGGAGGAGATCGGCGTGGATACGCGCGTGCAATCGGCGATCCCCATGCAAACTGTCTGCGAGCCTTATATTCGCCGGAAAGCCGCGCGTCACATGGCAAAGGGACGTGTTGTCATTTTTGCTGCCGGAACAGGGAACCCCTATTTCACGACAGATACGGCAGCGGCCCTGCGCGCGGCCGAAATGGAATGCGACGCGCTGCTGAAGGGAACGCAGGTTGACGGCGTTTATGATAGTGATCCAAAAAGTAATCCGGATGCCAAAAGATATGATAATTTGAGCTACCAAAAGGTGCTCACGGACGACTTGCGCGTTATGGATACATCGGCCGTGGCCTTGATGCGGGAGAATAACATCCCAATTATAGTCTTCTCACTGGCGGAACAGGGCGGTTTTGACCGTGTTATGGCCGGAAATGGTGTTTGCACCATAATCAAGTCCTGATTTCGCCCAATAGGGCGGTTAGAGCTGAATAGAAATAAGGAGGGCCGCATGGCCGATGACTTTAACATCGCGGATTACCGCAAGCGTATGGATGGGGCTGTCGCTGCTCTCCGGACGGAATTTTCTGGTCTGCGGACAGGCCGGGCCAATACGGCTTTGCTCGATAATGTCATGATCGAAGCTTACGGCTCGTCTATGCCGCTCAATCAGGTCGCCAACATTAGCGTCCCCGAAGCACGTATGCTCGTCGTGAGTGTTTGGGATAAAACTCAAGTCGCGGCGGTCGACAAGGCGTTGCGTCAATCTAATCTCGGAATTAACCCGGTCATGGATGGTCAAACCTTGCGCATCCCAATGCCGCCATTAACCGAAGAGCGCCGCAAAGACTTGACCAAGGTCGCAGGCACTTACTCGGAAAACGCAAAAATTGCCGTTCGAAATGTCCGGCGCGATGCGATGGAAACGCTCAAGAAATCCGAAAAGGACGGCATGAGCGAAGACGAGCGTAAGGCGCATGAAGGTGATGTTCAAAAGGCAACCGATACCGTGATCGCGGAAATCGAGACTGCACTTGAGACAAAATCCGCAGAGATCATGCAGGTCTAGGTGAGCCGAAAGCCGACATATTCAGGCCTGCCAACAACTGGCATGCCGGCGCATATTGCGATTATCATGGATGGTAATGGCCGGTGGGCACGTGCGCGACATCGGCCGCGTGTTTTCGGCCATTCGCAAGGCGTAAAAACTGTGCGCCGCGTCGTTGAAGATGCCTCAGAAATCGGCGTTAAATGCCTGACGCTCTATAGTTTTTCGACAGAAAACTGGACGCGCCCAAAAGCTGAAATTAGGGCGCTTTTCAATCTGTTACGGGAATATGTTGAGAGCGATTTGGACACGCTTCATGGCCGCAATGTTCGCGTTCGTATTTTGGGGTCGAGATCAGGGCTAACCCCAGATCTTTTGCAACTCATTCACCGAGTTGAAGAGACAACAAAAGATAATACGGCTTTTGATTTAAATATCGCATTTAATTACGGCGGCAGAGATGAGCTCCTCCGCGCCGCTGCGCGGGCGACCGCCGCAGGATGTGACTGGGCCGCGATGTCAGAAGATGACTTTGCGCCGTTCCTGGACACGGCCGGGCTGCCGGATGTGGATTTGGTTATTCGAACATCGGGCGAGAAACGGATTAGCAATTTTCTGCTATGGCAGGCCGCATATGCAGAATTTGTTTTCACAGATGTTTTGTGGCCGGATTTTGACCTCTCAGATCTTAAATCCGCGATTTCCGAGTTTAACTCTCGCAGCCGCCGCTTTGGGAATCTAGAGCCATCGGAAGTCGCTTGAGATGACCTCCGAGCCCGCTGTCAAACCCAAGTTTAAAGGCGTCTGGGTGCGCCTGATCTCTGCTGTTGGCCTCGTTCTCCTTTGCATGCTGCCCTTTTATTTTGGCGGTTGGTTGTGGGCAGCCCTAGCCGGAGTATTTGGCGGGCGCATGCTCTTTGAGTGGGTCCGCATGAGCGACCCATCCCCGCAATTACCCGCCTATATCGCGCCGATATTAGGGCTGCTGGCCGGAGCAATTTATGTCGTCCAAGGGAATATGGTCCTCGCAGTATTGGCGGTCATTATCACAGTAATTTCGGTAACCGGCATTCAAGCCGTGCGAAAGGGCAAAGAGAAAACCCACCGTGTCGGCTGGGCTGCGCTTGGCGTCGGGTATATTATAATCCCAACTTTGCTAATTATTGGGATGCGCGGCAACGCTGTTGGATTTGATACGATTGGCTTTCAGCGCGTCCTATTTATCCTGGTCTGTGTGATTGGGGCGGATGTCGGAGCATATTTTGGCGGCTCAATGTTTGGCGGACCCAAACTCGCGCCGAAACTCTCGCCGAACAAGACTTGGTCGGGATTTGTAGCCGGGCAATTGGCGGCGGTTATTTTAGGCGCGATTGTTGGCGCCGCCCTCGGAATCGGTTGGCTCTCAGGGGCCTTACTGGCGCTTCCCATCGCAATCTTGTCTGTCTTAGGTGATCTTTTCGAGTCCGGAATAAAGCGAAAGCTCCATGTAAAAGACACGGGTGGATTAATGCCAGGGCATGGCGGATTACTGGACCGGTTAGATAGCCTTATGGCTGCAGTCCTCGGCGCCGCGATTTTCTTGGCGCTTTTCCCAAATTTCTGGCCTAGCTAATGACGAAACGCATCACGGTTTTAGGCTCGACGGGGTCTATTGGGAAAAATACGCTTGATATTGTTCGCCGCGCGGCCGCGGGCACGTATGATGTCGTCGCGCTGACCGCGAATAGTAGCGTTGATATCATCGCTGAGCAGGCTGCAGAATTTCAGCCTGAATTTATCGCGCTAGCGGATGAGTCGCAGGCCGAGGCGTTGCGGGGCCGATTGGCAGGGCTGAATATTGAGATGGGCTTTGGGCCAGAGGCGTTACTGGAGGCGGCGCGGCGCGATGCAGATTTTACAATGGCTGCGATCATTGGCTCAGCTGGCCTAAAGCCAACGCTCGCCGCTGTAGAGCAGGGCGGGCATATCGGCCTCGCGAATAAAGAATGCCTTGTCTGCGCGGGCGAAACTTTTATGGCGGCCGTGAGAGCGTCTGGCGCGGTCTTATTGCCGGTCGACTCTGAACATAATGCAATTTTCCAAGTCCTAGAAGACGACCCGAAAGGCGTAAAACGTCTGATTTTGACAGCGTCTGGTGGGCCATTTCGCGAGGCGTCACTTGAAAAGCTCAAGACTGTGACGCGCGAGGACGCCCTTAATCATCCTGTTTGGTCTATGGGCGCTAAGATCAGTATTGATTCTGCAACACTCATGAATAAGGGCCTAGAGCTCATTGAGGCGAGTTGGCTGTTTGATCGCCCAAGCGCAGATATTGACGTGATTGTTCACCCGCAATCCATCATCCATTCGATGGTCGAATATATCGACGGTTCCGTCCTCGCCCAGCTTGGCAGTCCCGACATGCGCACGCCCATTGCTTATGCGATGGGTTGGCCTGACCGCATAGCCGCGCCTGTGGAGCGTCTGGATTTCGCGAAAATCTCAGCGCTTACGTTTTTCGAGCCGGATTTAATTAAGTTTCCTGCCTTGCGCCTGGCGCGCGAAGCCTTGGAAGCTGGCGGCGAGGCGCCTTGCGTCTTAAACGCAGCAAATGAACAAGCCGTGGCTGCATTTTTAGACGGCAAAATCCCTTTCCTTGGAATCGCTGAGCTTGTTGAGGCGGCCCTGGAGAAACACGCAAAAGCCTTAAGTTTTTCGACGGCGCCCGATTGCGCGAACGCGGTTATGGCGCTGGATTTCGCTGCAAGAACGACTGTAGATGAGCAGATTGTAAACTTGTAAGTCCCGCCGCTTTGCGGCATCCCTGATTCATTAAGAAATAACTTTATTCGAGGGGCCTTGGGCCTATTTAGGGGATGTTATGTTGACGGGACTGGTGCTTACGCTCATCGCAGTGTTCAGCTTCCTGCTCGTCCTCTCATTTCTCGTTTTCTTTCATGAACTTGGCCACTATTCTGTCGCGCGTATGTTCGGCATGTCCGTTGACCGGTTTTCTATTGGTTTCGGTAGGCCGATTTGGCGAAGAACCTCAAAAGCAGGCGTGGAGTGGGTGATTTCCCGTATTCCCCTTGGCGGATATGTGAAATTTTCAGGGGACGCTGGGGCGGCGAGTAATCCCGATGCGGAGAAACTTGAAGAGATTCGCGCTGCCTACGAAGCTGATCCATCAGCGCCGAATATTGACGATGTTTTTCATTTCCGGCCTGTCTGGCAACGGTCGCTTGTTGTGCTGGCGGGGCCTGTTGCGAATTTCATTCTGGCAATAATTCTCTACGCGGGGATAGGCCTTTGGATAGGGAACCAATATTTCCCGTCCCATATCGGGTCCGTTCAGGCGCAGAGCGCTGCGGAGGCTGCAGGCTTTCAACCCGGAGATAAAATTCTGGAATTAGACGGGAAAGATGCGCGCAATTTTTCCTTTGTGCAGCAATATGTCATGCTGCGAAAAAATACGGCCATTGAAGCTTTGATTGAGCGAGATGGTCAGGAGGTGACCTTGGTCGTAACGCCAAAAAGCACCGAGATAAGAGATCCCATTGGGGGAAAATCAGTTGTGGGCCGCATTGGCCTTGGATTGGCGGAGGGCACCCAGCCAGTTCGGGAAAACTTTGGCCCCGTTGGGGCCTTAAGTTATGGCGTGTCGGAAACTAGCAACGTTTTAAAGGCCACCGGGACTTATCTGGGGCGGATTTTCCAGGGTAAAGAAGACGGCAAGCAGTTGGGAAGCGTCGTTAAAATCGCGACAGTTACGGGTAAGGTCGCCGTCGACACGGCCAGTGCAGATGTGCCTGTGGATGTAAAGCTAAAGGCTTGGGCCTTACGAATGCTTGCGATCGCCGCTTCCATTTCAATTGCGTTAGGTGTCGCGAATTTAATGCCATTACCCGTGCTCGATGGTGGACATCTAATGTATTACGGCTATGAAGCTCTCGCTGGAAAGCCATTAAGTCAAAAGAAACAGGAGTTTGGGTTTAAGATAGGGTTTGCTGTATTGCTGACCTTATTCGTTGTGCTGACAATCAATGATTTTGGTTATGTCGGAAGCATGTTCTCCTAGCTGGACGGATTATGAATTTTCACCTCACATTTATTGCTATTTGCCGCGTCTTTCTGGCCGCTGCCTTTTTAAGCGCTGTGCATATTCACACAGTCCCTGCAGCTGTGGCTCAAACCGCCGCCCCGACGGTCATCAAAACAATCCAAGTTCAGGGTAATCAGAGAATCGAGGCAAACACCGTCGCGTCATATTTGCTTTTTGCGCCCGGTGATCCTTACTCCGAGACGCGACTCGATACGTCGATCAAGACGCTTTATGCAACCGGTCTTTTTGCCGATGTCTCTATCGATCCGCGGGACGGAAATGTTTTGGTTTCTGTTATTGAGAACCCGATCATTAACCGAGTTATTTTAGAGGGAAATAAATCTCTTAAGACTGACAAAATTACAGATGAGATTTCCGCCGAGCCGCGTGCGATTTTCACGCGATCCAATGTCCAGGAAGATGTCACCCGCATCATTGAACTCTATCGCCAATCTGGTCGTTTCGCCGCGACGGTTGCGCCAAAGGTCGTGCAACAGCCTCAAAACCGCGTCGATTTGATCTTTGAAATTACCGAAGGCCCCGTAACGGGCGTGCGGCGCATTAATATTATTGGGAACGCAGAGTTTCCTGATCGCCGCCTCCGCAAGGAAATTGTGACTGCTGAGTCGAGCTGGTACAAATTCTTCAGTTCAAATGATAATTACGATCCGGGCCGCCTGCAATTTGACCAAGAGCAGCTTCGAACCTTTTACACAAACCGAGGATTCGCAGATTTCCGCGTTGTCTCTGCGGTCGCCGAGCTGACGCCCGACCAAGAAGATTTCTACATTACGTTTACGGTAGATGAAGGGGATGAATACCGCTGGGGAGACATTTCTGTCGATACTGAGCTTGATACGCTGAATAAAGAGTTCCTCGAAGATCTCGTTCCCTTTCGTAAGGGACAAATTTACAACGCGAGCCGTGTTGAAGATGCCATTGACAGCCTGAACTTCGCAGCAGGAATTGGCGGATATGCATTTGTTGATATTCAACCTGACATCAAACGTAATCGCGACACCAAGACTGTGGATATGGTCTTCAACGTGATTGAAGGTCAGCGGACCTATATCGAACGTATTGATATTGTTGGGAACACCACCACAATCGACACAGTTATTC
Organism: uncultured Caulobacterales bacterium; assembly: GCA_937923965.1. GTDB lineage: Bacteria > Pseudomonadota > Alphaproteobacteria > Caulobacterales > Maricaulaceae > Litorimonas. The sequence continues at coordinate 9,010 of CALDTL010000125.1, forward strand.
GCCGCGAAATGGAACTAGTTGAGGGCGACGCTTTTAACCGTATTTTGCTGGAGCGGTCACGGTCCCGCGTTCGGTCTCTCAGGTTCTTTGAAGAAGTTGAAATAACAGAGAGACAAGGCTCATCTCCGGACAGAGCGATTGTTGAGGTTGCTGTTAAAGAACAGCCGACCGGCGAGCTTTCTTTCTCCGCTGGTTTCTCATCTGCGGATGCCTTCCTCGTTGATCTATCTATCTCGCAGCGAAATCTTCGCGGACGAGGGCAGACATTGAGTTTTGTTATTCAGGCCTCGTCCAATCGACGAACAGTTGATCTTCGCTTTACGGAACCTCGGTTCTTAGGCCGAAATCTTGCGGCCAGTGTAAATGTTTTCGATGTTGTGATTGATTTGCTCGATGAAGCGGATTTCCGCCAGAGTCGCCGGGGTGGACAGATTGGATTCGCGTTCCCGCTCACCGAAAATACCCGCTTCAATGGCCGATATACGCTGCGTCAGGAAGACATTGAGTTCCCGCAGCAGGACCAATGCCCCGCAGTCGAGGCGGGTTTGCTGGCCGGAACGACGTCAGCCGTCCAAAACCGTAACCTATTATCGCTTTGCGAGCAGCTGGGCGGACGTCTTTCTTCTATATTTGGCTATTCCTTCACATGGGATCGCCGGAATGACCCAATCACCCCGACAGGCGGTTTCGATCTCCAACTCAGTCAAGACTTGGCCGGGATTGGCGGCGATGTGCAATATCTACGGACCGATATTCGCGGTAATTATTACAAGGGTCTATACAAGGACGTGATTGCGTCTGCGACGATCGCAGGGGGCTATATCCGCGGCTGGGGCGATGACACCGTCGCCATTAATGACCGTTATTTCAAAGGTAACTTCGAATTTAGAGGCTTCGATAATGCGGGTGTGGGTCCGCGGGTCCTGAACTTTAATGCCGACACGGGCAGCACCTTGCTTGTCGGTAGTCAAGGCGGGCTGTCTGATGGCCGAGGGAACTCACTTGGCGGCAATGCTTTTGGCCTTGCCGCGGCTGAGGTCAGCTTCCCGCTCGGGATTGCATCCCTCCTTGGAAGTACCTGGATTGAAGCCGGCACCGTCGGTCTCTTGGATGAGAGCGATCAATATAATTTAATTGTAAGCAATGGCGGCAATAATAATTTCACTGTGGGTTCATCTTGTGATGGTATCACAGCCACAGGCGTCATCTGTCAGCGCACGGAAGACGGGCTCGACCCGCGTGTCACGGCAGGCGTTAGTGTGTTTTGGGAAAGCCCCTTCGGACCAATCCGGTTCGACTTTACTCAACCACTGGTGAAGCAGCCATATGACGACAGAAAGTCGTTCCAGTTCACCACTCGAACAAGGTTTTAATTATGATAAAACGAACATTTATTCGCGTCGTTGCAGGTTTTGTTTTGGCCGCGAGTTTCGCGGGCGCAAGTTTTGCGCAATCCACAATCCTCGTTGTCGACACGCAAAAAGTATTGAAAGAATCAATCGTCGGGCAGCATGTCGCGCGTCAGTTGGAAACTATCTATACGTCGGCAAGTTCGGAGATGAAGGCCAAGCGCTCTCCCTTAGAGTCTAAAGCCAAATCTTTGCAGGCTCAATTGAGTTCAAAAACAAGCGTTGAAGCGATTCGCGCCGACACAGCCTTACAGTCACAAGCGCAAGCGTTGCAGACAGATCAGCAAAAGCTTCAAGTCGAAGAATATTACACCTCCCAAGAATTAAAAATTACCGAGCAAAAAGCCCTTGGCCAAGTTTCAAAACGTTTGAAGACAATCATTGATCAAATTGCGAAAGAGCGAAATGCAGATGTTGTTTTGGAAAAATCCCTTGTTATTTACGGCGGTCCTGCTGATGTAACAGATGTCGTTATTTCAAGGCTGAACAGCCAGCTCACAACAGTTCCTGTGACGCGAGAGCGCCTCCCGCGCAAAGGGTAAGCGCATCGTCACAAGGTTTCGTTTCCAGACCCTTGTGAGACAAAATGCTAAAGCCGAGTCGGATTTTTATTCCGGCTCGGTTTTTTTATTTAGGCTCAGGCTTTTTTCAGGTTAAAACTACGCTATGATTGATCATCAATTTTATACGATGGGTCCGGCGATCCCGCTGTCAGAACTAGCCCATAAGCTGGGCACAGCTCTCGAGATTGAAGGTGCGGGTGACGACATCATCGAATGGCCTGCGGCTCTTGGTAATAGTCAACCGGGTTGCGTGACGTTTTTCTCTGATAAAAGGCGCAAAGGCCAGCTCGTGACCGCGAACGCCACGGCTTGCTTGACGACCGAGAAATTAGCGCCGCTCGTTGCAGAGACGGGCATGATTCCCCTGATATTAGAAAATCCCCGCGCGTCATTCGCGCGCATAACAGGTGACATGGTCAACGAAGGGAGCGCTGGAAAACCCGAGGGCAAGATCTCTTCCGGCGCGACTATTCATCCCTCCGCCAGTATCGGAGATGGTGTTTCAATTGGTTCAGGAACGGTTGTTGGGGCGTTTTGCGTGATCGAAAGCGGAGTGAGCGTTGGTGTCAATTGCGAAATTGAACCCTTTGTTCATGTATCATTTGCGCATATTGGCGATGGTTGCCATATCAAATCCGGCGCCGTGATCGGAGGGTCTGGCTTCGGTATGGCCGAGGATAAATCTGGTATATTCAACATTCCTCATATCGGCCGCGTCATGATCCGAGACCGCGTTCAAATCGGATCAAAGAGCTGTGTAGACCGAGGTCAGCTCGGGGATACGGTAATTTGCGATGATGTTAAGATCGATAATTTAGTCCAAATTGCACATAATGTTTCGATTGGGGAGGGCACAATGATCGCTGCGCAGGTTGGTATTTCTGGCAGCTGTGTCATTGGGAAAAAGTGCTTGCTGGCAGGACGAGCCTCAATAGCGGATCACATTAATATTGGTGATGGTGCCATCCTCGCGGCACATGCAGGTGTGATGACGGACGTCCCCGCTGGGGAAATGCATTCTGGTATTCCAGCGATGCCTATACGTGAACATATGCGAAGCGTTGCAACCTTGAAAAAGCTATCTAAAAAATGACCCATAATTACCCTTTAGATCGCGATGGGGTGAAGGCTATTTTGCCTCATCGAGATCCTATGCTTTTCATAGATAGCGTTTTGAGCGCGGACGACACTCATCTTCATGCGGTCACGCATGTGAACCCGGAGTGGGATATTTTTAATGGGCATTTTCCGGCGTTTCCGGTCATGCCAGGTGTTCTATTAATCGAAGCCGTCGCGCAAGGCGGGGCGCTGATATTGGGTTTAAAGGGTGCTGTGTCCGACGGCAGTTTTGTTGGTTTCACCGGGGTTGAGACAGCAAAATTTAGGCGTATGGTCCGCCCAGGAGATATGATGGATATTCATGTGGAGCTTCTCCGAGAGCGCCGCGGATTTTACAAATTTGAAGGCCGAATCAATGTCAATAATGAAACCGCCGTTGAATTGAAATTTGCCGCCGCTCAGATGAGTCTATAAGTAGAAAACATGACAGTCGATATTCACGAAACGGCGCTGGTTCACCCAGAGGCTGAACTTGGCGAGGGGGTAAAAATTGGCCCCTATAGTATCATAGGTCCTGATGTGAAATTGGGAGATAACGTTGAGCTGATTGGTCAGGTTAATCTCCACGGCAATACAAGCATTGGTGAGGGGTGCCGCCTCTTTCCTTTTGTGTCTATGGGGTATGACCCGCAAGACCTGAAACATAAAGGCGGCCCAGTCGGGATAGAAATTGGCCCGCGTTGCGTCTTTCGGGAAAATGTGAATATTCATCCGGGCACAGATATTGGTAAGCCCATCACGACAATCGGTCATGATTGCTATTTCATGGTCGGCACACATCTCGCGCATGAAGGGCAAATGGGTAATCACGTCATTGTCTCAAATGGCGCGCAGATCGGCGGGAATGTAACGATTGGTGATCACGCTATTTTGGGCGGCCTATGTGCTATTCATCAACATACCCGCATTGGAGCCCATGCTTTCATTGGGGGGATGGCGACCGTCTTGAAGGATGTGATTCCTTATGGCTTTGTCGTGGGTAATCCGGCCCGCATGGCAGGTATGAATATCGTGGGATTGAAACGCAGAGGGTTTAAACGAGAGCAAATTCGCGAGCTTCGCGCCGCGTATCGTTTGCTTTTCGCGCAAGAAGGCACCTTTGCCGAGAGATTAGAAGACGCGCGGGCGCTGTATGGTGATTATGATCTGGTGAAGGAAATCGTGGCTTTCATAAAAACAGACTCTCACCGCTCCTTGTGTATGCCATAAGATGCAGGCGGACCTCACCATCGGACTCATCGCTGGCGGCGGAGACCTGCCGAAGCACGTTCGGGCAGCGGCGGATGACGCCGGTAACCTAGCAACGATGATAGCCCTCGACCCTTTTGCGTCTGAACTTGATTTCCCGGGCGCGGAAAGACTCCGTTTGGGGCAATTTGGAAAGATGATAAAACGCTTAAAGGCGGCAAATTGCACCCATGTCTGCTTTGCAGGCATTGTGAAACGTCCAGATTTCAAACGCCTGAAACCTGATCTGAAGGCGATGCGGCACTTGCCGGGCACCATACGGGCGGCGAGCCAAGGGGATGACGCATTGATGCGCCATGTGCTTGGATTATTTGAGCAAGAAGGATTTCAAATCATTTCGCCGCAGGAGGTTTGCGAGGATTTGATGCTTACCGAAGGTTTGGCGGGTCAGGTTCCTATGACCGAAGCGCATCGCCATGATGCTCTGATGGCTTGTAAAATTGCGGCTGCGATTGGCGCCTTGGACATCGGGCAGGGCGCCGTTGTCGCCCGGGGCGTGACCTTGGCCGTCGAAGCGCAAGAAGGGACAGACGCGATGCTCATGCGGTTGCTGAACCTTCCGCCAGAGCTACGCGGCACTTCGTCAGAACGGGTTGGCGTTCTCGCGAAACTTATCAAGCCAAACCAAGATATTCGCGTCGATTTACCCACGCTGGGGCCTGAAACCGTTCGGAATGCCATAGAGGCTGGGTTAGCCGGAATTGTGGCGGAAGCGGGCGGAGCCTTTATCATAGACCGCAAGGAAACGATCCGTCTTGCAGATGAGGGGGGCTTGTTTTTAGCGGGGCTTCCCAAGGCCGAATGAAGCTTTATCTAATCGCGGTTGAACCGTCTGCGGACCAACTCGGCGCGGATTTAGTTGCGCAATTGCGCAGGAAAAGACCCGATATTTCGTTTGCAGGCATTGGCGGCCCGAAAATGAAAGCCGCAGGTATCCCTTCTCAGATGGATATTGAGGGCCTCGCAATATTGGGTATCACAGAAGCGCTGCGGCGCTTAACCCTTGTTCGCAATAAAATTATCGTCGCCACGGAGCGGATTGAGACTGCGCAGCCAGATGCGGTGATCTTTTTAGATAGTTATGGTTTTATGGTGCGTTTGGCGGAGCGACTTCGAAAGCGCGGGTTTGACAAGACTTTGATTAAATATGTCGCCCCTCAAGTTTGGGCGATGCGGCCGTCGCGCGCGCCGCGCGTTGCACGTTTGTTTGATGGCCTTTTGACGCTGCACCCCTTTGAAGCCGAGTATTTCACGCCGCTGGGTCTGCCAACGCATTATGTTGGGAATGCAGTTTATGACACGGATTACCGAGCGGGTGACGCGCAGGCGCTACGCACGCGCTACAAGCTTGGGGACCGTCCGATTTTATCGGTCTATTTCGGGAGTCGCCAATCCGAGGTAGCGCGTTTGGCGCGGCCCTTTGCGGATGCCGTGATGTCGCTCAAAAAAAGCCTACCTGATCTTGCCGTCATTAGTCCGGTCTCGAGCGCCGTTGCAAAAGATGTCGGCGCGGCGGCAGGGGCTGATATGCGTTTGAATGAAATTATTCTGCTGCCAGAGGACAAAAAAATAGAGGCTATGGCGTGTTCCACGGCGGCATTGGCTTGCTCAGGAACTGTCACAACGCAGCTGGCATGTGCGGGCGTGCCCACGGTGGTGGCTTATCGCTTGAGCGGCGTGACCTATGCTCTGGTAAAAAGAATGTTCAAGCCTGACTATATTTCCATGGTCAATATCTCGGCGGATCAACCGCTAATGCCGGAATTTGTTCAATCTGAGGCAACGGGTGAGCGGCTGGCGGAGGCCGCCTTGCCATATCTCACCGATACAAAAAAACGCGCCGCAGCAAGCGACGCGTTAATAGCTCAAACCGATATTCTTCGCGGTCCGAAAACAGAAACGGCCAGCGCCCGAGCGGCGCAGGCTGTTTTGGATATTTTGTCAGAGACCTAACGTTTATCCATTGGGACAAAGTCACGTGTCGTCGCGCCTGAGTAAAGCTGACGCGGGCGTCCGATACGCTGGCTCGGGTCTTCCAACATTTCATTCCACTGGGAAATCCAACCCGTTGTCCGGGCGAGTGCAAAGAGCACTGTGAACATACTAGTGGGGAAGCCAAGAGCGGAGAGAACAATTCCGGAGTAGAAGTCGACGTTTGGATAGAGACCACGTTTGACGAAATATTCTTCATTCGTCGCAATCTTTTCGAGTTCCATCGCAACCTCAAGAACGGGATTTGTAATCCCGAGCTCGCCCAGCACTTCATGCGTTGTACGGCGCATGACTTTGGCGCGTGGGTCAGTCGCCTTATAGACGCGGTGACCAAAGCCCATGAGGCGGAATGGATCCGACTTATCTTGCGCGCGGGCGATATATTCTGGAATGCGGTCAACTGTGCCGATCTCTTTTAGCATGTTTAGCGCCGCTTCATTCGCGCCGCCATGACTTGGACCCCAGAGGCAGGCTGTACCCGCCGCTATACACGCATATGGGTTGGCGCCGGATGAGCCCGCTAAGCGGACCGTAGACGTCGAGGCGTTTTGCTCATGATCCATGTGCAAGATGAAAATTTTATCCATTGCGCGTTCAATAACCGGGTTAAGTTCATAGGGCTCGGCCGGAACAGCGAAACACATGCGCAGGAAATTCCCTGCATAGGACAGATCATTTTGCGGATAGACGCTGGGTTGACCCACGCTATATTTGTAACAACGCGCCGCCAGAGTTGGGATCTTGGCAATGATGCGGTGAATGGCAAGATTACGGGCTTCATCTTCAGTGGTGTGCTGGTCATCGTGATAGAAACCTGAGAGCGCGCCAACGGTCCCACAGAGCATAGACATCGGATGGCTGTCGCGGCGATAGCCCTGGAAAAAGCTCTCGACTTTATCATGCAGCATGGTGTGGTTCGTAATTGTGGATTGAAAATTTTTGAACTCCGCCGCATTTGGCAGCTCGCCGTTGATCAGCAAATAAGCAACTTCGAGGGAGGTCGACTGTTCAGCCAATTGCTCGATGTCATAGCCTCGATATAACAGCTGACCTTCGCCGCCATCGATGAAAGTGATCTGGCTCTCGGTTGAGCAGGTGGATGTATAACCCGGGTCGAATGTAAAGTGACCAGTTTGTTTGTAGAGCGAGCGAACATCAATGCCGGGTGCGCCCATGCTACCTTTCATGATCGGCAGGTCATAGGTTTTGCCTTCGATTGAAATCGTTGCGGTGCCCGTTTGTGTAATCTTATTTTCCATTTTGATCTTACCCTATCAATTTATCTTAAGCAGAAAATGCGGCGATGGCGTCGTCCAATCGAGCTGTCGTTTCATCTTGGCCCAATAGAGCCAAAACAACCGACAAATCGGGGGAAGGCGCGCCTCCAGTCAAAGCGGCTCGAACGGGTTGTCCGACGCGGCCAAAACCAATTTCGCGTCTTTCCGCAAAGTCTGTAAGCAGAGCCTGCAATGCCTCCGCCGTCCATGACGCCCCTTTGCGGGATTTCAACGCCTGTGTCAAAGAAATGAGGAGCTCAATAGCGCCTTCGCGCTTGAGAGGTTTTGCAGATTTCCCTGTGATTTCGAGCGGCCGAACATCCATGAGATATTTCGCTTGATCCGCGAGCTCTATCAATGTTTTTGCGCGCGGTTTGAGCGTTGGTATGGCTGCCAGTATTCGGTCTTGAACGTGTTCGGATAGCGGACCTGCGTTCACGGTTTCAAGGAAGGGGGTCGCAAGGTTGACTAATTCAGCGTCATCCATTGCCGCCAAATGCTGCGCGTTAATGAAATCCATCTTATCGAAATCAAGCCGCGCCGGAGAGGCGTTTATCCCGTCCAGAGAAAAAACGTCAATCAGGTCCCCATCCTCTAAAAAGACCTCGCTATCGCCGTGACTCCAGCCGAGTTTGACGAGATAATTTCGGAGGCCAGAAGGCAGATAGCCTAAATCGTCATAGGCATGAACACCCAGCGCCCCATGCCGTTTAGACAGTTTTTTCCCGTCAGGACCGTGAATCAAGGGAACATGCGCCCATTCCGGGACCTCCCATCCAAGCGCTTGATAAAGCTGGGTTTGGCGGCCCGCATTGATGAGATGGTCGTCCCCGCGAATGACATGGGTCACGCCCATGTCATGATCATCGACCACAACGGCGAGCATATAGGTAGGCGTCCCGTCCGCGCGCAGCAACACCAGATCGTCAAAATTAGAATTGTCCCATGTTACATCCCCTTGGACATGGTCTTGGATTTTGGTTTCTCCGTCCGGCACGCGAAAGCGCACGGCGAAGGGGGCGTCCTTGGTGTCTGAGCTGTCGCGATATGGACTGCGAAAGGCCTGATTATCTTCGCGGGCTTCGGCCTTAAGCGCGTCGACCTCTTCTGCGGTGGCGTAGCAGCGATAGGCTGCGCCGCTTTCCAGCATGGCATGAGCCGCCGCGACATGGGCTTCCGCATTTTGACTTTGATAGACAATGTCTTCATCCGCGCTTAGGCCGAGCCATGACATGCCCTTCAAGATCGCTGCGGTGGCTTCATCTGTGCTGCGGGCGCGGTCCGTATCTTCGATGCGGAGGCGGAATGTTCCGCCCATCTTCTTTGCAAAATACCAATTAAACAGAGCGGTTCGCGCCCCGCCAATATGGAGGTAACCCGTCGGAGAGGGGGCGAAACGTGTGACAATCGGTCGGCTCATGGGGAAGAGAACTCTTTTACGGCTTGCAATCTGCTTTGATTTGAGCGCTCTATGGCATGCGATGGAGAAGGTGAATAGGGATTTTGAGCGTGCGTTTTCGCACAGTCCGCAGTCGGCTTCATGGGGGGCTTTGCGGGAACGGCTTCGGCTGACGGAATTTAGTTTTTACGCGGGCTTTAATACCGGCATTGTTGCCTTTGCTGTGGGTATATTTATCTACTTCGCTTGGCCCGTGGAGCCGGACTGGCGATGGGTCGCCGCCGCCTGCGGCGTGTCCGGGGGCGTGTTTTGGGCCTTACGCGAAAAACCTAATATTTGGCCGAGCCTGATCTGGCTCATTTTCATGGCGACATTAGGACTGGGTCGGCTGGTTTGGCATAGCGCCGAGGTGGAAACTCCGCGCCTGCCGCAACAAGAGCGAACCTACCGTGTCGAGGGCTGGGTTAGCGCGATTGAGACATCAGGTAAAAGCGAACGGTATGTCATAGAAACGCTCGCTGTCCGCGGGATGGCAGAGGCGGACATACCGAAACGTCTGCGTGTTCGGGTCACGAAACGGCCTGATCCGCCAATCGCAGCGGGCACGACAATCAATTGGCTTGTGGCCGCAAAAGCGCCGCCCGCGCCCGTCGTTCCGGGTGGTTATGATCCGGGGCAGGCAGCCTATTTTAAGGAAATTGGCGGTTTTGGGTTCGGATATGGCGCGCCAGAGGCGCAAACCTCAGCCGAATTAGGCGTCTGGGATAGCGCCCGACGCGCTGTGGTGCGCTGGCGATACGGTATTGCGGATCGGGTGATGGAAGTTGCGCCTGCGAAAACAGCGGGCCTGCAAGCCGCCTTAATGACGGGCGTAAGGCGCTTTATTCCCGCCGCGCAAACCGAGAACCTGCGCGTTGCGGGGCTTGCCCATATTCTGGCGATTTCTGGCTTGCACATGGCGTTGCTAGCGGGAGGAACCTATTCTGCGATGAGTTTTTTCCTCGCCTGTATATTGCCGTTATCGCGGCGTTATGATGTTCGGAAATTTGCCGCCATGACAGCGATTGGCGCGGCAAGTTTTTATCTCGTATTATCAGGTGCATCGGTCGCGACCCAACGCGCTTGGGTGATGTCGACGATTTTCTTTTTGGCGATTATTCTTGACCGCCGGGCCGTGTCGATGCGGTCGGTCTGCGTGGCAGCTTTAGTGACCCTAACCTTGCATCCCGAGAGCCTCGTTTCCGTTGGGTTTCAAATGTCTTTTGCGGCCGTGGCGGCTCTAGTGGCGACCTATCAAGCGTGGCAACTCTATCGCCCCGCCTATGCGCGGCGCGGCCTCATGCGGCGGGGGCTAGATTTCATGACCTCGCTGAGCGTCACCAGCCTCGTCGCGGGGTTTGCGACGGGCGGGTTTGCGCTCTTCCACTTCAACCGATTTGCGAGCTATGGTTTTGCGGGCAACCTATTGGCGATGCCATTATTCTCGCTTTTCGTCATGCCCTTGGCGGTCATATCCTTACTGCTTATGCCTCTCGGGCTTGAACACGCGCCGCTCTATCTCATGGGAAAAGCCTTAGAGCCGATCCTCAGCACAGCGGAGTGGGTCGCGAGCTGGCCAGGCGCGATGGCTTATATTGGCGCGGCCCCGAATTGGGTCTTGCCTATCTACGCGCTCGGGTTTGCCGCGCTTTGCATGGGGCGGCGCATTTGGCGATTGATAGGGTTAGCCCTGGTAATCGTGGCTTTTGCAGGATGGGGAACCGCACCCCGGCCTGACTTGCGCATCTCTGAGGTCGGGAAAGTGGCGTTCTGGCTGCCACCGGAAATCGAAGGGGAAGCCCCGGTGCTCTTTGTCGATTCAAAACGTCCGGACAGATATGGGCGAGAGCAATTCACGCAGCGCGCAGGGCTACCGGAGGCGGATTGGGCCCCTTATGAAGACCGGATTGCGCAATGTGATTATCTGGCCTGCCGGGCGCGGCTCGGGCCGTGGAAAATCTCAATCCTGCAAAGCCCATCCGAGGTCCCGGAGGAATGCGCCTTTTCAGATTTAGTCATTCTTTCGGTTCGGAGCGCCGGACCTGTCGCGCGGCGAAATTGCGAGGCGGTTCTCATCGATGAAAGCACATTGCGCGAGACAGGCGCGCTCGATGTTTATTTAAAGGACAGACTCACAACAAAACCCGCGCGTCCTCCAAAGGAAAACCGGCGGGTTTGGGATTGAATAAAGGCTTTTGAGGCGGCGTTAGTGGTAGCTGCGCACCAAGCCAACGAGAATACCCTGCACCTCAACACGGTCAGGACCATAAGTTTTCGTCGGGAAATCTTTGTTCTCGGCGATCAATTCGACCTGATTGCCTGTACGGTAAATGCGTTTCAGCGTCGCTTCGTCCTGATCGACTAGAGCGACCACGATTTCGTTATTTCGGGCCGTATTGGCTTTGCGGATGACAACAATATCGCCGTCCATAATGCCGGCTTCAATCATCGATTCGCCCTCAACTTCGAGCGCATAATGATCGCCATTGCCCATCATGCTCGGCGGCACCGCCATTAAATTGTGCGAATCTTCAATTGCCGCAATCGGCAGACCCGCTGCGATTTTACCGACAAAGGGTATTTCATAGCTATCATTGGCCGCAACAGGGGTGAGGGCGGAGCCGTCATCATAGCCGTCAGGCGTTTTCAATACCTCAATTGCGCGGGCCTTATTGGGGAGGCGGCGGATAAAACCGCGCTCTTCCAGCGCAGAGATAAGGCGGTGAATGCCGGACTTTGACGCCAGCCCCAGCGCATCTTTCATTTCATCATAAGACGGCGGCACACCCACGGCCTTAATCCGCTTATCAATCAAAATGAGAAGGTCTCTCTGCTTTTGGGTCAGCATCCGCATATCTCCGAACAAAATGGCAACATTATGTTTGTTCTACTGATGTTCTTACCTATCTGTCAAGCTCCGAAATAACCTCGGGGCATTTTGTATCGTACTCGGGAGCTTTTGGATAATGTTTGAAGCCGCCGGGGCACATTATAGGACATTGTCGCCGATCGGGGACATTCGAGTAATCTCCACAACTGATCCCAAAGTCTAATTCTGGTGAGGGTATGGCGGGGCAATCAGAGATTTTAAATACCAAGGTTCCGTTCCAACAATCGATAACGCCGTAGTCTGCCGGGAGCCGCGGTTGTACGGTCGATTGTGGCTCATTTTCTTCTGTCGAGGCACAGCCGCAAATTGCGATTGCTGACATAGCGAGGGCTAAGAAAAGGCATGTTGATTTCATCACGCTAAACTCCTAACCGCCCCCGCCACATCATCCTGCCGCATCAGGCTCTCACCTATCAGATATCCCTGCGCGCCATGTTCGGCGAGGCGGAGGACATCATCGCGGGTGAAAATCCCTGATTCCGCAATGAGCGTGCAGTCTTTCGGGGCTTTGGGCGCGAGCTTTGTAAACGTATCGAGGGTCGTATCAAAGGTCCGCAGGTCGCGATTGTTAATCCCTATCATCGACCCACCGAGATTTATTGCTCGCTCCAGCTCACTCTCATCATGGGTTTCTATGAGCGCGTCCATGCCGAGGAAAATGGCTTCGAGAAGGAGCGTCTTTGCGGCCTCATCATCAATCATGCCCATGATGATGAGTATGCAATCCGCGCCCATCGCCGCGCTCTCGGCGACTTGAATGGGGTCGAGCAGGAAGTCTTTGCGGAGAAGGGGAAGAGATGTCGCGCCTCTGACCTGCGTGAATATTTCATTGCTGCCTTGGAACCCGGGGCCATCCGTCAGGACAGACATACAGGTCGCGCCGCCTGCCTCATAAGCTTTGGCGATCGCGACAGGATCGAAGTCTTCCCGAATGACGCCTTTCGACGGGCTGGCTTTTTTGACTTCACAGATCAGAGCGGGACCTGTTGCGGTTTTAATCCCGGCCTCGAACCCGCGCGGGCGGGGCAGGGTCGCCGCTGTTTCGCGCAAAGCTTCGATGGTAGTCTGGGATTTCAGGGCCGCGATTTCATCCGCTTTATAGGCGGCGATTTTCTTGAGCACATCCGGTGCGTCCATCAAGCTAGCCATGAGAAAACTCCGCGAGGCGGTTGAGGACATTTTTGGGTTCGCCAGACTCAATCAGGATATCAGCTAGACCGAAGCCTCCTCGTATAGAGTCTACAATTCCGGCCACCATAAAAGCGGCGCCTGCATTGACACAAACAATCTCTCGATAGTCGGAAAGCTCATTGCTTAGCAATCTTTTGAGAGCCGCCGCGTTTTCTGCGGGGGCTCCGCCGGAAAGAGCATCCAGAGAAGTTCTCTCAACTCCAAAATCTTCGGGAGAGATTTCGTATTCTATAATTGCACCGTCTTTTAATTGCGCGATCTGCGTGACGCCAGTGGTGGTGATTTCATCCATGCCGTCTTCACCGTGAACCACCATAGCCGATGTCACGCCATTTGCCTTTAAGGCTTCCGCCATAGGCCGCACCAGATGAGCTTCCGCACTGCCTAGTAGCATATGTTTAACTCCGGCAGGGTTACATAATGGGCCTAATCTGTTGAAAATCGTACGTTTTCCGATCTGTTTGCGGGCTGGCCCAACATGACGCATGGCCGGGTGGTAAGTTGGCGCGAAGAGAAATCCCATCCCGACTTCGGATACCGCCGCAGCCGCGCGCTCGGGCGTCATGGCGATATTGACGCCAAGTTCGGAAAGCGTGTCGGCCGTGCCCGTCGGACTGCTCGCGCCGCGATTGCCGTGTTTGGCGACGGGGACGCCCGCGCCCGCCACAACGAATGCGGTAGCTGTAGAGATGGATAAAAGCTTGAGGCCCGTGCCGCCGGTGCCGACAATATCAATCGCGTTGTCAGGCACGCTCACGCGGGTCATATGTTCCCGCATGACGGCTGCGCCTGCGGCGAGTTGTTCTGCGCCCACGCCTTCCTCTTCAATTTGAATGAGGGTGGCGGCAATGGTTTCGGTGTCCATCTCGCCCGACAACATGGCCGTCAAAGCTGTGCGAATATCCGCGCCGTTCATTTCATCAACTCGAGAAATTTCCCGATGAGCTTATGGCCATTTTCAGAGGCAATAGACTCGGGGTGAAACTGTAATCCGTGAATGGGGCGGGTCGCATGATGCAGGCCCATAATTTCCCCGTCTTCTGTCCAAGCATTGATAAGCAATTCACGGGGAAGGCTCTCGCGTTCAACAGACAGGGAATGATAGCGCGTCGCGTTAAACGGACTGTCTAGGCCTTCGAATAATCCCGTTCCGTCATGGTGGATCGGCGAGACTTTGCCGTGCATGATTTCCTTGGCGCTGATGACTTTGCCGCCAAAGGCTTGGCCAATGCTCTGCTGGCCCAAACAAATCCCAAGAATGGGGAGATCATCAGGCGCGCTGGCGATGAGGTCGAGGCAAATTCCGGCTTCATTCGGCGTGCAAGGGCCCGGCGATAGCAGAATACCTTTCGCGCCCATGCCGAGCGCCTCCGAGACGCTCAGATCATCATTGCGCACGACTTTGGTGTCCGCCCCGAGCTCCTGTGCATAATGCACGAGATTATAGGTAAAGCTGTCGTAATTATCGATAACGAGGAGCATTAGCTATTCCCTCCAAAACGCACGCTTTGTTCCGCCGCGCGGAAGAGGGCGTTGGATTTATGGATGGTCTCTTCAAATTCCATCTGGGCGACACTATCCATGACAATCCCCGCACCCGCCCGAACATGGAGCGTGCCGTCTTTCACGATGGCCGTCCGCAATGCGATCGCTGTGTCCATATCTCCGGTAACGGAGAGATATCCCACCGCGCCCGCATAAATACCGCGTTTTTCATCTTCCAGCTCATCGATAATTTCCATGGCGCGGACCTTTGGTGCTCCGCTGACAGTGCCTGCCGGAAAGCCGGCAAAGAGCGCGTCCAGCGTATCGAGACCATCCTGAATTTCGCCTTCGACATTGGAAACAATGTGCATGACATGACTATAGCGCTCTATGGTGAAGCGCTCGGTGACCTTGACCGTGCCGGGTTTGGCGACGCGGCCAACATCATTGCGGCCCAGATCCAGCAGCATGAGATGCTCT
>CALDTL010000126.1 GCA_937923965.1 uncultured Caulobacterales bacterium
AACCTTGGAGCGAGTCACCGATGAAGATGGGTCTGAAAGATTTCTGATAAGGTCCGCGAATGGGACTATTGTTCGGGAGTTTGTTGACCAAGAGGCTTTCGAAAAATTCGCGACCAACCCCTATAAACGTGTCGTGGATGATCCGGTGTCCACCTTTTCGTCCGATGTAGATACGGCAAGTTACGCGGTGGCGCGCAGGGATCTGAAATCTGGTCGTTTGCCGCGCAAAGAGGCTATCCGAATCGAGGAGATACTGAATTATTTTGACTATGATTACCCAAAGCCAAGATCAAAACGCGATCCATTTAGGCCTACTATAAACATCGTTCCGTCACCTTGGAATGCGCAGACCGAGTTGATCCATATTGGCGTCCAAGGTTACGAGCCGCCGAAGTCCAAACGACCGCCCATGAACCTCGTTTTTTTGGTAGACACATCAGGTTCTATGAAGGCTGAGAACAAGCTCCCATTGTTGAAAAAATCTCTAAATGTTCTGCTTGAAAATTTAGAATCAGAAGACCGTGTGTCCATTGTGACCTATGGCCCGCGAATGGAAACGGTTCTTGTGCCGACACCCGGGAATCGAACGGCTGACATAAAGCCGCTCTTAACCCTTTAACCGCGCAGGGCAGCACGAACGGCGAAGCCGGATTGCAAAAAGCTTATCAGGTTGCGGAACAAAGTTTTATTCAAAGCGGGACCAACCGGGTTATCCTTGCCACGGATGGCGATTTCAACATCGGTATATCAGACCCAGCCGAGCTCAAGACATTCATCGAGTCAAAGCGTGAAACAGATGTATATTTGTCAGTGCTGGGTTTTGGAAAAGGCAATCTCAAAGATGATCGCATGCAGTCAATGGCGCAAAATGGCAATGGCGTCGCCTATTACATTGATAGTCTAAATGAGGCGGAAAAGGTCTTTGGCACGGACTTCTCTAAAAGCCTTGTTCCCATTGCGGATGATTTGAAATTGCAAGTCGAGTTTAACCCAAATCTCGTTTCCGAATATCGTCTGTTGGGCTATGAAACACGCGCGCTCGCCCGTCAGGATTTTAACAATGACAAAGTCGATGCGGGCGATATTGGGTCCGGACATTCAGTGACAGCGATTTATGAAATCGTTCCGGTCGGTGCCTCCAGCGGATTTGTTGACCCCCTGAGGTACGGGCAAATTGAGCCTGCTGCTCCTAAGGCAGAATTTGCAGATGAATATGGTTTTCTCAAACTTCGCTACAAGCGGCCGGGTGAGAAAATCTCCAATTTGATATCGACGCCTATTGTTCGTGGCGACGCTTACAGCGCTTTGTCCAGCGCTCCCAAGGAGACCCAGTGGGCCGTCGCAGTGGCCGGATATGGTATGACTTTGCGAGGCGATGATTATGCGGAAGACATAAATTTGCTTCGACTGTCAAGGATCGCGAAAGACGCCAAAGGGGCGGACCGATATGGTTATCGCCGCGAGTTCCTAGAGCTGATTGATATATTGGATGAATTGACGCAATAATATCCTGGTGCGGGCGGCCGGAATCGAACCGGCACTCCTATAAAGGAACAAGATTTTAAGTCTTGCGTGTCTACCAATTCCACCACGCCCGCAGCAGAATATCCCGCCATAACAAAGCGTGCGGTAGGTGCAACCATTTTTGACTTTCAAACTGCGCTTTACATGAGAATTGACCTTTTGCTTCAGGCTCAGTAACGCCTCGCACGAGCGCATGATTTTGGAGCACAAAGGCCAGTTATGGATTACGATGTTTTCAATGGGGACGCGGATGGTATAATTTCGCTGGTTCAGCTGCGCCTGAGCGACCCACGCGAAGCGGAGCTTGTGACAGGCCGTAAACGCGACATAAATCTGCTCAGGCGTGTCGATGCAGCCGCCGGTGCGCGGGTAACCGTTCTTGATATTTCGATGCGGTCTAACCTTGCGGATTTAAAGCGCATTTTGGATGGTGCCGCCTCTGTTCTCTATTTTGACCACCATAATGCAGGTGAGGGCGTGGAGCATCCAAATCTGGAAGCGCATATCAATACCGCTGGCGAAATTTGCACAGCGGTTTTAGTCGATCAATATCTTCAAGGCGCCCATCGGGCTTGGGCCGTCGCCGCGTCTTATGGCGATAATTTTCCGGCTATGGCAGAACGTCTCGCCAATGGTCTTGACCTGCCGCTCTCGGACCTCAAAACGCTCGGCGAAATGGTGAATTACAACGGTTATGGCGGATCAGAGGCCGATCTGCACTTCCATCCTGCCGATCTATACCGCGAGATGGCAGGTTTTGCGACGCCGATGGACTTCCTCGCTGAAAAACCCGACGTCATGGGTAAACTCAAACAAGGCTATGAGGACGACTTTCATCTGGCGAATGGGTCGGAAACACTTGTCTCGAATGATACGGGTGAAATTCGGCTTCTGCCTGATGCTGCCGGCTCGCGGCGCATTTCTGGCATGTTTGGGAATAAGCTAGCCCAGGAAAACCCCGATCGGGCGCATGGTATTCTCACAAGGCAAGAGGGCGGCTACCTTGTGTCTATTCGCGCGCCTATTTCCCGCCGCGAAGGCGCGGATAGTTTGGCCCTGCAATTCGACACCGGCGGCGGGCGCGCGGCTGCGGCTGGTGTCAATCATTTGCCCGATGATGAGTTGGACCGTTTTGTGGACGCTTTTAAAAACGCCTTTTAACCCTGCCTGCCATCCTTAGGAGGCAAACATGCCAAGTGAAAAAGTCAGTTTCAAAGGAGCGTTTGGTGATACGCTCTCTGCCAAATTAGACAGTCCCGAGGGTGGTCAGGTCAAGTCTTGGGTCCTATTTGCTCATGGGTTTTCAATTGGGAAAGACCTTAAGCCAATCCGGACAATCTCGCGCAGTCTGGTCAAAGATGGGTTTGGCATGCTGCGGTTCGATTTTACCGGCCTTGGCGAAAGCGGCGGGAACTTTTCCGATACGAATTTTAGCTCAAATTGTGAGGACATTCGCCAAGCGGCCAAGTTCTTGACCGATAATTACGGTCCGCCTTGTGTGTTAATTGGCCATAGCTTTGGGGGCACGGCGGCGTTGAAGATCGCCGATGAGATCCCAGACGTGAAAGCCGTCGCGACAATCGGTAGTCCCTGCGATACGTCTCATATTGTTCACCAATTTGCGGATCAGCTCGAAGAGATTGAAGAGGAAGGCGAGGCCAAAGTTCTTCTTGGTGGGCGTCCGTTTGTTATCAAAGAACAGTTTTTGGATGATATCGAAAATCAGAATATTGCCAAAGAAATCAGTGATCTGGGACGAAGTCTTCTGATTTTCCATTCACCCCAAGACCGAGTGGTTGGGATTGATAATGCTGCCCATATTTACAGCCATGCGAAACACCCGAAAAGCTTTGTTAGTTTGGACGGCGCGGATCATCTTTTGCTTAAAAATCCAGCGGATGCGGAATATGTGGCGCATGTTCTGGCGGCCTGGGCGCATCGATACATCTAAAGGGCCCCATCACAATTTGATTTTTTATCCTAACTTGGCGCGGGTCCTGCAAGGCGACTTGCTATGTCTGTTGAGTCCCACCGAATAAAGACGTCCTCCAAGCCAGACTATTTTGCAGCGCTTGATGGTTTCAGAGGGCTTTTGGCCGTTTTCGTCGCGGTTTATCATACCATCTGGATTAGCCACCCGCAAACTTGGAGGTTTTTTGAGAATGGCCCTGTGGTTATTGACCTCTTTTTTGCCTTTTCCGGGTTCCTGATGTGGCGTGTCTATACGAATCGATTGCAGACAGCAGACCAAGCTAAAGATTTTTTCAAACGTCGTTTTGCACGCTTATATCCCTTGCATCTTTTCATGACGCTCGTGTTTGTGGTTTTTGCCGCAGCCCGCATTTTTGCTCACAAAGTCGGG
The DNA here is from genome assembly GCA_937923965.1 of uncultured Caulobacterales bacterium. GTDB lineage: Bacteria > Pseudomonadota > Alphaproteobacteria > Caulobacterales > Maricaulaceae > Litorimonas. The sequence continues at coordinate 3,887 of CALDTL010000126.1, forward strand.
CTCGCTGAGCACACGCCGGGTGAGATTTTACCCTTCCAAGCCGGCGCGGCCGACAACTGGGGCTCTCTGCTTCAAAATCTAACACTGACAAACGCAGTGGGATTCTCTGATAGCCTTACATTCAACCCCACGAGTTGGACCGTGGGCGCGGAATTTATAACGTATATCCTTTTCGCCTCGATGATGCTGTGGTTTAAACCGAGGCGTATCTTCGATTTTCTCGTCATGCTTTTCAGTGTTGGTCTGATTTACGGAGCACTCTCCCTCGTTTCTTCAGATATGGATATAACTTATGATTACGGATTTTGGAGATGCGTCGCGGGCTTTTATGTCGGAATTTTAGCTGCGGTTAGTTTTCCGAAACTGCGCGGCATAATCGACGGTTTGTCTGATTTTGCTGCTGCTGTCCTGGAGTGTGCCGTGCTGGCCCTATGCATCGGATTCGTGATTTTGGCCTCGGGTAAAGTGCAATTTTTCGTTGGGCCTTTTATCTTTCTTTTTGTTATTGTCTTTGCCGCCGATAGAGGGGTGATATCAAAATTTATGGGTCATAAGATTTTCCAATATCTCGCGAAGATTTCTTATTCGGTTTATCTCGTGCATGTTATCATCTCGATAGTCTTCGCAACCAGTCTCAAGACCATGCTGGGTGAGTTGCCCACGGGTTGGGCTGCAGATGCGTGGCTGGCGGTCTATCTTTGTGTCGTCATTGCTGCGTCGCATTGCACCTATCACTTCATTGAACGGCCGGGCGGAAGGATTATCCGCAATTGGAAACGTTCCAAAAAGCGGGTTGCAGAAGCGGCTTCATCGGTTTAACGCGCGGATTATGACCGACCGTTACTCTAAACTTGACCAGTTAGGTCAGCAAAAAGCTCTACCTCAAAGCCCCGATGAGGCTGAATTAGAGCGCGTTAAAAATCCATGCAATGAGCCCTATATGGTGCGTCTCGTCGCGCCTGAGTTTACCTCGATTTGTCCAGTAACGGGGCAACCAGATTTTGCGCATCTCGTTGTCGATTATTGCCCGGATAAATGGATCGTCGAAAGCAAGGCCTTCAAACTCTTCCTTGGAAGCTTTCGAAATCACGGTGATTTTCATGAGGCCTGCACGACGGGTATTGGTCAGCGGCTCGTCAAAGAAATCAGCCCGAAATGGCTACGAATTGGCGGCTATTGGTATCCGCGCGGGGGGATTCCGATTGATGTATTCTACCAATTTGGGACTCCGCCTGAGGGTCTATGGATACCGGATCAAGGCGTTCCGCCATATCGCGGGCGGGGATAACGCCTCGGGATTCAGAATAGCCCATTGTCGCTTTTGCTCAGGTTTTCACGCGTTACGAGTGTTTTCACTTGGGTTTCCGGATTATCGCCCCTAAATAGGGGTAACTCTACCGTAAGGAGGCATTTATGCCGAGCCTCGTCGTAACCAGTCACATGGACGATTGCACAGATACGAAGGACGCTTGCGTTTGGACGATTTTGCAAGAAGAGGCTGCAGCCTATGCGGCCCGAGAAGTGGCGATGTCTTCGCTTCTACATGCGACCATTCTGGACCAAAATGACTTGGGCAGCGCGCTTGTGAACCACCTGTCGGAAAAGCTCTCAACGTCGGATTTTTCAGCGCTGAAAATGCGAAAGGTCCTGAGCGAAGCCATCGCCAGCGACCCCGATGTCATCGCCTGTATTGCGCGGGACCTTGAAGCCGTCAGGGAGCGTGACCCAGCTTGCCAGACATATCTTCAGTGTTTTCTATATTTCAAAGGCTTTATGGCGATCCAAACCCATCGACTTGCCCATGCGCTTTTGGCCCAAGGACGAGATTTAGTGGCGTTTCACCTGCAGAACAGAAGTTCTGAGTTGTTTGGTGTCGACATTAATCCGGCCGCGAAAATTGGCTGCGGCGTAATGTTGGACCATGCCACCGGATTTGTTGTTGGCGAAACGGCGGTGATTGGAGATGATTGCTCCATTCTGCAAGGCGTTACGCTGGGCGGCACTGGAAAGTCTGATGAAGATCGCCATCCGAAGATTGGTGACCGTGTCTTAATCGGCGCAAATGCATCGGTTCTGGGAAATATAAAAATTGGCGACGGCGCAAAAATCGCAGCTGGCTCCGTTGTGTTAAAGTCGGTCGATGCTAATTGCACAGTCGCCGGCGTGCCTGCAAAACCAGTTGGCGGACCGTGTTGCGGTAACCCTGCCAGCTCTATGGATCAAACCCTCTAGGACATTTCATGACCCCTCAACAAATCTCACAAGTTCAATCTTATCTTCGCAAACGTTTTGGGACTGAAGGCATCGAGCTTAAGCCGCGTAAGGTTCAGGACAGCGTCGAGGTCTATCTCAATGACGAAATTCTCGGCCTGCTATATATTGATGATGAGGATCCGGCGGATATCTCATATGATTTGAATATTTCAATCCTCCAACAGGACTTGGATGAAGCATAATGGCGATTTACCGTCTTGATGAGTTGACGCCGGATTGCCACGAAAGCGCATGGGTCGCGGAAACTGCGTCTGTTATCGGTAATGTCTTCATGGCGGAAAGTAGCTCGGTTTGGTTCGGAGCGACGGTTCGCGGAGATAATGAGCCGATCAAGCTAGGCGCGCGGTCCAATATACAAGATGGGTCAGTTTGCCACTCAGATCCAGGATCTCCGTTGACCATTGGGGAAGACGTGACCATTGGTCATCTCGCGATGGTGCATGGATGCACAATCGGCGACGGGAGCCTTGTTGGTATCGGCGCGACTGTTCTGAACGGCGCTGTCATTGGAAAAAACTGCCTCATCGGCGCACATGCGCTGGTGACGGAAGGGAAGGTCATTCCTGATAATTCAGTTGTGATGGGCGCGCCGGGAAAGGTCATCAAGACATTGACCGATGAGCAAGCCGCCAGAGTTAAAATGGGCGCTCAGGTTTATGTTGCGAATGCCAAACGGTTTCGCGGCGGGTTAGAGAGACTTGACGGCTGAAAAGCTTAAGGGTCAATCTTCCAAAGATGTGCAATTTGGCTATCCATTTCTTGCGAGAGATTGAACCAAGCCGTTTCATTTGCGTAACTATCCAGCACAAATAATCTATCACTGGCACCCAGTGGTTGGCTCAATATATCTCTCAACGTCTCCGCTGTTGTGCGGGCCTGCAAAACCCAAACTGTTTCGCCGAGCCTTTGTGTGGGCCCCAAACTCTGCAAAGTTTGGATGAAATTCATGCCGCGGCCAGATTTGATCTCGGCCATAATCATAAAAACGGTTGTTATCGCTGCTGAGTCTTGCTGCGTGGTCTCGGCCGCCGTAGTTTGAGAGTTGGTCGCTTGGGCCAACCAGTTCATCAGCCCCGGATCTGCAGAAACAGGACGGTAGCCCGTATTGGGAGAATGGCTAATCAAGGATTGCGCACTCACGCGGCCTTCGAGCATGTAAGACCAAAGTATTTTATCCTCAAACGGGCCGTAAGCTTGTCCGTCTACTTGGACGTACCACTGACGGGTCGGCTGAGGTTGATTGGGTCCAGAGTCCATAAAGCCCTGTTACCCTTGATTCGCCCTGCTGCGATAGAGCTAGTGCAAGGCCTCTGCCGCTATTCCTGTGAAAATGACATGGCGCTAGGCGTGATGTTCTCTCGGCAATGAATGTTCGGAATGAGAGCCCGCTATCAACCCGCCGATGCATAGGGCACAGATAAGCGAGACAATAAAGATAACACCGAAATCCATATTGAGTCGGTCTGGCTGATACAAAATGTAGGTCTGCGCACCGATCGCCCCGGCTCCGTATAAGATCGTCAATAGCTGGCCGTCCCGCAAGCCAGACACGATCCATATGAGACCGAAGGCAATGATAACAGCGCCGATAACCAATCCCAGGCCGGGGATCGCATTCAACCCGGGAAGATAGTCGAACGCCATATAAACCCAATCCGGTTTTGCCGTGGCGAGCGGCAAAGCCAGTGCGGCCACACTTATTACAAAAATTCCAATCAAGCTGATTTGCGAGGATTTATAACGCATGAGACTCGAGATGAAGAGAATGAACATGGCACCTCCAAAAGCGGCCCACCAAAACTGGTTTGGTGGCCAGAACGCAACCGCCTGGCCGCCGCTGTCAGAGAGCCATTGCGTTTGAATGTAAATGGCCGTGATAAGTGCAACAGGCGCTGCAAATGAGACATGTAGCCTGGCGCCAAAGGCCCCTTGTGCAGACCACGCTTTCCCCAGGCAATACTGGGCGGCGGCGAGCGCGAAGCCTATTCCTGCAAGCGCCGTCAAAGGCATATTCGTTGCAGATGCGAAGACCCAGATATAGCTTGCTATCAAAACGACCATTAGAATAGATTTGGACCGCAAATATTGGCCGAGACCAGCTTGCCCGAGTAAAAGCGCGGGGATCAAGGCAATGCCTATATGGGAAAACCCGTCAATCAGCCCTGTGAAGACCCCTAACTCTGGGAAGAGGCTGACAAGGTATGCGAGGGCGGCGAGGGCGCTGAGCATCACGGCGGGCCGAGAGCCAAAACTCCATCCAACCAGCAGCGCGATCGTAGACGTCAAAAGGGCCATCTCCACAGCCATTAATGAAAAGCCATGACTCGCTAAAAAGCTGGAAAGGCTGACTACTACCGCGCCGATGAGTAACACGGCGCATATGTTTCGTAGACGAGACGAAGGCTCAGCCAGAATCGCTGTCCACGCCAACAGAGCGGCAATAAGGGCAGCGGGCCAAATCAAGCTTTCGAAGGGTGCGTCAATGAAAACACCATAGCCCGCCATAAGAAGGGCCACTATTGGCGTCACCCATGCCAAGGCGGAGTTCTTTCTATGATCTGCAATAATCTTGTCGGAAGATGATGAGGGTCGAGGGCGCATAGCCGACCGCTGCGTCAGACGCAGTGGTCCAGGCCTGATGGGCGCATTATCATTCGCACTCAGGGTTTGTTTAGGTTGGCGCATGGTTAACGCGTGTCATAGAACCGAAACGCGCGCGATTGACTTCACCTGAGGGGAGAAGGATGACCGAACTTTAATAGGGATAGGAGAGCTGGCCTAGCTGTCTGGGGGGTCAACAGGCACTTTAGTCGTCACAGTTTGAGGTTTTACATCATCTGCCGCAACGGCTGAAGGCATTTGCGAAAGCACATCCATAACAGACCGGATCAAGGGGATCTCATGCTGCATGGCGGCATAGCCCCGTTCAATCAATTCGGACGCCTTTGTAAATTCAAGCATTCCAATATGCCCAATACGCGGCGCGACGAAAACATCCGGCGGATCACCCGCCAAGCGGGACCGCGAAATTCTGTCCATAACGATATTCAACGTCCCCATCATCACAGAGCCGAGCTTCGGGCTCTTGCCAGGCTTTACCTCGCCCACCATGGATTTAAGCAGCAAGCGGTCTGGCCGTAACTTGTTTAAACTGTGGCTTGCGAGTTCGAACGGGTCTGTCTCGTTAGGGTCCTCATCGCCGTCAACATTAATCTCATGGCTACTTCCCATAGGGCCGAAAGCGTCGCCGTTCAAACTCACGGCGATGACCATATGCGCGCCTAACGCGCGGCAAGTGGAGACGGGCACGGGATTCACGAGCGCGCCATCAATCATAAAACGACCGTCAACTTTGACAGGTTCAAAAGCGCCGGGCAGGGCATATGAGGCGCGAATGGCGGGCACAACCGGCCCGCGCTGGAGCCAGACCTCATACCCTGTTCGTAGGTCACAGGCGACCGCTGCAAATTTTCGGTCTAAGTCCTCAATTTGGATGTCGCCCATATAGTGGTTGAGAACACGCGCGATTCTTTCCCCGCGCATGAGACCCGCGCCGCCCCAGCGCACATCCATATACCCCATCATTTTTCGCTGGGTTAGGGACCGCGCCCATTTTTCCAAAACATCGATCTTGCCCGATAAATAGGCAGCGCCGACAATCGCGCCAATAGAGGTTCCCGCAATGATATCAGGCTTAATGCCAGCTTCGATGAGGGCGCGCATCGCGCCGATATGAGCCCAGCCGCGGGCCACGCCGCCGCCGAGTGCAAGCCCAAGTGGCGCGCGTTGACCGCTGCCGAGAGTATGTGGTTCAATTCGCATGGACCTCCACTTTACTCATCAGGGGTTAAAAATGAAGCGCTATCTAAAGCTTACGCAGCGCAATAATTTGCGCCGGTTTTGGCTCAACTGATAGCCTTTTCGCAGCCAGCTCGCTCGCCCATCTTGACAGATCGCGCGGTCCAATAGGCCTCGCCAGTTTCGTAAGGGACTTGTCGGCGCGCCGCATCATAGAAGTAATAGCAGTTTTTGACCTGATAGACCCGGAAGCAACCGCCTGCCATTTGGTTGGACGGATACATGTAACAAATAGAATCTTTGCGGACGAACCAGCGGCCAGGTTCCACAGTGCCGTCTTCCTTATAGGACAGTGTTCCATCCGCATTGTGCTTTTCAGTATAGAAGGATTGGGCCTTGCCGTTGCGGCCAAAATTATAGGCCCCGTCCATAGTGACGTTTGAGAAAACGGATTTTATCTCCTCCGCCGTCAATTGATCGGCGTTTCCGCGAATATCTGTGTCCTGCGACTGCGAATAGGCAGGCGCGGAGACACATAGGAGGGCCGCGGCGATGAAGAGGCGGCTAAACAAGGCTGGGTTCACAATTCGGGGTTTCTCCGGCGATAACAGATCTGGCCGTAAAACCGTAGCGAGCATATCCCTCGGTGCTGACCTGATAATGATAATAGCAATTCCCCCGAGCGTAGATTTGGAAACAGGCCTGCAAGAGTGACGGGTCATCATAATCATAGCAGATCCTGTCATTCGTAATGTGCCATTTTCCCGTATCCACTTTTTCTTGTTGAATGTGGCGGATGCTGCCATTTGCCTGCGTTGTTTCCTCAAATGCGTAGGAGGTGATATTCTTTTGCAGGAAGTTATAGGTGCCGAGGTGTTTTTGGCCTTTGAACACGAGGTTTAACTCTTCACTGGAGAGCGGCATCTCATCTTCGACATTGGGATAGGCGTCATCTAGGCCCAAAGCTGCCGCCTGAAGGGGGCAAATCAACGCACAAACTAGAAGAGCAAATCGTCTCATAGCTCGTCTTTAGCATGGATTCGTCGATTTGCCATGTTAGGGTTCAGTCATGTCCGAGATTGAAAGCAGTGATGCAAACCTTGAGTTAGAGCCCAAAAACCCGCCTGAGTCGGCTTTGCAGAGGCAAGAGCCAGAGCCAGAGCAAGGGTCCCGCCGCGTCCGGCGGGCGTCCCGTTACCAGCGCGCACAAGAGCGAAAAGCCAAGCAGCGCGCCTCTGACCAGAGATTTTATAATGGGATGTTTGGATTAATCGGTGTGTTGGCTCTTTTCGCGATCCTGCTGGGCGCGATTATGATGAATGGCGTGCCCGCGGGCGTTGAGAATATGCAGGGCTGGACCTCGCCTTGGATATTGGGTGTTACAAAGCTCGAAGCGGCCGGATTTGCCTTTGTCGGGTTCATCGCGCTCTCTGTGGGATTACGGTTTCGCAAAAAACGCTAAGCGCTTGCGATTCGCGGCTCTGTGACGTATGGGCCGCTCGCTTTTCTAAAACGCTCAATTGGAGACTATCATGGGCTATCGTATCGCTATCGTAGGGGCCACTGGCAACGTCGGGACCGAAATGCTCACGATTTTGGCCGAGAGCGATTTGATTGTGGACTCCGTCCATGCGCTCGCTAGCCGTAAATCCGTTGGACGCGAGGTCAGCTACGGCGATCAAGACATTAAATGCGAAGACCTCGAGCGCTTCGATTTCACCACAGTTGATATTGTCCTCATGAGTGCAGGCGGCGATGTGTCCAAGACATGGTCGCCCAAGATCGCGGCGGCCGGCGCTGTCGTTATTGATAACTCCTCGGCATGGCGCATGGACCCGGATGTTCCGCTCATCGTGCCAGAAGTAAATGCGCACCAAGTCATGGATTTCAAAAAAGGCATCATCGCCAACCCGAATTGCTCGACTATCCAAATGGTCGTCGCACTCAAGCCGCTGCATGACCGCGCCAAGATCAAGCGCGTTGTCGTCTCGACCTATCAATCGGTCTCTGGCGGCGGGAAGAAAAATATGGATGAGCTTTGGCTGCAAACCAAAGGCATTTATTCCAACGATCATTTCCAGCCCGTCAATTTCACCAAGCAAATTGCCTTTAATGTCATCCCGCATATCGATGTCTTCATGGACGGCGGCGACACCAAGGAAGAGTGGAAGATGAAGGCCGAGACAATGAAAATTCTCGACCCATCCGTCAAAGTCTCCGCGACGTGTGTGCGCGTGCCAACTTTTGTGGGCCATGCTGAGAGCATTAATGTCGAACTCGAAAATGAACTCTCCGCAGATGATGCCCGCGATCTCCTGCGCGAAAGCCCGGGCATTATGGTTGTCGACAAACCGGATAATGACGACCCCGCTTATGTCACGCCCGTCGAATGTGTCGGCGATCATGCGACCTATATCTCTCGCATCCGCGAAGACAGCACGCAGGATAACACGCTGAATTTCTGGTGTGTCTCTGATAACCTCCGCAAAGGCGCCGCGCTCAACACAGTGCAAATCGCAGAGCTCCTCGCGAACCAAAAACTACCGAAAAATAAACAGTCTAAGGCGGCTTAAGTCGCGAGAAGCTGACCTTTGGGTCAGCTTCATGATGTCAGTGATTGAGACATACAGATTTTCCCACTGCCGATCGAGCGGACAGCCGAAGGTCAATTAATAAGCAGGACGTGCCCGCAGGAATGTCTCCCCGATTGGACGCATAACGCCCGTGTTTGACGCGAGGCGTCAAATACAGATAAGCGCCTCATTGTTTCTTCCCGAATTATATTGGGAAACAATTGAGCCACGATGTTAGAGATTTAGTCAAGTTTATTCTCCCACTGCTCATCAAGGAAACAGCTTAGTACGGTTTGTCTATAATTAGGACCGTCCGCATGGTGATCTCCGCGATGGAGACCAGAATGTAATTTTTTGTTTTACGCAGAAACCAAAGCGGATTGGGCCGTAAGCCCATTCCGCCCCCGCATTTCGCTTACGCGAATTGCTCGGCCATGCGGCGATGGTTTTTGACGCAGCGGGTCGTGCAATTTTCTGAAAGAAAAATGCACTAGGTCCCTCAGTTAGGCGTTCCGGTCACCCATACCCGTTTTATTGGATATGACCCGGTTCAACACCCAGAGGTCGTCTCTCACCACGAAAGCCCCGGCACCTTTTCGGTTCTCACACCAAAACGCTCAGACCCATCGTCTCTGAATCCAGCAGATGAGCTCTACCTGTCCTGTGATCCAAAGAACGACCCCAATTTATCACGGGTTTTGCATGTGCGGATTATTCTCTTGGAATTAGGTGCAATGGATTGGAATAAAACGGTTTTCCATTTTTCAAATGCGGGAAAGACACGTGAAAGTGACGTTTTCGGGGGGACGTCAGGAAGGCGCATTGCCCCCTGCGCAAGTGTCTTTGGTGAGGCGATTTTAAGACGCTCAGATTTATGTAGGAACATCCTCATAGGGGACGTTAGCTCGGAGTCCTAAAACGCCCAAAGAAGCGGGCTTATGTAGCAAACGCAGGAACACATGACAGATAATGCTTGTTACTATGCTTCATGGACACCCGCCTATCACTAAGACCCAATGGCAAACACAGAAAGCAACGCTCTGGCGATTACTCTGTGACCATTAACGGGCTTATGACCCGCCGCTCTTTGCTATTATCAGAAAAGCCAGACACCTTAACCGATGATCTAGCCGCTATTGATTATGTTCTTAAACTCTTGGACTTCAAAGAAGACCCGCAAGACTACATGCCCGCACGCCGTAAAAAGGCGATATTCAAAAAAGGTGAGACGCGTAGGCTAATCACCGAAACTCTAAGGCAAGCTGATAAACCGCTCACAAGCCGAGAAATTACTATTGCAATACTATCAGGCAAAGACTTCGACATGAGCGACACACGGCGCTTAAAACAGACCGTAACAGGCGTTTATATCATGCTTTGCCGTGAACATGAGGGCGGCAAGGTTGATAGGGTTGAGGGTTGGCCTGTTAGGTGGTCTCTGGCCTAGATTCGACTCTCAATCCGCTCCTTGATATAGAGATAGACATGATGAACGACCCCGAAAATAACAATACCGAACAAGAAGGCAACGATACCGGAGGCGATTCCGACACCAGCGGCATCATTTACCCCGGCAGACTTGTCGGCGGAAAAAAGGGACAACACGCTAGCGGTAAAACCAAAAAAAGGGACAGCTAAAAGCATAGAAAGAGAATAGTTTAGTTGCTCCGCCTTCTTTTTGTTTACCGCCTCGTTTGTTTCTAGGGCCTTTTCAATCATCGAAGACATATGATTATAGTAGCCAGATAAATTACCGCCCTCTATTGGTCCGACCGGACTAACGCCATCAAGGTATTCTTTAGAAAACAAGCAAAGCAGAATATTATATACGCTAATCGCAAGAGCCAGAAATGCGGCGGTGACAAAGGCATATTGCCAAGCCGAAAATGTCTCGCCTTTTTCAATTACATATCCAGCAAAACCTACCAAGATTGCCGATAAACCAGTGGCTATATATCTCGCCTTGCTCTCTAGCGCCTCGTAGGTCGCATGCGTCTGCCCAAATACCTTATGATGGTCAGAATATAGGGCCTTCAAATAGTCTAAATCCACGCAACCTCCTACAAACGAAGGTCAGTTACGGCCAACGCTTCCAAGCATTGGAGCATGAAGGCCGCGCTAAACTTACCGCGTCCGATTTTATTCCGAACATTCGCCTCTTTCTCGGCAATGCCCATCTCGTTTAATTTGTCTGTGAGCGTCGCGTAGGTAAATCCCGCACGCTTTATCTCACTTTTCAGAATGAGGCCTATACGGGTCTCATATTCGTCAGTTTGTGGCATTTTACACCCTTCATAGTGTTTTTTACACTATAAAGCGTGTATTTGCACTTGTAAAGGTGCATATAATACACTATATACAGTGCATAACACACTGGAGATAGTTTAAATGCAACATTTTCTTTTAAGCGCCGCATCCCGCAGCCTGTCACTAAAGAAGATATATAAGATGGGCGAAAGCGCCGCCTATGACCTGTTTCGCCAGATTCGTTGGCCTGAAACCGACGGCGCTGCCGTATGCCCTCAGTGTGGCTCCACGGAGTCATATGACATCAAAACGCGCCGTAAATTCGAGTGTAAAGGCTGTAAGCATCACTTCTCAGTCACAAGCGGGACTATCCTGCATAGCCGCAAGCTGGACTTCGTTGACCTGTTAGCTGGCATCTGTCTTTTCGTGACAGGCTCTAAAGGTATGAGCGCGGTTCAATTCTCGCGGACAATGGACGTTCAATATAAGACCGCTTGGGTCTGGTGCCATAAGATGCGTGAGTGTCTTGCCGATGAAACGGACAATACGCGCCTATCCGGTGAAGTTGAAATTGATGGCTGCTATGTTGGCGGCGTTGTTCGTAAGTCTAACTATAAGACGGACCGTAGTGACCGCCGCTTAAAAGGTAACCGCTCACCCCGCCGCCGTGTTGTTGTTGCTCTGCGTGAGCGTGGAGGCCGCACATTGCCATTCGTGCGCCGCACAGAAAAAGAAGGTGTTGAGATTGCGCGCGGTATTGTCGAAATAGGTTCAACAATCGTCGCAGATGAAGCTACGCATTGGGACGCGCTAGAATGGGAATATAACTCTAAGCGTATCAATCACAGCGAGGCTTACAGCACTGGTAATGGTCACCATACGAATTGGGTTGAAAGCTATTTCGCCCGCCTTCGTAAAATGGTCAAAGGCCAGCACCACGGCGTTTCTGAAAAGCTGCTCTACCAATACGCTGAGCATGCGGCGTGGTTAGAAGACCATCGCAAGACAGACATACGCGGCCTTGCCGAGAAGCTAGTTGCTGCCGCTGTAATCGCGCCTGAGAGCAAGAAGTTTAAGGGTTACTGGCAACGCGCGGCGTAAAGTTGTATGAACAACGTATGGCAACTGAGAAAAAAACTAAATACTACGTCGCACTCATTGTTGTCGCTGTGGCCTTCGTTCTCGGGTCATGGGCCAATTATATAATAAGCGGACATGATTATGACGAGTGCGCTAGCGCCGCCGAGATAGCTACCCTCGACGATTTTGAGTTTAACTCGACTATAGACCCCGAATATAAACCCAAGAAGTCCGATAAAAGCCGCAATCAAATTGCCGATAATGTAAGCTGTAGCGACCTTAGGGCTCAGTGGACAATGTCCAACATAGCAATGATGGGTTATATTGCTGGGCTGTTTGGGTTGGTCTTTCTCGGTATTACTGTTTTCGAAACGAAAAGCGCCGCCGATTTGACTAGACAAGCGCTCAAAGAAACCAAAGTAAACGCTAGGCGAGAGCTTAGAGCCTACCTTCACGTCGTTCCTCACGCCCTCAACATCAATTCTACCGATTTGGTTCCCACGATAGCCTTTAGGTTTTTTAACAACGGACAAACGCCCGCTATCAATATAAAGTGCATTATTAACTTTGTCGTTGAGCAACATTCTCAAGAAACCATAGACAGCGCATTCCACTGCAAAGTGTCCATCCCCCCCAACGGTAAACAAGATGTATTGTGGCCTCTGGAAGAGCTGGACGCCCCTTGGTGCATACCAGTTGAAATTCGGGCGGAGTATAATGACATTTTTGGGCAGGAAAGATTTGTAAAAATCGGTTTCTCTGTCTCCCACGACGACATCCCTAATACTCGGTCTACCTTCTTGGACGGAGTCTTCTCTGAGCAGCAACAGACTATGATCAATCCCGACCACATTGTTGAAATGGAGCTTCAATACATTGCTTACGAAGACGACCTGCAAAAAGAGGCCGAGGAATACGCAGAGGCCAACAAGACCAGCTAGAGCGGGCCTCATCGCTCATTGACCCACTTGGATTCAGCATCGTCTGGAAAAATCCCAAGAGCCGTAACTTGCGCCCTAGTTAGGGACAGGCCCACCCTGCCAATCCAAATTGAAATCGGATTAAACAGCAGGAATTTTCTCATAGATTTTTAGCCTGTGTTCCTGCGTTTGCTACATAAGTCCGCAAAGAAGGACACTCAACGACTTCACTTATTCCCTACGGTCCAAGCTAACAGCCGATGTTGACCTTGGTAAGGTAGTTGACAGTATATACGTTATTATATAACAAATATCTGTGCGTATCGTGAAAACCATATCTTTTCTAGCAGCCTTCTCTTTGCCTGTTTCAGCAAATGCGACGCCCGACGAAATGGCCTGCGATATAATTGAAGCGGCAATTAACTACCGCTTCGAGCAAGACGGAGGTAGAGGTGTCTGCGGAACTGACTCGGTTACAAATAAGCGGTTATGCCTGAGAAAGCCAAGCGATAGGTTTTTCGTAAGCACTGATACGTTTAAGCTTAAAAAACCTCTTGAGTCTTCATCGCCTGAATTCGTACCCGCAATAAAGTTGCCGGACTCTGTCAAGAAGCAAGTCGAATTCAAATCTCGCGAAGTATCCATGAGCCGCCATATTCTTGAAAGTCGAAAAGAGGTTGAACAGGCAAAATCGGAGAACAAATCTTATTCAAAAGTTCTTATCGGTATGGCCGAATCTGATTTCGCCGGGGGTTATTACGAAAGACAAATCAAACTTTGGACAAAGAAAAACGGCCCGAGCGATCCTAAAGTAATAGATTTGGAGCAGAAGTATGCGTCTCATTTGGAACGACGTGAGGAAGCACTATCAAAGACGACGACAGAATTAGAGGCTGAAGTATCTTATGTTGATCAAATAAATTTTGACCTTTTACTTAAGCAGCTAAACAAAGACCCAGGACTTGAAGCTGAAATTTGGGAAGCAAAAAGGAACTGGGATTCTCTGAAATGGCTCGGCGCGGTTGATTGTACAAATAAGGTGAAACCTCGAAACGCCATGCTTGTAAAACGCGATAAAGATTACATTGTGGTGCAAACCGACAAAGTTTTTAAAACCTATTACAATTGGCACCCAAAGTCGTTTACTGCACGAAGTGTAGCTATAGATACCAGTGGGAAATATGCGTTCATAAAAGTAAGTGGGCATGGCGGAGGATCTTCATATAACTTGGGAAGAACCCCTCCGACATACTTGCTAAAAAAAGCATCTGACGGCTGGATTGTTCTAGCGTCCTCCGGCGTAGATCCTGTTTTTTACTGATTGCTCTGCTTTGACCTTGGTCTGCTGCCTTGTGCTTCCAAACTGAGCGTCCTAAAATCGCTCCATAACGGCCGCTGGTAATGTTTGAGATTCCGTCACTCTTGAGGTCCGCAATGCCCCCATTTGAGAAGAAGCGCGAGCGGCCGTTTTTGCTCGCTTTAGGTCACTCGGCAAGCTTGTCTTGCGTTAGGTGTTTCGAACCATTCAGGTGGAAATGAGCCAAACCCGCCCGACGTTTTCGCTCTGACATCGCTCCATTGCCAGACTTCATATTACCCCGTAATCTCGCCCCATGAGATATCTCAAATTTTTTATCCTTCCTGCGCTTTTCCTCGCGGGTTGTGCGGGGACGCCGGTGAAGGCAGTCCCTGTTTCAGGCTTTGAGGCGGATAAATATCTCGGGACTTGGTATGAAATTGCGCGCCTGGATAACAGCTTCGAGCGCGGGTTGAGCGCGGTCACGGCAACCTATAGCAAGCGGGATGATGACGGCATCAAAGTTGTGAACCGCGGCTGCAATGCCGCCAAAGGCAAGTGGAAAGAGGCAAAGGGGAAGGCCTATTTCACGGATAATGAGACGATAGGGAAGCTGAAAGTCTCCTTCTTTGGGCCCTTTTACGGGGATTATATCATCTTTGATTTGGACACGCCCGGCTATGACCATGCCTATGTGAACGGCGGGTCGACGAAATATCTTTGGCTCCTCGCGCGCACGCCGCAGATTAGCGAGGCCCGCAAAGCCGACTTCATCCAAAAATCTCAAGATTTAGGCTATGATACGGAGACGTTGATCTGGGTCGAGCACGGCGCGTCTTGCGCCTAAGCCTGTGGTTTTTCCGGCTATAAAAAAGCCCAGCGCAAAGGCCGGGCTTTTCTAATTTTGCGATTGCGCCTGTCCTAGATGGGATTTCCATCCG
Source organism: uncultured Caulobacterales bacterium (assembly GCA_937923965.1). Classification (GTDB taxonomy): domain Bacteria; phylum Pseudomonadota; class Alphaproteobacteria; order Caulobacterales; family Maricaulaceae; genus Litorimonas. The sequence goes on from CALDTL010000126.1 coordinate 19,017, forward strand.
CATCGATTTCAACCATGTCATAGCCAAGGGCGGCGACTTCGTCATAGACCGCCGCTTTATCACCAATGACGACCATAATCATCTCGTCGAGATTGAGATGGGTTTTCGCGAGAGCATCGAAATCGGCTTTTGACATATTGGCCAGAATATCTGCCTGTTCGTCAACATGATCGGGCGCGAGGTCATAGGTCGCCATGCGGGACAAGAAACCAAGCTTTTGACGCGGCGTCTCATAGGCGCGCGCATCTGATTGGCCGAGCGAGGATTGCGTAAAGGCGACTTCGTCAGCGGTCGCGCCGCTTTCGTAATAGCCCTTAATCTCATTGACAAACTCGGTGATTGAGGCCGCCGTGGCGTCGGCGCGGACGCCCGCTCCGGCGCGGTACCAGCCGCCTTTCTCATTGCCGCTAAAGAAGGACCTTGCGCCATAGGTATAGCCTTTGTCCTCACGGAGGTTGAGATTAATGCGGCTGTTGAAGGCGCCGCCCAGCGGGTAATTCATGACAGTCGATTTGTAATAATCACCCGTCGCGTCATAGGGCAGGGCGCGTTTACCGATCCGGATTTCGCTTTGCGCGGCATCCGGCTTGTCGACGAAATAAAGCGTTCCCGCCGCGAGCTGCGGGAAGGGTTTCATGCCTGCGCCTTCGACATCTTCGCCGGTCCAATCTGCGAGCGGGGCGAGGGCTTTTTTCATCGCGGATTCATTGAGGTCACTCACTGCCACAATTGATGCGATTTTCGGTGAATAAT
>CALDTL010000127.1 GCA_937923965.1 uncultured Caulobacterales bacterium
CGCGAAAGACCGCTATATCGCCGCTTATCTCGCGGACCGCGTCGGCGCGACATTCAATGCGCGGATTACGGGAGTCACGAAATTCGGCCTCTTCATTACGCTAGACGAGACAGGCGCGGATGGCCTTATCCCGGCCCGCAACCTTGGACATGAATATTTTGCCTTTGACGAGAAAAACCGCGCGCTTGTCGGCGTTGAGAGCGGCGACACTTACCGCTTCGGCCGCCCCGTTAAAGCCCGCCTAGAGGAAGCCACGCCCGTCACAGGCGGATTGACATTTGAAATGGTCAGTAAACCCGAAAAAGGCAAACCGCCAAAGCGAAACCACCGCACGGCCAGCGGGCATAAATCGCGCGGCGCGAAGCATCGGCGCAAGCGGCGGTAAGGATTGCGTGGATCGTTTCACTGTCCTTTAGCTCAATTCCTGTGATCCACGGGTAAGTTACAAATGGATTACCGGAACAAGTCCGCGGTAATGACGGGGTCGATTGCGGACGTTCCGCATGTCCCAATCCTGCACGGCACAATTAACTCCGCTCGGCCAGATGATTTCACCCTCACCGGAACGGCCCATTTTAACCGGGATCATCCATTGAAAATCCCTAATTTTAACCCGTCATTCACCATAAAATCCCACCCGATGTTTAGTAATGGCATGTATGAAAACGGGAGGTACAGCGATTGCAGCTCTTTCTTCATGGCGTGGGAGCAAACTGTTTTGCTTATAAGTGGGGACTAATAGGTTTGTCTGTCGATAAAACATTTAATCAGGCTAAGGATCACGACTATCCAGAACTGACGGAGGTTTTGGACCTTCACGACGCAATCCCAAAGACCGATTCATTTATTTCGCCTGAACCGCAATCCGTCGTGATTGCCATACTCACATTCCAAAGATCAGCGCGTCTCCGTCGCCTGTTACCGCACGTCGTCAACACGCTGAAATCGGTACATGATATTGAGATACTAATTATTGATAATAACCCTCTGCCGAATGAACTCAGATTTGCCGAGGAATTTGCTGAACAAACGCATTATCCCATCCATTATGTACACGAGCCAAAACCCGGGGTTTCAAACGCGAGAAATGCTGCGATTAAGTTCGCGTCAACGCGGTTTCTAGCTTTCTTGGACGACGACATGGAAGTCACAGAGAACTGGATAGATGGGCTCGTGAAGGTGGCCATAGAGCACAAAGCAGGCGTTGTTTTCGGTCCCCTCATTGCCAAATTTGAAGATCCGGCAAATCCGGAAAATGGCTATTTAGCGCCCTTTTACACACGCCAGACGAGGCAAACCGAAGAAGGCCTTTCTGATGACGCCTTTGGCACAGGCGGATGTTTGATAGATTTAGAGCGTTGTCTCATGCCAGAGCCCCCCTTCGACCCGCGCTTGAATGAAAGCGGCGGCGAGGATGATATCTTCTTCGAGTTTCTACATGAAAACGGCATCAAATATGGCTGGGCACCCAGCGCGATTTGTTATGAATGCGTTCCAAAAGACCGAACAACGCCAGACTATATTGCAAAGCGACATTTTGGTTTCGGCCAAGGGCCAACTCGGATTGCAGCCTCAAGGGGCGTCTCAGGAAGCCTACAAATCTTTCGGCACATGAGTGTTGGCTTTCTGCAATTTTGTTTCTTTGGCACGATCTACCTGCTCAGCAAATTGATGAACCGACCCGCGAGCATCCGATATTTAGCGCTCAGCGCTCGCGGTCTCGGGAAAATTCTCTGGTTCGATAGATTTAGCCTCAAATATTATGGGGGTCCCCCGTCGTAAATTGGCCCTACCCATTTTTTGCGCCGCTATAGAATTTGCTGCATCTGGTAACTTGCCTTAAAACAGGGAAAACGCCATCAGTCTTTCATGCCCGACCCCATAAAAGACTCCGGCCCTGTCTCTGTGGGGAAAATGAAAATCACCGAAAATGAGCGCGCAAAACGCAAAGCGCTGTCTCGTGCGCCGAGACCTCGTGTGGCCTCGACATTAGTGGTCACCTGCGGCTCAGGTGAAAATTTGAGAATCTTGATGGGACAGCGTTCGAGCCGCCACGACTTCATGCCCAGCGTCTATGTTTTCCCAGGCGGACGTGTCGACAGGGCGGACAGCTATGCGAAATATGCGGGCGATCTATCACCTCGTACTGCGCGCATTTTACAAGCCGCCTATCCTCTTCGCCGCGCAAGGGCCGTCGCCCTAGCCAGCATCAGGGAAACTTGGGAAGAAACGGGATTAATGCTTGGCGCCGACACAGAGGCAAACCGCAACATAAACAATAACAGCTATGATGAGTTTAGGCGCGCAGGACAGCTCCCGGATTTATCTGGGGTTGAAGTGTTTGGCCGAGCCGTCACCCCGCCCCATCGCCACAAGAGGTTTGATGCTTGGTTTTTCATCAAACATCTCGGAGAGTGCGCTCTGCCGTCCATCTCGGACAGCTCAGAGCTTCTCAATGTCGGGTGGTTCATGCTAGAGGAGATAAAATCGCTGGAAACACAACGCGCAACGGACATGATGCTGCAAGTCTTAGAGCGATATCTCAAAGCAGATCGCCCGCCTGAAACCATATTCTATTCGCGCGCCATACGGGGCCAGTTCAAAATGCTGCAATTCCCATAGTGCAACAGGCGCTCTATTGGTTGACAGCTAAGCCGAAAGCCCCTATCCGCGCGCAATCGAATTACACCTATGAGGACTCCTCGTCATGGCGAAGCCTACCACAATTAAAATCCGTCTAAACTCGACCGCTGGTACGGGTTATTTCTACGTGACACGGAAAAACTCACGGACAATGACCGAGAAAATGGTCAAAAAGAAATATGACCCGATTGCCCGTAAACACGTCGATTTCAAAGAAGGCAAGATCAAGTAAGATCTTCGCAAATTTAGACTAGAAAAGCCGTCCGTGCCTGTGCGCCGGACGGTTTTTTATTGACCGGCTCTACGCCGCTTTGTTCAATTGCGCCGGTAGGGCTTTGTTGCGGCCCGCCTGTTTCGCCTTGTAAAGCGCATCATCAGCCCGCTTAAAGACGTCTCGCAGTTTTTCGCCAGCTTCGACCTCCGCCACGCCTACACTGGTTGTGACCTGTAAGGCTTCTCCATCGACAAAGACAGGTGTTCCCGCGATGAGCGCCCGAACGCGGTCCGCAGCAATGAGAGCGTCCGCGGCATTCGTGCCCGGCATGGCGATCATAAATTCTTCGCCGCCATAGCGCGCGACAATGTCAATCGCCCGCATGTTCGTGACGAGGCGCGCGGCGATCTCTTTCAAAATCTGATCCCCCATATCATGCCCGAGAATGTCATTGACCCGCTTAAAATGATCAATGTCGAAGATCATAATGGAGAAAGGGGTGGCCTGCGTTTCTAAAGAGTCGAAAAGCGGTTCAATAGCGCGATCAAAATATCGCCGATTACCCAAACTCGTCAGCGGATCCGCAACGACCATTTCGAGGTTCTCGTTGAAATTTTCCCGCAGAGAATCGGCATAAAATTTTCGGCGCAATAATGTCTGAACCCGCGCCTTTAACTCCTGCACTTCGATCGGCCGCATAACCGTATCATTAATACCAATATCATAGGCGCGAATGAATCGATTTTCATCATCTGGATCACCAATGACAAGGATAGGTACATCGCGGCTTTCCTCATTAAATTTAATGGACGCGCAAACCCGAAGCCCGTCGAAACTACTGCTCACAAGGCTGACAACAATGGCGTCAACGCCTGATTTCGCAATTCGAATAGCTTTAACGGGATCTTTCTCTACGATGACATGATGGCGCTCCCGCAGAGGTTTCGCGACCTTTTCTGCATGAAACTCATGATCTTCAACGAGAAGAATCTTACCCTTTTGTCTCTCGATCGTCTCCAGCAAGTCCCGAGAATTTGAGAGTGTATGTCCTGTATGACTGAGGAGTTGATCCGTCACCATTTTGAGGCGTAGCAAAGACCGAACCCTGGCCATCAAATTAAAGTCATCAATGGGCTTTGTAACGAAATCATCGGCGCCCGATTCTAGTCCGCGAATCCGGTCTTTGGTTTCCTCCAAAGCCGTTACCATAATCACGGGAACGTGCCACGTATCGGGACTGCTCTTGATGCGCTTACAGGCTTCAAACCCATTCATTCCAGGCATCATTGCATCCATAAGGATAAGATCTAGACGCTCTTTTTGTGCGATCTCTAAAGCCTCAAAGCCAGACCGCGCTGTTAGAACATCATAATACTCAGCCTGCAGTTTGACCTGCAGTAAATTCACATTAGGTGCGAGATCGTCAACGACGAGGATACGCGCAGACATAGCGGCCTCCTCGGGTTAAGATGCTTCGGCGAATTTCCGGATTTTGGCTAGGAACGAAGAGACAGTGATTGGCTTGGCAATATAATCTTCACACCCTCCGTCGCGGATACGTTTTTCATCGCCCTTCATGGCAAATGCTGTCACCGCAATCACAGGAATATCCGCAAGATCTTTGTCATCTTTAAGCCATTTCGTGACTTCCAAACCAGAGACTTCGGGCAATTGGATGTCCATTAGGATTAGATCGGGATCAAAACTGCGGGCTATTGAAATCGCCTTTAATCCCTCGCGGGTCTGACGTGTCTCATAGCCATGCGCTTCCAGAAGGTCGGCGAACAGTTTCATGTTCAACTCGTTATCTTCGACAATGAGGATTTTTTTAGGCATTTTTTTTAGCATATTCCCAATTCACCAAATGACAGCCACATCTGAATCGCGCGGCTTGCTCTTGTTCTTGTGAGACAACACTGACAGAATATCCTTAAATCTTGGTGTGTTGCTCGGTTACCTGTAGTTAACCATGATGGGTCTTCTGCAGGGCTTCTACACAGGCTTCAGCATTGAGAACATTGCATGAACATATTAAGTAATATATAAGACGACTGCATGAGCGCCCCGCCCCCAGATCAAGCCGGACAAGAGCCCACACGGCTATGTCGAGACTGCGGTGATCACTGCCGGCAATCTGAAATATGTCACACTTGCGGGTCGCGCAATATCATCGTCCATGCCGAGATTAGCTCCTTATTTATCGCCCATGTTGATTGCGACGCATTTTACTGCTCCGTCGAAAAACGGGACAATCCGGCCATTCGAGATAAACCCGTTATCGTGGGAGGCGGCCGCCGCGGCGTTGTGTCAGCGGCCTGTTATCACGCGCGTGTTTACGGCGTGCGTTCGGCGATGCCCATGTTTAAGGCGCTTCAGCTTTGCCCGGACGCCGTTGTCGTAAAAGGCAGCATGAATAAATACGCCTATGAGGGCGGCCGTATTAGAGAGATGATGAAGCGTTTGACACCACTCGTAGAGCCTTTATCGATCGACGAAGCCTTCCTTGATCTGACAGGGACAGAGAGGCTTCACGGCAAGACGCCAGCACAGAGCCTTGTAAAACTGCAAAATGATATTCTAAAAGACGTTGGCGTGACGGTTTCAATCGGTCTGTCTTACAATAAATTCCTCGCTAAAACCGCATCCGATCTAGACAAACCGAACGGCTTTGCGATCTTAGGACACGCGGATGCGCAAGAGTTTCTAGCCAAGCAATCAGTTGGTTTCGTCTATGGCATCGGTCCTGCCTTTGTTTCAAAATTGGAAAAATTTGGCCTGCGAACGATCGAAGATGTCCGCAAACGAAGCGACCAAGAGATGGCAGAGCGCTTTGGAGATAATGGACTGCGACTTGCACGATTAGCGCGCGGCGAAGACCACCGCCGCGTCAATCCCGTCAGTGACCGAAAATCAGTCTCTGCGGAGACCACGTTCAATACAGATATATCTGAGGCCGAGGCGTTGAAAGACAAACTCTGGCAAGTCTGTTTAAAAACAGCGGATCGGTCCAAGGCGAAAAACTTGGCAGGGCGAGTTGTAACCCTCAAGCTCAAAACATCTCAGTTCAAATCTATAACGCGGCGCCGGACCCTGCCGCAGCCCATTCAGCTCGCCGATGCGATCTTCTCTGCGCTGGAGCCCTTACTTGAATCGGAAGCGGGCGGGTCGACGGCCTATCGCTTGATTGGCGCGGGCATTTCAGACCTCTCGGAACCCGTTGGAGATATCGCGGACATGCTGGATCAAAAATCAGCGAAACGCGGTGCGGCGGAACGGGCCAGCGACGTTGCTCGGGCGAAGTTCGGGGCTGACGCCGTGACGACTGGTCGCGGCCTGCGTCTGCGCTACGCCCAGGAAAAAAATGCGGCGGAGAGCCTACCCAGTAAACCAAAATTCAACGATTAGAGCTTTGGCGATCGGCGTTTTTCTATCCAAGCAATAGCGGCTATTAGAAAGACATAAGTGAAAATCGCGGACAGGCCCAAAGCAACGCCTTGTGGTCCTGAATTTGGATCAAAGGTTCCTGCCTGAACGTGCAACCCCGGAATTGTGATAAATATAAACTGGATCACGACCATAAAAACAAACAAGGCCGATAGGGCGATAACGCTAAACTTGGGGCCCGTCGTGACCCGCATCCAATAGAGAAATGCCGCTAGCAAAAGCCCTATCTCTAAAATAAATGCCAAAATCGGCCAATTCCAAACACCTAAACCTAGCTCAACCTGGCTCCCCGGCCAAAGCGGAAGGTCAGGCCGATGCACAATCAGGTCAAAAATCCAGTGTGAAAAAACCAGCGCAAAAACAACCCAAAAGCCTTTCATACCAGCCTTGGGACGGAAAAGTTTGAACAGGAAACCCCCAACCGCCGACCATAATAGGGCTGTGATCAAACTATGAGAATATGGAATGTTTGATAAAGGCTCATTTCCGGTCATTCGAACGCCGCCCTCAATCCCAAAAATGACCAAGACAGCCCAAATAACATCGATCAACTGAACCGCGAGAAAACCGACCCAAAGCGGCACGAGGACTTCGCCCTTACCGCGCTGCGTGTCCCAGACCGCAGGTCCATAATGTCCCATGAACATAGCTGAGACCTAGTTAGGCGGTTGCTGCGGCGCTAGAGCCGAGAAATATTCAAAAATCGAATCCTCGGTTCGACTCGCTGCATTGCGCCATGTCGGAGCCGTGTCTAAATTTAGAACCTCACCCTGACTATTCGTGACAATGATAGTTGGCGTTCCGACAATGTTGTCCAAACCAAAACGCCGCGCGACGTCAATGTTCCGGTTCTTTTGGCCAACATCAATATAACGCACGACGTAGTTATCGCGTAGCATAGTCTCAAAACGAGGGGTTAGAAACCATCCTGCAAGCGCACGGCTATCATGGCACCAATCTGCGCCCATAACGATGATGGCGTGTTTCTCGGCCAGTGCGGCATCGGCCAAGGCTTCAGTCACGGCATCCTGCGCCACTAAAGAGGGTGCAGGATCAAATGGGCGTGCCTCAGGATGTTCGGCCGCTTGCGCTGGCACGGCGTGATTGGCGGAGGAACAGGCGACAGCCAAAAGGGTCGTCATAACTATAGCAAAAAGTCTCATACTGCTCCTTAGCATGAAAAAAGGTTGCGCGCATAGCGCCGTAGGGCTCTAAGTCGCAGCCATGTCATTTTTCCGATTTTTCAAACGCGCTAAACCTGAGCCTTCTCGGGATCAAAAATCGATGCCTGCGCCTCGGGACGAGATCAATACAGCCCCCGTGCAGAGCGATCTGAAACCCAAAACTAATCCTTGGGCAAAACCTCCCCTAGATATCCGTCGGTATTTTCACAATGAACATCGCTTCCAATGCTACACCAGCTGGTTCGCGCATTGGGGCGGATGGATAAGCGCTGGCCATTGCCTCACCGAGGCGCACGACCACCTCCCAAGCTTCGCAGAGGGCGGATCCGTCATATCTTGGCCAGATGGCTTAGATGCCGCGATTGTAGGCTGCACCCTGCCCCGCGAGCGGCCTGAGCCGCCCAGGGTTGGTCAAGATGTTATCCTTGAGGGCTTCCCTGCTGGGTCTCGCCACAAGGAACAGCGATCAGGTCGTGTTTATTTCGAACGAAGCCCAGGACAATGGATTGCGCATATTTTTGACCCGGATGAACCGGTTGTCACGGGCATGAGCGGCGGCCCCGTTCTAGATGCCAAAACACTGCAGCCTATTGGCATCACGATTACCCGCAACAGCCCTGCTGACCTGAATAATGACCGCGACCCAGACGAAAGCGCGGACTTCATTGCACTCTCAGCGGTTTGGGACGCAATGAAGACTCAGTCGCCTAAGACGAAAAGCGTCTGAACTGCACCATTCGCATGACCGCGCCGGCATCACGATGCTTGGCGGCAGCTTGATAATCTGGCAGCGCAAAGAAAGCTTTCATATGAGCCTCATCGCGAAATTCGAGTAATATCGCTTTATCACCCGGCAGACCGCCGAAACGCGCCTCTTCATCATTTCCCAAAACCTTCACGTTTTCTCGCATGAAAATGGGAGTCGCGAGTTCCACATAACGATCATACTCGGCTTTGTTCTGATATTCTGCCGTTGCAAATACAAAGATGGACATAAGGCCTCTAAAGCAAAGTCAGGACAACCATCGCCATGAGGGCAAGTGTCGAGAGCGTGAAGACAGTAAACCGAAGCATGACTTTGCCAGAGCTCACCTGAATAATGCTATGTATGACCCGCAGGGCCACATATCCCCACGCCACATAAAATATTGGCATGGACATTTGAGCCGTGAGGGTAATGTAAAACATCAAAGCATAGAAAATCGTCGGCTGTTCAAGCAAATGATTATAATTATGTGCCGAAGCTTGAACGGAAAGCGGCAACTGATCTTTCCACGCCCCATCTGGAGATTTTGCAGAGTCTGGATCAATCTTGGCCGCCTGCATAGCGGGAATGCGCCGCGCATACATCAAAACCCAAATCAGAAGCGTCCATATAATAAGCCCGAGAACGGGCGCTAAAAAGGCAGTTGCAGTCATAGGTCTCTCCCTGTCGTGAACTACACTAGACCAGTAAAAAAGGGCCCGCACGATATTTCCGTGCAGGCCCTCTAAACATAAATCAGGGACTAAATCCCCAAAAAGCGTTACGCTAGGTTGATGTTCTCAACAGCGGTTTTGCCTGTGCGCTCGTTTACGGCTGTATTGAACATGACTTTGTCACCTTCATTCAAACCTTGCAGGCCAGAGCGCTGCAGCGCTGTGATATGTACAAAAACATCGCCTTCGCCGTCATCTGGCTGAACAAAGCCGAAGCCTTTTGTAGTATTGAAAAATTTGACCGTACCGGCCTTCATTTCGTCTGACATGTATATTCCTTTCACGTCTTCAAAATGTAACCTTCAATGTGAAGATTACGGGAGTGTCGAAAAAGGTATGCAATGCGTACTCAGTGAGGCGAGATAGAAACCTATCACGTCAAAGCTGGCCGGTCGTCAGGCCTGTTCTCGATATCCCCCATATGGGCGTTTCTTCGCAAAATCGCAAGCGAACCTTTCATTCAGCCCTAACACCAGCCCGAAGCCCAAAAAATCATCGTCCAAAAACGGATGAAAAGCTGGACAAAATAGCGAGGCGTCTCTAGATGCAAAATCAACCTTCGCGTTAAAACGCTTAGACCGGAAAGGCGGATTATCTTGCAGCTCATTGGAACGGAACCTCACATTCCGCATGATGTTTTTTTGAGAGCTATCAAGAGATTCTCCAGCGCAACATCGGTCGAGGATCTCTCCATAAAGAACTCGAATTTCATCGCTTATAAAGCCGTGAGCTACCACCATCTACCCAAACTCGGGTCAGGGGATTACAATAGGATGGGACGATATGTTGCGTCGGGACTCACGCCGGCCATCATCGAATATATCGAAAGCCGAAGGGCTCAAGATGATCCAGTCATGAATTATGTAATGACAAAAGGCCGTCCATTCTGGTTATCTGAATTGGAGAAAGAGCCTCATGACTGGAGCGCAGAAGCGATCAAGAGAATACACTTGGCGCTTTCTGAAATGGGCGATGGTATCTTGGTCCCCCTATTCGGCCCTTTCCACAATAGCGCATATAACTATATTAGCTTCGACAAGCCGACCGAATTTTTCGACGATATTTTTATCTGGCAAATGCAAGGTCTGCTGCAAGCCGTTCATGTCCAATATTGTTTCATACGTGAGTCCCTGCGCTCCAATATAAAACTCACGCCCCGTGAAAGTGACGTTCTGGAGTTGATAACCTTCGGAAAGACGAATCCCGAAATCGCGATTTTACTGGGGATCTCCGCCAACACCGTCACGGGTTATGTTAAGCAGATTTTTCTAAAGCTTAACGTATCGGATCGCGTAAGCGCAGCGATAGCTGCCCGCCATTATCACCGAGGCTATTAGTAAAAAATAGCCTTAGATCTCTTACCGACTCAAATGCCGAAAAATATTCTTCACAATTTTGTCCGACCGGCCACAATTATCTTCTGAGGACGTTGAGACTTTTGCCCAAATATCCATGAGGGCCGTGATATCTTCTTGGGTCTTAAGAGGCGCCCTTGACGCCTGTTCAACCAAGTAATCCTCGAAATCAAGCAAGGCTATTTCAGCCTTTTCCATTTCCACGTCATCCTCAATCTCACTCGGTTTTATCCGAGAGAATCGTTCCAACTCTTCCACTGTCTCAGTGTAAATTTGTCTCAATTCAATCGCAGAGAGCCCCGTATCATGACTGACGCGTAAGTCGCTTTTCATTGCTTTGCCCATTACCAACCCTTCCATCATTCCAACTCGGGCTTAAAATGTAACGTCAATGTGTGTATAGCCCGCGATCAACCCCCCTCATATATGTGGGACAGAATGTCGCGAATTGCTGTAGTTTCAGAACAACACCCGCCGAAATATTTCGACTCACTCGCGCGTTTCGGACCCACCCCTGCGCCAGCGTCCCATCATATTAACAGCGCTTGCCTAGGCATTGCCGCGTTTTTCGAACTTGCTTCGGGTCCGCCGCAAAGGTCTGACTGGGGCATGGCGAGATACGGAGAATCGGCGCCAGCCCGTCCCGCGCCTCGACAAAAGCAATGAGCTCTCGGTCCGGCGAGGGCACATCTGCACACCAGGGTCCTGCGCAGCTCACTTCGATCTCCACGGGAAAGCGGTTCAGCGGCACATCCTTGCCGCGCGAATCGGCGAGCGAATATCCCTCGAATAGGCTCGGCATGATTCGGGGCGGCCTTTGTTTCATCTGATCTTCGGGCGGCAAAGCCTCCCAAGGGGTAAAAGCCGGACCATTTGACAGCGACGTAAAATTCCCGACCAACACATAATAAATCTTTGGACTGGCTTTGGCCGCCTCTAGTGTGCGCACCAAATCGGGCCGCGCACAAGATAGCGCCGAGGCG
>CALDTL010000128.1 GCA_937923965.1 uncultured Caulobacterales bacterium
CAAGATAGCCCGTTAGGAACCCCAAAAATTGGGAGACATCGCGTTGGTAAGCTTCGCAGGTTTTATCCGCTAAACGCCGCTCACCGCGAAGATGCTCAATGAAGAGATGCAGGACCTCTGGGGCTGGAATTTTTTGCAAAGCTACCATATGGGGCGAGTGTGGGGGAGCGGGGTTAAAATTAAGTTTTGAACATTGCGTTGCCATTATTCTGCCAGTCTGCATTCTTCCAGTCTGCGGGCGGACCGGACAAGCGAAATTCCCCACTGCCCCCGTTGAAACTACGGTTTCAACTTTGGGAACAGCCGAAGCTCTCTATTTAAGCAGGACATGCCCGCAGAGTTGGTCTTCTGATGGAATACCAGAAGGAAGGGTTTGTTTTACAGAAGGTCAAAGATTGGTTTGTAAGGCCAATCCCCCGCATCTGGCTTACGCCAATTGCACGGCTCTGCGGCGATGGTTTTTGAAGAAACGGCCAGTCATAAACCCCGGAGTCGGCCCACTTGGAACCACCGGTCGGCTCTCGTTCCTAAAGCCCCGGCACCTCTTTGGCTCTCACACCAAAACGCTCAGACCCATCGTCTCTCAAACGGCAAGCGAGGCCTCGCCTGTCCTATGTTTGAAAGAACCATTTAAACATAGGGCCAAAACCCCAAAGTGAGGATCATGTTTTTTAAATTGAGGTTAAGGCCCTGTTTTCTATGCCAAAGCTTTATTCGTGATGAGGGGATTAAGTTATTCTCGCTTGGAAAATTCCTCTAAATGTGTATTGGCGAGCGGGGGGCTTAACTGGGAGGTTGTTATGCAATCGAAATATATATTTACGGCGCTGATTGGCGCAACTTTGGCTTTGACGGGCTGTAGCGCAGCTGATGAAGCCGTTAGCAAAACAAAAGACGCGGCATCTGCAACGGCTGATAAAGCGAAAGATGCGGCGGCTGCAACAGCAGACAAAGCCGGCGAAATGGCGTCTGACGCTAAAGACGGCGTCAAAGCCGCGGCTGAGAAAACGGGCGACGCCATGGGCGATGTTGCGGATAAAGCTGGCGAAATGGCGACTGACGCCAAATCCGGTGTTGTAAACGCCGCAGAAAAAACGGGCGACGCTATGGGCGACGTCGCGGATAAAGCCGGCGCTATGGCCACTGATGCGAAAGATGGCGTCAAAAACGCTGTCGGCTCAACAATGGACAAAGCCGGAGAGACCATGGAGAAGGCCGGTGACTCGATGGAAAAAGCAGGCGAGTCCCTGAAAGAAGATGCTGGTTCAGCTAAGACTTACGGCGAAGACAAGGTCAAAGAAACAACCGAAGACGCGGCTGGCTCTGCTAAGACATATGGCGACGAGTAGTCGCGTTCTAAGCTGATTTCAGCTTAGATTTTAGTCATTAGCGCTGCTCTCGGGCAGCGTTTTTTTTTGGCGCGCCGCGCCGCCGGTCTAATCCAAAACACCTTTAACAATCGGGCCCAACGCAGACTCGCCGAGCACCGCAAGCTGCATCTCCGCTGAGACTTTATTTATCGCCTCTTGCGGACGGGCCACCGGATGCAAAGCAATTCGCAAGGGCCGCGTGCCTTGAGGTTTTGCAATAGCGCCCGCGATGGCGCGCGGAATATCCATCGGATCAGATGTCCCGCCGCCCGCTTCGCGCTTGCCCATGCCCGCTGTAAAGGCTGGATAGGCGTCGATGATGTCTTCGGGGAGGCGCGCCTTGAGCGCGGCGGACGGTGCGTTCTGATTATACCAAATCCTGGTTGGAAAACCGCCGGGCTGGATGATGGTGACATCAATGCCGTGGGCCGCGACTTCATACGCCATTTGTTCGCTCATGGCTTCGAGTGCAAATTTTGTCGGGGAATATTGCCCAAAGCCCGGAATAATGACGCGCCCAAGCTGGGACGTGACGTTAAAGATGTAACCGCTTTTATTGGCCCGCATCGACGGCAGGGCCGCCCGCGCCATACGCTGCGCGCCGTAAACATTTGTGTCAAAAATGAGCTGGGTCGCTTCCATGTCTTGCGCTTCAATCGGGCCGGCAATGGACATGCCCGCATTATTCACGAGCACGTCTAATTTTCCGCCGCTCGCTTTCACCGCGGCGGCAACCCCTGCCTCAACTTGATCATCTTTAGTGATATCGATTTCAAGAACCGTAATGTCGAGATCATCTGACTTCGCGAGGGCTTCCAGCTCTGCCGCTTCCGGTCGGGGCAGGTTGCGCATGGTGGCGAACACCTTTGCGCCGAGCCGCGCATAATGTTCAGCGCCCAGTCGCCCAAAGCCAGAGGAGCAGCCCGTGATTAAGATAGACACACCGGTTAAATCTATCTTCTCCTCTGCCGCGGCTGTTGTTGTGTCTGAACAGGCCGCAGCAAACGCCGCTGCCGTGATAGATGCACCTAGCAAAAGGCTGCGCCGATTAAGTTTGATAGGGTCGGTCATAAAAGGGCTCCTGGGCGTTCAGTGAGTTTACAGTTTGATAGGTCCGGTTGTGCCGCATCGAACGTAATAGAACTGAGGTTCATTGCAGCAGAGATAGCCCAAAAAATGCCGGTTTGGAATGCTCAGTTTTGATGCCCCCAAAGCCTCAATCATGCGTTGACTTACGAGCCGCCGCGATTAGCTTACGCGCAGATAAAAAAAGGACAGTTTTCATGTCATCTGAATGGAACGACAAGCGGCCCATGTCGCCGCATTTACAAGTTTGGCGCTGGCACGGCGCGATGATGAGCTCCATCGTCCACAGGGCGAGTGCGATCATTTGCTATGTCGCCTTATTCCTCGTGGCTATCGGGATTTTCGTCTTGGCCCTGACGGGGAAATTGCCGCTCGAAGGTCTCGTCTTTTCGCCCCTGGGCGCGCTCGGCCTCGTTGTCTTTCTCTTTGCCTTTATCTTTATGGCGCTCGCGCAATTGCGTCATGCGATTTGGAATAAGGGGAACTTTCTTGACCCCGAACAGAATAACTCACTGTCCTACATCATGCTCGGACTTTCGGTGTTGTTATCTATCGCGGGCACGGCCCTCATCGTCGGAGCGGCATCATGAGCGCGAATACAGCCAATCACAGTGCGGCTCACGCCAAGATCCATACGCTTACCGGATGGGGCGTCATCATTGGTCTGCCATTTGCGATTTTTTCCGTCGCCAAGGCGGTCGGAGCGGGCGCGGATGGATTAACGGCATGGCTGTCTTCCCCCATCGGCGCGATTGGTTTTCTGGCCTTTTTCACAGCGGCTGTCTGGTATTGCAAGCTGGAGATGGACGAAGTCGTCATGGATTATTTCGGCGGCAAGCTGCGCGCATTTGGCCTGTTGAAGAATAAGCTCATCGCCTTCATTTTATGGGCAGCTGTGGCGTTCGCCGTCATTAAACTCGCGTTTTTAGGATAGTCTTATGACTAAGTGGATTGATCATACTTACGACGTTGTTGTCAT
>CALDTL010000129.1 GCA_937923965.1 uncultured Caulobacterales bacterium
ACGGTAACTCGCGCGATTTGCCTCACTTCTTGCCTTACAAAAGGCTGCACAGGAGATGGCAGGATGAAAGCGATAAGACGGCCCGACCAATACCTACGGTTACGCGGTGATATTTGGCATTACGTGCGGCGAGTACCCAAGGCCGTCAGGCACATAGACGACCGCACATTGATTTATCGTTCACTTGATACGGATAGTCGCAAGGTCGCGCGGCAACGGCGGGACATATGCGCCGATGCGGACGAACAACGCTGGAGCGAGGTCGCGCCGAGCCGTTTCCGCTCAACACCGAGAGAAGTAAGCTACCGCGACGTGAGCCAACACGCCCGCTCGCTGGGGTTCAACTATGAGCCAATGGACAGCTTGATTTCCCGCGATACTGTCACGGATTTATTACACCGCCTACAAGCCTTAGGGCCGTTAAAGGAGGCTCCGCAGCCAAAGGAGGAGCAGGACGCGGACGCTCTGCTAGGTGTTGCCAAGACGCCGTCTGCGACCATTAGCCAAGCAATGGAGCTTTATCTGTCCGAGATCGTCGCAGACGAACTCGCAAGTAAATCACCAGAGCAAATAAACAACTTTTCTAAAATCAAACGCCGCGCCGTTGCGAACTTCGTTTCCATAAACGGCGATTTAGATATGCGGGACATTACCCGCGAACACGCCCACGCTGTGCGCAAATTCTGGCATGAGCGCATTCACCCGAAGGACGGTTCCAAGCCTATGAGCGGCAGCAGCGGCAACAAAGACTTAGGCAGCTTGCGCAAACTCTACCGCCGCTACTTCGAGCATATAGGCGAAGAAGAACGCGAAAACCCGTTCCGCAACATGCGTTTCAAAGACAAAATTCTAAAAAAGGTTATTCCTTTTAAAGACTATTGGGTCAGGTCACGCATTCTCAAGCCAGATGTTTTTGAAGGCCTTAATCGACAAGGAGCACTCCTTTGCATGGCCTTGATTGAGACAGGATGCAGACCAAGTGAGCTAGCCAACATCAGGCCCGAGAGCATACGACTAGACGCCGAGGTTCCGCATATTCGTATCCGTCCAACGAAAGACAGGGAGCTAAAATCAGGCGCATCTGTTCGGGATATTCCGCTTGTTGGGGTGGCGTTGGAAGCCATGCGGAAGGCTCAGAACGGGTTCCCGCACTACAGAGACCGCAGTTATTTATTAAGCGCATCGCTTACGAAAGCGTTCAAAGCGAGAGGGTTATTCCCCACTAAGCAGCACCGCATCTATAGCTTTAGGCACAGCTTTGAGAACCGAATGTTGGAAGCAGGATTGGACTTTGGATTGCGATGCACATTGATGGGCCATCGTAACCCACGCCCTGAGTATGGGGATGGAGGGTCGCTTGCTTACCGCCGAGACGAGCTATTGAAGATAGCCCACCCCGTCAGCGATGCGCTAATTCTAAGTTATCCATTTAAGTGCTAAATTTTATCGGTTTACGCAGCTTTCTCTGCTTCCGATAAGAGCGAGACCAGCAACGCCTCGCGGTCATCTAATGCGTCATACTCTTGCCTAAGACGCTCCAGAACTGGCCAATATTTTGGGCCGTAGCGCCGAACAAGCTGCGCTGCGACAGTCATTCCGTGCTTAATGTCAGAGCGGGACGGCGCTTCTACTGGGGCAGTTTTACATATGTTTTGGGCTTTATCCACCCACATATTATAACTGAATCACCACGATTTTTACGAAGAAAAGAGATGTATAATTTAAGGGTTGCGGGTCACGTGAAGACGTTGATAGCAGAGGGTTAATTAGTCAAAGCTCAGAAAGTAGCCTCCATTTAGCATCCTACTCTCACTCTGATTTGAAACCAATCAAATGTTTCTGGATGTAAAAATAACCCTACAACAAGATGAATGGCTCTCAAAGCGGGTTAAGGAATTTTTCTCTGTAGTTTATTTTTAATAATCTACATCTGATTATTGACACATAATTTTTCTCCTGTAGATTAAATATCTAAATCTACAGGAGATAATATGACAAAGCCAATTGTAAAAAAATTGCGTGCGTTTTGTAAAGAAGATGAACATGCAGCGAGGATTTTCAACGTATGGGCAAGTTTGAAAAAAGATCGATATGAAAGTCCTTTGCGAGTTATTTCTGATACGTCTCATGTTCCATACTCAAATGCGATAGCTGTTACGAAGATTTTAAGTGAGATGGAAGTAGGGAAATTCTGGAATGGCCGAGGGTCAAAGGAAACTCGATTTGAGTTTTGGTGCTCACGTCAAGAACTAGCACGGGCGGCTCTAGGCAAAACTGATGAACTTGAGATTTGGTATGGAGATGACGACGAGGAAGACGAGGATTTAGATGATGAGGAGAATGCATGGCGAAAAAGTGTGATTAAGAGCTACCGCCAAACCATTGCGGTTACCTTCGATATTGATGTCAAAAAGGTAAAGCTCAAATGCGAATTTTAATCGGTGAAAACGAATTCGGACATGCCGTAACACATGACACATCAGAGTTTCCTGAAAATAGTAAGTTCTATCTCTATAACTGGGACAGCGAGCTTTTCGGCAAAGTTGACTCCTCGAAAAATCACCATCTAGTTAGTCAGGTCGCCATTTTGAATTCTATGGAAAACGGAGTTGTAATTGGCGTAAAAATCAAAAACAGGAGATGGAAAAGATGGGATGAGCATACAATCCGAGCAATGGAAGTATGTCTTATCGAAGAGTTTTTTTCTGAATTAGAAATAATAAGGCTAGAACGGGGATCGTCAAATATGGATAGAAAATGCAAACATGAGTTTGTATGGGATTTGTCTTTTATTGATGAGACTAACATAATTGATAATGACAAGATTGCGCTCGCAGAATTTTAAATTTCACTTGCAATACATCAAATTGGATTGAGCAATTACGAACGGCTCATTTTGAGCGCTTGAAATTACTGACATGAAATTTATTGAAAATGCCTTTTCATCCCCTCGCCGCTGCTTCCGCTCGTGTGGGCGGCTCCGGCAGGCGCGTCGGACGGCACTGTTTTGAGAGAGCATAATTAATTAGATGGATTTGGAGCTTGGCGAGAGATTAGGAAAGAAAAGAGCTTTAGCAAGATAAAGCGAACCGCCCTTTTGGGGGCACTTCGACGCTAAAGCTCTGTTTTTGCTACGCGAGTTGGGGTGTCACCATTCAGCAAACTCATGTGCGATGCCTCCAAAGTAGCTCTATCCCGCTACTACCTAGAAATTCTCCGTTCCCTTTAATTTCCAAGTGGCTTCCTGCGAGACAAACACGCCTGTTTTGCCCGATTATGGCCGAATGACGAATGAAGATGATTTCCGCCTAAGAGCCAAAAGCCGCAAGACCAGCAGTAGAGCTGTCGAGGTCAGTGTTCCAGCAAACTACAAGGGATTCCATCAAGGGGTTCGTGCGGCCTTGGTCAGAGGACAGGCCGTCTCTGGACGGCGCACACTGATGAAACCCGCCACGCCGCGCACAGGACGCTTCAATGCGCGAGGTAGAGGCCGCGCGGCCTTGGAGCGTGGCATTGGCCCGAAGCAAGGCTGGCGCGTTCACCGCGCCACAGGAGACCGCTACCGCGTGCGCCGTGCGATTGTGAAAGTGCGCGTGGTGAAGCTGCGCAATGCGAAGTCCTCTGTCTCGCGCGGACATTTGGCTTACCTCCAGCGCGAAGGCGCAGGTGTGGAGCGAACCGAGGGGGTGGACGGCTCGGCGGAGTTGACCCCAACGAGAGGCCAGCTCTATGGCCCAGAGGACGGCGTGGAGATTGACGGGCGGGATTTTGTGGCTCGCTCCCAAGAGAGCTTTGACGGACGCGGTGACCCGCACCAGTTTCGGATTATGATCTCGCCCGAAGACGGCGCGGAGCTGGCCCGCGTGAACAGCGACGGAACACCCAACCTGAAAGAGACGACACGGGCGCTGATGACGCAGATGGAGGAGGACTTGGGCACGCGACTGGACTGGGTCGCCGTTGACCACTTCGACACCGCACACCCGCACACGCATATCATTGCGCGGGGCGTGACCCATGACGGTAAAGGACTGAACATTGCGGGCGAGTATATCTCGCGCGGCATACGCGGACGGTTGGAGGAAGAACTTACCCGCGAGCTGGGGTGGAAGTCAGAGCTGGCCATCCAGCAAGAGATGAAGCGCGAGGTGGACGCTATGCGGGTGACGACAGCGGATAGACTTATCGAGAAAGGTATTGAGAAACTTAACAACACAATCGACCTACGCGCAGGGTCAGCGGCGAGCACTTTCCCTGCTGACTCACCCATGAACAGGCACATTCTTATTGGACGGATGAAACACCTAGAGAAAATGGGCTTGGCGCAGTCAAAGTATGAGGGTCTGTGGCGAGTAGAAAAAGATGTGTTCAAAACCCTTGGACAGATTGAACAGCGAGAGCAGCTAAACAGAGACATTCAAGCCGCTATGGATAGGGCAAACATTAAGCGCCCTGTCCGCTTAAATGATGGCCGCACGGACTATGATGGAAACTTATCGGGTCGCCGTGTCATTGGCCGCGTGATTGCCAAGACGTTGGGCCGTGATGAAGGGATGAACCCAGATGCCAAAGGCGGCGGCAAAGTCAGGTTCATTATCGACGGCACAGATGGCTATGTCAGCACAGTCGAGACGGGCATGGACACGCGGGCGGGCGAAGCCGCTAAGGTTGGGTCTATCATCGAAGTCTCACCGCCGAACTTGCGCACGGTTGATCGTAACATCCAAGCGCTTGCGACGGGTAAGGATTATCACGGCAAGCCTCGTAACGGACTTGTCGGAAATTATGCGATAGCGACGAGCGGGCCAGATGATTGGACGGACGGAAGCGGCAGCAGAAGTGCGGCCCACATGCGGGCGCACAGCTTGCGCCTAGCCACACTAGCGAAAGCGGGTGTGGTGCAAGTCGCGAGCAAGGATAAGGACGGCGACCCTAATGATTGGCGCGTGCCAGAGGACTTTGAAGAGCGGGCTATCGCGCTAGACCTAAAGCAAGGCCGCGCGTCAGGCGTGAAGCTACTCTCGCGCCAAGACTTGAATGCACAGCTTGAGAGTCCCGGTGCGACTTGGCTTGACCGCGCACAAGTTAACTGGGGCAGAGGCGGGCTACTCGGAGGAATCAGCTCAAAATCCAGCGCGTTCGCAAAAGAGCTGGACACAGCCTTTCAGCAGCGCCGCACATGGCTCATTGAACGTGGCTATGCAGAGCTACGCCAAGACGAGGAAAAGACCTCTATCATCTACAAGCGCGGCTATTTGAAAGCGTTAGAGACGGAAGGGTTTAACGTGGCAACGGAGAAGCTGGAGAGCATGACGGGCAGAGCGCATGTTGCGGCGCAGTCAGGACGGTTGATTGAAGGCACCGTCTCGCAGAAATACGAACTCCCTCACGGCCCCCATGCAATGATTGAGACCCAACGCGCCTTCTATCTCGTGCCTTGGGAGAGCCATCACACGCAAAAGTGGGGCAAGCGCGTCAAAGGACGTGTTCTAAGCGGTGGCGGTATTGATTGGGATGCGGGACGGTCGAGAGGGATTGGAAGGTAATATATCGACTGCGTGGTAGATATTAGAAAGAGTTAGCAATTGAATATGAATTCAATTAGAATTTTATGATGGCTACAAAAGAAAAAGTACTAGCAGAAATTCGCCGTATCGCTCGTGAAGAAGGTCGCCCGCCTGGTCAAAGCTTGTTTAAAAGAAAAACTGGCTTATCCAAATCATATTGGAGCGGAAAATATTGGCCAAGATGGAGTGCCGCCTTAAAAGAAGCAGGACTGGAACAAAACGAGAGAAACTTAGCGATACCAGTTGAATTTCTGCTTTCCAAATATTTAGAACTGGTATCGGAACTTGATGCTGTTCCTGCACTCAGCGACCTTAGTTTTAAAAGTCGCAACGATAAAGAATTTCCTGCCACAACAACTTTTCGCAAACGAATAGGTGGTCAGACCATTATAGTCAAAGAAGCATACGAATTCGCTATTAAAAATGGCTATGATTCAAAGATTCTCGAAATCTTAGAGGATAAAATCCACTCTAACGCTCCGTTAGTTGAGAGCAAACACGAGGCTGTGACAGAAGGATTGGTATATTTATTGAAATCTGGTGATTTTTATAAAATCGGTAGGGCCACAGATCTAGAACGTCGCGTCAAGCAAGTATCTACTGCAATGCCAGAAACACTTGATTTGCTTCATTCTATCAAGACCGATGACCCTTCTGGCATAGAAAATTATTGGCACCGAAGATTTAAAGATAAACGAGCAAATGGCGAATGGTTTAAATTAAATCCCGAGGACGTAAAAGCTTTTATGCGAAGAAGTTACCAGTAGATTTCTTAAAGTCTAACATCTATTTTCAGGATATTTTACGCAGAATTTTACTCCCATTTCGGGACTATTGGAATTATCCATGGCAGATAGAGACGCACAAATAATTCAGTTCTGCAGGCTCATACGGGCACGAACAAAAGAAAACCGAGAAGCAGTCAATTTATTACTAGAAAACCGCCTTTATTCTGTAGCATTTGGAATACTTAGGCAGGAAATAGACTCTCTTGTTAGAGTTTCATATCTAAACAACATTAGTATCGGGAACTCACCGGCCCGTGCGCGCACTCTTGTCCGCGACTTAGTTGAAGGTGATCGATGGCAAAGAACAACGGTAAAAGGTAAATTGGTAAATGTGACTGATCGAGAGATGTTAATTGCATATCAACGTGCTGGGGGCTGGGAAAAGTTGGTTTATGAATTTGGGTGTCAATTGATTCACCTATCTCGATTTCATGATTACAGGGACTCTGATCCTATCGCGACTATGGAAGAGGAAGATAAACTAGAGATCGTAAGATATTTGCGACAATACCATTCTTTTCAAGAAGTGAGTTTAACATTTGAGGCACTGGTCGAATACCTTCCAAAGATTATCAATAAAATCTGTGACAATACGAACTGCATTACTGATAGTTTTGAGAGAAGAATACGCAATCAATTAGCATGAATGTTATATTCTTGATGACCGCCATAGGGATAATATTACTTATTTCCTCAATACTATCTGCCTCACAAATACCTTAACTTCTTGCCTCACAAACGTCTTGCGCCAAATGCTAAATCATTGTAATAATTAGGTTCTCAGGACGATGGGCACCCCGTGTGTTGGCAACGAACCATTTCCCTAAGTCACTGTTTTATATGAGATCTGTTTTTCGCAAGAAAGTAAGGTGCCTCAATTGGGCACCAGACTTTACGTTACTTCATCCATCAAACTCGAGATGGTAACTTTATCCTCATCGCGAACCTTAACGGAGTTTTCGAAGCGCCTGAAATCGACTTACGTCAGTTCAGATATCTCCCCAACTCACATCATATTTCGCAAGATATTTTTTAAGACGGTCCGCATCGTTTTTGGTCTTTCGGTTTTCTCGAGAGACGGAAAATAATTTTCGACCCGCGTCACTTAAGCTATCAGATTGACGACAGACTAGGATGGCATTGGCTAGGGATGGGCGATCAAACGGATCAACCAAACTAAGTTGGTTTTGACTCATGACGGACAGCAAAGTCTCCTCCGTGGAATTGCCAGACTTTAGCCGCCATCCCTTTTGTAGCCGCGAAATTTCACGTTCAACGCTTTCCAACTGAATGCGGGAGCCGTCTGCAAAAGTGCAGAGGCGCGTCACTGATGCTGCGAGGTCGCGGAAGTTTGCAGCCCATCTCGCTTCGGACGAGAGAGCGTAATTCAGGTAAGCTTTGCGGGCCTCGGTATTAAGGGTCATTTTTCGATTATTTCGAGAGCTAAACTTTGTAAGTTCATAGTTCAGATTAGGTTCGATATCCTCACGGCGGTCTTTCAAGCCCGGAAGCGTGTAGCTCCACATGTTTATTCGCGCGAGCAGATCTTCTCGAAACTCACCCTTTGCCACAAGCTCAACCAAATCCGTCGTGGTTCCGGCAATGAGCTGAAACTCGCTTTTGACCTCTTGGTCACCGCCGACCGGATAGAACCGTTGATCTTCGATTGCGCTCAGGACCATAGCTTGCTCGTCCAAGCCCAACGCCTCAATCTCATCCAAGAAAATGAGCCCCTTATGCGCCATGCGGAGCAGCCCTGCCCTATCCTTAATTGCACCGGCATAGGCCCCGCGCTTATGACCAAACAAAGTCGACATGGCCGTATCACCGCGCAGGGTTGCGCAATTTACATTGACGAATTCGCCTTCAATTTGATGGCGGCGTTTTTTGAGTTCGAAAATGCGTTTCGCGAGATGAGACTTCCCCGCGCCCGTTGGACCGGAAACCAAAACAGGATTCGTCGTCCGAATGGCAACTTGTTCAATCTCGTCAATCATCGCGTTGAAAGCTGGATTCCGCGTTGGGATACCTGACTTCAAAAATGAGGTGTCCGTTTGCCGCTCCGTCTCAAACCGATCCGCAAGGCGATCATATTTTGACAGATCAAGATCGATGACAGAGACCTTGCCTGGCCCTGTCTTGTCCTTCTTTCGCGGCGGAGAGAGCTGCAAGATTTTACCGGGCAGATATCTCGCTTCATTTAAAAGGAAGAGACATATCTGAGCGACATGCGTCCCAGTCGTAATATGGAGCAGGTAATCTTCCTCTTGCGTATTGAACCGATAGAGGTCCGTGAAATCAAAGAGCGCTTCATAGACCTCTTCCAAGTCCCAAGGGTTATGGATCTCCATTTCATTGATGACGACGGTGGTATCCGGAGAGACCAGCGCGATATCGGCCTTCACCTGCTCCGCGATAGCCATATATTTAGGGTCAGCTAACAACTCAAAGCGATGGATGATGAAGTCATCTTGGCGGCACAGGTCAACGGTAGGCCTCCAGCGCTCCCAACGCCCGGCTCCTTTTCCATTATCTAAGTTTATTCCGAGGAATCCGATGGCAACATTTCGCTTCATGAGTATACACTAATATAAAATCGTATAATATTATATATAAAATTTGTATTTCTGACGGCTATGTTGTTTCGAAATCTTCAAAAATTAAAAAAGAAACGTTTTAATTCAGTCGATTATAGATTTTCTGCGAATTTCCATTTTTCAACACCCGATACTCTGCGCATTTTCATCCTCGTTGAATGACGGGAATTAGCGAACAAATGGGTGTTCGCAGTCAACAGCGCAAATCCGGGCGGTCCTGCTGACACGAGCAGGGCCGCCTAAGACTGGAGAAAGAAAATGGCAAATAAAACAATGTTTACATCAATGCGCGGCAAATTACTGCCGGCGGTGCACGGACTGAACGCATCAGGCGGCAAAGCCTTTATGCTCAAGCCTCGTGAGGCTTTGGCACAACTGGCTGTCACAGGCTGTTTGAACGGAACATTTTATGCGACGGCGCAGGATCAACTCGACGAGGTTTTAAATCTCGCGAAGAATGTTGAACCTGAGTTTGTAGCCAAGACGGCAATCTACGCCCGTCAAAGCGGCTTTATGAAAGATATGCCGGCGCTTTTGCTGGCCTGTTTGACAGTGCCTAACGGTAAGGGCGAAATGCGTCCTGATCTCGTTGCGCCTGTTTTTCACAAAGTCATTGATAACGGCAAGATGCTTCGCAACTTCGTTCAGATCATGCGCTCTGGTATAGTTGGTCGTAAATCTCTCGGCTCCGCACCAAAGCGTCTCGTTCAAAACTGGCTGATCAAGGCGAGCGATCGCGATCTCATCCGGGCCTGTGTCGGCAATGACCCGTCACTCGCCGATGTTATTAAGATGGTTCACCCAAAGCCTTTGAGCAAAGAGCGCGATGCGTTGTTCGGATATTTCATCGGGCGTGAGTATGATTTTTCAAAACTGCCGCAGTCTCTCAAAGACTATGAAGTCTTCAAAGAGCGCGGCGGGAAGATTGTACCGGATGTCCCGTTTCAAATGTTGACGTCGCTCAATTTGACGACTGATCACTGGACACAGATTGCCAAACAAGGCGGTTGGCATATGGTTCGAATGAACTTGAACACATTTGCACGTCACGGCGTTTTCAGACGTCGGAGCGCTGTGAAGGCGATTGCGAAACGCTTGACTGATGTCGATGCGATCCGCCGCGCCAAAGTGTTCCCATATCAGATTATGGCGGCCTACATGGCAAGCCAGAAGTCAGATTTGCCGACCGAAATCAAAGAGGCATTGAAAGAAGCCTTAGAGATTGCACTTGAAAACGTACCTAGCTTTGCAGGCAATGTCGTTGTCTGTCCGGATGTATCCGGGTCCATGAGTTGGGGATCTGTTACGGGTTATCGGAAAGGATCAACATCTGCGGTACGGTGCATCGATGTTGCGGGCTTGATGTCGTCCATTGTTCTTCGGAACAGCGAAACGGCGAAAGTGTTGCCGTTCGAAGTCTGCGTGTCTGATTTGAAATTGGATCGACGGGCCGATGTTTTGACGAATGCTGAGAAGCTGGCGTCAATCGGAGGCGGCGGAACAAACTGCAGCGCGCCTTTGGTTCACCTGAACCGGGAACGCGCCAGTGTCGATTTGCTGATCATCGTCTCAGACAATGAAAGCTGGGCAGATGTTCAAGGCGGACGGTCGACAGCCCTGATGCGTGAATGGGAGCGGATGAAGGTCCATAACCCGAACGCTCGGATGGTCTGTATCGACATCACGCCGAACACGACAACACAAGCGGTCAACCGACCGGACATCTTGAACATCGGCGGATTTTCCGACCGTGTCTTTGATGTCATTGGCCGGTTTGCCAACGGAAACCTCGGTCCCGACCACTGGGTAGGAGAGATCGATACAATAGAAATAAGGAGTATAAATTAAGGCTCAAGTTTGAATACTGAAAGGTATGATTTGCGGAAACCATCCCTCAAATCACACGAGGCCGCGAATGCCGAGTGCTATATGGACTACATTTTGTATATGTTGCGTCCCGCTCGATTTCTTGTCGCGTCCACTTTCTTTCTTCATTCACATGGCAAATGCCGTAAAGATTACATCGGTTGAAAGCGGGCAGCTTCGGCTTCCCGTGACGGCAGGTTCAATTCCTGCGCATCTTTGCAAAACTTGTTGTCATGGCTTGGCCGAAATGGCTTTTGAACGATTTGACGAATGCCTCAGAGACTACATTGGTAGACGCACCGCGAAAGCGGTTCCTCGAAAGAGGAAGTGAAGGTTCGAGTCCTTCCATCAGCAATGATGTGGCGAAAAACGTCTCTGACAAACTTGTCGTCATTCAAACACACAGGCGAATGCCCGTGGAACTACATTGTAACGCCAAGGTCGCGGGTTCGAATCCCGTCTGAGAGTCACCGTTCACTCGAAACCCTCAGTAGCTCAGTGAGTAGAGCATGGCATAACGTTTCACTCCCACTTGTCGCCGCCTTGTTCGAAAGCTGAAATGAATTTGACCGGGCGAATGCCTGTGGAACTACATCTTACACGATCGGTGTCGCGGGTTCGAATCCTGCCAAGACAGTGAAAGCTGTCTTGTAGCTCAGTCTGGTAGAGCACGAATGTTTCACAACAAACTTGTCGCCCGGTCATTTTGATCCCTAGTCTAATGGTAGGACGCCAGTTTTTGGGTCTGGAAATCTAGGTTCGAATCCTGGGGGATCAACCAATAGTGCATCGGAAGCTCAACTGGATGAGCGGCGGCCTACGAAGCCGATGGTTGCAGGTTCGAGTCCTGCGCGGTGCGCCACATGGCCGACTAGCCCAATTGGTAGAGGTGCCTGACTTAGAATCAGGATGTTCTAGGTTCGACTCCTAGGTCGGCCACCAAACATATTGAATGCTAACTTAGTTCAACTGGATAGAACGCAGGATTGTGGCTCCTGAGATATTGGGTTCAAGTCCCTTAGTTAGTGCCAATGTTCACGTGGGTCCCTGCCGGTAGGGGAGCTGCACTGTTAATGCGGTAGTTACAGGTTCGAGTCCTGTCACGTGAGCCAGAATGGAGACAGCCCATGAGGCGCCGCCAAAGATACTTGGTGTGTGGGAGGTGAAAGCCCTTCTTTCTCCGCCAGAATCATACGGGGTGTAGCTCAGTCCGGTCAGAGTTCTCGGTTTGGAGCCGAGATGCCGCAGGTTCAAATCCTGCTGCCCCGACCAATAAGTGCAATTTGCTTTCGCAAAATGCTCAACGCCGAAAGGCAAAACATGTGTGGGTATGCAAGCGGCCAAAGCAGGCAGTCTGTAAAACTGCACCCGAAAGGGTACGCTGGTTCGAATCCAGCCCTGCACACCAAAAGCGTTTGAAAGGCGCGAGGAGGAAGACATGGAACACGAAACACAAGAAGGTTTCGACGTAATGACAGCGGAAGGCGGAGGCCTTGTGAAGATGTGGACGCGCGGCGTCCCGGTAGATGATCGTGCTCGCGAGCAACTTTTGCGCGCGGCTCAAATGCCATTTATCTTTAAGCACGTCGCGGTGATGCCCGATGTTCACGTCGGTATCGGCGCGACTGTTGGCTCTGTCATTCCAACCAAGAATGCCATTATCCCGGCTGCGGTCGGCGTTGATATTGGCTGCGGAATGATGGCGTGTCGCACAAGCTTAACGGCGACTGATTTGCCGGATAGCCTCGGGCATTTGCGTTCAGCTATTGAACGTGCCGTGCCGCATGGACGCACGTCCGGACGTCGTCGCGACAAGGGGTCTTGGCATGATGTGCCGGCAACTGCGGACGTCGCCTGGGCAGGTTTGAAAACCCGTTTTGATGCGATTGTTGAGAAGCACAAAGTTATTGGACAATCCAATAATCGGAAGCATCTCGGTACGCTCGGAACAGGTAATCACTTCGTTGAGGTTTGCCTTGATGAGGAAGACCGCGTTTGGTTTATGCTTCACTCCGGCTCTCGAGGCGTTGGCAACCGCATTGGTCGCTACTTCATTGAGCTTGCCAAGAAAGACATGGAGCAATGGTTCATCAACATCCCTGACAAGGATCTGGCATATTTCCCGGAAGGCACAGATCATTTCGATGACTATGTCGAATCCGTGGAATGGGCGCAGGACTTTGCTTTCTCCAACAGGACTGTGATGATGCAAAATGTCATCAAAGCCGCGCGAGATGTCTTACCTGTTCCCTTCGATGCAGAGGTGGAGGCTGTTAATTGCCACCATAACTACGTCACGAAAGAGAACCATTTCGGCGAGAATATCTATGTCACGCGTAAAGGCGCAGTGCGCGCTCGTAAGGGTGATATGGGTATTATTCCGGGCTCTATGGGAACGCGGTCTTACATCGTTCGCGGTCTCGGAAATGAGGATTCATTCTGCTCTTGCTCCCACGGGGCCGGACGGGTGATGTCTCGGACTGAAGCCAAGAAAAGCGTCTCGATGGAAGAGCATTTAGAGGCCATCAAGGGTGTCGAATGTCGTAAAGATGTTGGCGTTTTGGATGAAACACCCTCCGCTTACAAATCCATCGATGATGTGATGGAAGCCCAAAAAGATCTCGTTGAGGTCATGCATACACTCCGTCAGGTCGTGTGTGTGAAGGGTTGAAAACCAAAATACGAATAGAAGGGCTCGCAATTGCGAGCCCTTCGACTTACTCGAAAGTATGAAAATGCGTGAAATCATAATTGACGGCAGCGAAGGTGAAGGCGGCGGGCAGGTTCTGCGCACTTCCTTGTCGCTATCCGCTATCACTGGCAAGCCTGTTCGGATTGAAAATGTCCGTGGACGGCGAAAGAAACCCGGCCTCTTTCGGCAGCATTTGATGGCGTGCAAAGCTGCCGCAGAAATTTGCGATGCGACAATGGAAGGGGCAAATTTAGGCTCGTCCGAAATCGCCTTTTATCCTAGAAAAATCAAAGGCGGCGAATACGATTTTGCAATTGGATCTGCTGGTGCAACAAACCTTGTTGCTCAGACAATACTCCCGATATTGGCACATGCTGAAACAGCCTCGAACGTCAAAATTTCAGGAGGAACTCATAACCAATGGGCCCCAACATTTGACTTTCTTGACCAAGCTTTTCTTCCGCAATTTCGAAAAATGGGGGGCCGCGCCTCTGCAGAATTGGAAGCCTATGGCTTCTATCCGGCAGGCGGCGGAGCTATTCGCATGGCCGTCAAACCGACGGAAGAAACGCAAGCCTTATCCTTGGAAGACAGAGGCGAAAGAACCGGCGAAAAGGTTGTCGCTATCCTCGCAAATCTAAGCGACGGAATCGCCAATCGCGAACTCACAACTCTCATAAAAGCGTTCAATCTAAAGCTGGAACAAGGTGAAATCATTCACGCCGAAGGCCCCGGCCCCGGCAATGCAGTGACACTTTTTCTGGAACATGAGAACGTCACAGAAGTCTTTATTGGCCTTGGCGAACATGGCGTTCGCGCGGAAGCCGTGGCAAAAAAAGTCGTACAACAAGCTCAAAAATACCTGCCCGCCAAAGATGGATCTGGACAGATCAGTACAGCCGTTGGTGAACATTTGGCGGACCAACTTCTCCTGCCGATGGCATTATTTGGAGGCGGTGCTTTCACAACAACCGACATATCTCAGCATACGCGCACAAACATCGACATCATAAAACGTTTCCTCGATGTCGAGTTTAAAATGACCCAGTTAGGTCGAAAATGCTGGAAAATTGAAGTCGTAAAATAAGTGTAGGACAAGGCGCCTCTGTGAGCTCAATTATACGAAACGCTATTCTCCAAAACTTACTGAATATAGAGATTGGTCTTTGCAGAAATTTTTATATTGCCTGATGAAACGACTTCATTCCAATTTCCGAATGAGGTCGGAGGTAAATATCTTTTTTGAGCATAACTATATCGCCCTTCAACTCCCGTCATCACCCGCATGGTATCGGTGGCGGCAGCCTTTACCCCATCATCTGTTGCACGCGACCCTAGGTAATAATCGTTTCCGGGCCAAGACACATGATCCCAAGCGACGAGACTATAAAGCTCACAGTTATCAAAATTTCCAGTTACACCTGACCCCAGAAAACTTGGCTCACACAACTGACTTTTACTCTCATTGTTTTGAGTAAGCGGTCTGACGATAAACTGTATCCCATTGATCACTTGATGCTCGTCCAGGCACTCATTGTAAGGATCGTAGTATACAGCCTTAATCCCAGGAAAGCTTTCTCCATGGGTTTCAAGCAAGTGAACAAGAGCAGCGCGAAACAAGTGGCCCATTTGCCCACGGTACGGTCCCGAAAACTGCCCGCAACCAATTCCAGGTATCGTGAGAAAGGCCGCGCGGTCTCTTTGAACAGCAAGCTCGCTGATATATCTGAATACTGGAAAAAGTCGGCGTTCGTATAAGGAAAAATACTTCTTCCTATCATACTCGTTCTCAATCGTAACAGCTTCCCAATCCGCTGGAGTATTACCTCGGTCATTGCGCAGAAGTGCACCCGGCGTATAAACTAAATATCCCGTAAATGGTCTTTCATGAACGACTGGATTTTGATGGGCCCCATTGTCAAATATAGACACTTTCATGCCAATGCTAATATCCCCCAAAATACTGAGTTCCCGCTGTGTCCAATCGGTACCATCTCCTTCCACGTGGCTTTCGGCAAATATCTGAGGTCTTTTACTATTGATAAGTGCCTCTAGCAGAATGCGTTCGTCTAAAGGTCTTTGATCTATTTTCTTAAGTATTTGACCGAGATACCTCCCGCTCTCCCCTCCTTCGTTCAGAAATTTGGCGTAGAGCTCAACTTGAGAAATTGTATCTCGACTAAGAATAATAGAGTAGCCATTTTCGGAAATTGGCATCTTCTAGTGCTCCTTTTTCTCTGCAGGAAAGCTGGAAATCAAAACAGCAAGGACGGTTTTCCAATCGGGAAAATCTTCGCTTCCAAAATGGAGAAGCCTACCGTCAAAATCTTCCTGACCTCGACCTGAATTATGATCATCTATCAACACATCACCCTTCAATAGTGACTTGTTTGGTGAAATTATAAGTCTCTTCACCCATTCAAAGCCTAGGTGGTTTTCGATCCATAACCGTTTCTCGGTGTAACTCAGGGGATTGTAAATTGATGGTGCGGTTAGAATATACGGATCAATGTCATCCGCGTTTAAGAAAAATTCCATGGCATCTTGAGCTCCCAGAATGAGTTTCAAGTTCAAATAGAACCCTTT
This sequence comes from uncultured Caulobacterales bacterium, assembly GCA_937923965.1. GTDB lineage: Bacteria > Pseudomonadota > Alphaproteobacteria > Caulobacterales > Maricaulaceae > Litorimonas. The sequence goes on from CALDTL010000129.1 coordinate 16,097, forward strand.
CCGACTTTGTGGGAAAGGTGTGTCAGGAAAGGCCCGTTTGTCACGTAGCATTGCCGCTTCAAAATCACAAAGCACCCCGTCCGGCTTTGTCACGTTAATGCCAGTTTTCAGACATTACGCTAAAGTCTAGCGATGAAAACCTCTATCTATTCTCGTCATCGCTTCGATCCGGATATTATTCGCCGTGCCGTCTGGATGAACTTCCGGTTCAACCTCAGCTTCCGGGATGTAGAAGAGCTGATGATCGAGCGCGGTGTCGATGTTTCGTATGAAACAATCCGTCGGTGGGTCGATAAATTTGGGTCAACTTATGCAAGGCGGATAAAGTCTCGATCCGAAAGCCCCTCTCCTGTTTGGCATTTGGACGAAGTCTATACCAAAATAAATGGCAAGATGGTTTATCTTTGGCGAGCGGTTGATGACGAAGGAACCGTACTTGATGTTGTCGTTCAGCACCGCCGCAACACCAAGGCAGCCGTCCGATTGCTCCGCAAACTCCTTAGAAACCAAGGAATAAAACCTAAACGGATTGTGACTGATAGGCTAGGATCTTATGGAGCAGCCCTAAAACTCTTAGGCTTGAAAGGCCTCCACGACGTTGGAGGCAGGAAGAACAACCGCGCCGAATGTTCACACGTTCCAATTCGGCGAAGAGAACGTAAAGCGCAGAAGTTTAGATCGGTTCATAAAGCCCAGAAATTGCTCTCAGCACACGGTCAAATTTACAACCTCTTCAACTATCGACGACATCTCATTTCAAGAAACACGCTACGTAAGTTCAGACATCAAGCCAATCTAGAATGGAATTCGATGACGGCAGCAATCTGCGCCTAAAAGAGCAGAAAGCGGAAAAACTCGTTGGATATCGTTAACGTGACAAAGCCGTCTAGGCTAAGAGAGACTTTTGGCTCATCTTCATCCTCATGGAGTGAAGAATGAGAAAGACAAGACAGACATCCGGCGAACGGATTGTCAAAGACATCAAACGTAAGACCCGTAAACGCTATTCAGCCGAGGAAAAGATCCGCATTGTGCTGGATGGCCTACGCGGTGAAGAGAGTGTTGCTGAGCTCTGCCGGCAAGAAGGGATTTCCCAAGGCCTATATTACAAATGGTCCAAAGACTTCTTAGAGGCTGGGAAGAAACGACTGGCCGGCGACATCACCCGCCAAGCCAATACATCTGAGGTCAAAGGACTGCGGTCTGAAGCGAGAGAGCTGAAGGAATGTGTGGCGGAGCTAACCCTTGAGAACCGTCTGCTTAAAAAAAGCATACTCGGGGATGGGGACGAAGACGAATGAGATATCCGGCGTCAGAGAAGCTGGAGATCATTAGGTTGGTCGAAGGCTCGCATCTTCCTGCGAAGCAAACGCTCGATAAGTTGGGCATTCCGCGCAGAACATTTTATAGATGGTATGATCGATACTTGGAAAATGGGGAGGACGGTCTTGTTGACCGCGCCTCTCATCCCGGTCGTATCTGGAACAAAATACCCGATAGCATCAGGACTGAACTGTTGGATATGGCACTCGATATACCCGAGCTATCGCCGCGAGAACTCGCTGTACGTTTCACCGATACGAAGGGCTATTTTATCTCTGAAAGCTCAGTTTACCGCCTGCTGAAGGCGCATGATCTGATCTCAAGCCCGGCCTTTATCG
>CALDTL010000130.1 GCA_937923965.1 uncultured Caulobacterales bacterium
GAGCGCATGTTTAATATGCAGCGTCAGGGCAAAATGAGTTTCTACATGAAGTCGGCGGGCGAGGAAGCTGTCTCTGTCGGCCACGCAATGGCTCTGCAGGATACGGATATGGTCTTCCCGACCTATCGTCAGCAAGGTATCCTCATCCACCGCGGCGCGAGTATGAAAGAGATGATGTGCCAATGTCTGTCGAATGCGGGCGACCCGCTGGACGGAAAATCTATTCCGGTTCTCTATTCCTTCAAAAAACACGGATTTTTCTCGATCTCTGGAAATCTCGGAACGCAGCTTATCCAAGGCGTCGGCTGGGCGATGGCGAGCGCCTATAAAAATAGCGACGAAATTGCCTCTGTCTTTACGGGCGAGGGGGCGACCGCCGAGGGCGATTTTCACTATGCGCTGAATTTCGCGTCAACCTACCGCGCGCCCTGCCTGATTAATGTCGTGAATAATCAATGGGCGATTAGCTCCTTTCAAGGCATTGCCGCCGGGGAAGGGGAGACCTTTGCGGCGCGCGGGACAGGGTATGGCCTTGCGACGTTGCGGGTGGACGGCAATGATCTGCTGGCTGTTTACGCCGCGACGAAATGGGCGGCAGAGCGCGCCCGTATGGGCGGCGGCGCGACGCTGATTGAGCATTTCACCTATAGAAAATCTGGTCATTCCACATCTGATGATCCCACGAAATATCGGCCTGAGAGTGAGCCCGATATTTGGCCCTTCGGCGACCCGTTGGAGCGCCTGAAGCTACATCTTATTCACATCGGTGAGTGGGATGAGGACCGGCATACGGCGTTGCTCGATGAGTGTAAGGCGGAGGTCCGCGAGACGTATAAATCCGCCGAGGCGATGGGCAGCTTATCGGGCGATACGAATGTCAATGACTATACGATGTTCGAGCAGGTTTACGAGCGTCCGCTACCGCATCTCGACGAGCAGAAGCGCATGTTTGCTGCGGAACAGGACTAGCACCATGCCGCAGATGAACATGATTGAAGCCATCCGCGACGCGCTGGATGTGAAAATGAGCCAAGATCCAGATGTCCTCGTCTTTGGCGAGGATGTCGGTTACTTCGGCGGTGTGTTTCGCGCCACCGCAGGTTTGCAAGAAACACATGGCTTGCACCGCTGTTTCGATACGCCCATTTCCGAAGGCGGTATTGTCGGCATCGCGATTGGCATGGCGGCCAATGGGCTGCGCCCGGTCGCAGAAATCCAATTCGCGGATTATATTTATCCGGCCTATGACCAAATCGCGAGTGAGGCCGCGCGCTTGCGCTACCGCTCCAACGGCGACTTCACGGCGCCCATCACAATTCGTACCCCCGTGGGCGGCGGCATTTATGGCGGAACAACGCACAGCCAATCGCCGGAAGCCCTCTTTACCCACATCGCGGGCCTGAAGACGGTTATTCCATCAAACCCCTATGATGCCAAAGGCATGTTGATTTCGGCAATTGAGGATAATGATCCTGTCCTCTTTTTAGAGCCCAAGCGTCTTTACAATGGCCCCTTTTACGGCGACCCGCACGCGCCCGCAAAAACTTGGCGCGACCATGAGCTAGGCGAGGTCCCAAGCGGGCATTATACGGTCCCAATCGGCAAGGCGCGGGAAATCTCGACGGGTGACGATGTGACTATACTTTGCTATGGTACGATGGTTTGGATCGCGGAAAATGTCGCTGCTGAAATGGGACTTAAGGCGGATATTCTGGACCTGCGCTCACTCCTGCCCCTGGACATCGATCCGATTGAGGCGTCGGTCAATAAGACGGGCCGATGCGTGATCCTGCACGAGGCAACCCGCACGTCAGGCTTTGGCGCGGAGCTGGCCGCCCAAGTCCAAGAGCGCTGTTTCTATTCACTCGAAGCGCCAATCCAGCGCGTGACAGGGTGGGATACCCCTTACCCGCATGCGCAGGAATGGGCCTATTTTCCCGGTCCAAAACGGATCGGCAATGCGCTACGCAAAGTGATGGAAGGGTAAAGGTCATGGGCACCTATCTCTATAAACTTCCCGATATTGGCGAAGGCGTTGTCGAGGCGGAAATCACCGCTTGGCATGTGGCCGTGGGGGATACGGTTTCTGAAGAAGACCCCATCGCGGATGCGATGACGGATAAGGCGACGATTGAACTGACATCGCCCGTCGACGGGGTGATAAAATCCATGGCCTGCGAAGAAGGCGATATGCTCGCCGTTGGCGCAGTTTTGGTGTCCCTAGAGATCGAAGGTGCTGGAAATGATCACGGCGAAGTAGATGCGCCCCTGCACGAAGAAAAACCAGAGCCCGAGCCTAAGCAAGAGGCCTCCAAACCTGCGCCGTCCCCCGCACCAAAAATGGACACACCTATCACGCGCGGATTATCCGGCGGCAAGGTGCAGGCGTCGCCGGCTGTGAGAGATCGCGCCGCGCGGCTGAATATTGATCTCGCTGTCGTCCCTACGGAAGGGGCGCGGGTGACCCACGCCGACCTAGATGCCTACTTGACGGCAGGCGCGCCAATTGCTCATACAGGGAAAGTAACTTCATCCTCCCAGATGGAGTCGTCTCCTGCCTTGTCATCGTCGACCTCCAGCGACTCGAAAAGGCAGGAGACTCCCTCATCCGCGGACCCAATTCTGCCTGGCGAGACGCGCCAAAAAGTTATCGGGTTACGCCGCGTGATCGCCACGCGTATGGCGGAGTCGAAACGCAATATCCCGCATTTCACCTATGTTGAAGAAATGGACGTCACCGCGCTAGAAGCGCTGCGGGCCCGCATGAATTCGCTCAAAACAGACGACAAGCCCAAACTAACGGTCTTACCATTTATCATCCGCGCGCTGGCGGTAACGCTGATTGACTGGCCGCAATTTAATGCGCGTTATGAGGACGAAAAAAGCTATGTTGCGCGGTTTGAAGATTTGAACCTCGGGATCGCGGCGCAAACGGACGGCGGCCTTATCGTGCCCGTCTTGCAGGCTGCGCAATCCAAATCCGTTTGGGAGCTAGCTATCGAGATTGCCCGCCTTGCCGAAGCGGCGCGCACGAACCAGCTCTCGACGGATGACCTCTCCGGCGCGACGACCACGCTCACCTCGCTTGGGCCGCTTGGCGGGATTGTGACAACGCCCGTGATCAACCGCCCCGAAGTTGCGATTTTCGGACCAAATAAAATCCGTGAGACATTGGTTCTGGACGGCGGCGATGTCACCGCGCGCAAGGTCATGAATTTTTCGGTCTCCTGTGATCACCGCGTCATTGACGGCTATGACGCCGCTAAAATGATGCAAGACC
>CALDTL010000131.1 GCA_937923965.1 uncultured Caulobacterales bacterium
CAAAAGATAGAACAAGGCGCATGAGCCCCCTATAGGGACATCCTTTTCAAGATTGTCGTCAAAGATTGTCTTGCAGATGAATTAAGCCCATTTGCGGATGAAGGCCGTAAAAACACTATGAAGTTGAACACATCTTATATCATCGCTGCGGTCCTCGTCATTCTAGGCGCGGTCTGGTTTGCCGTTAATAACGCCGGCGAGCCCGCGCCCAAACCCGTCTCCACACCGGCCACGGCCAAAGACGCGGCGCAAAAATCCATGCCGAGCGTTTTGGTGCGCCGTGTTCGCGCCTCAGATCATCCCAACGTCATAGAGCTTTACGGCCAATCCAGCGCGAACCGCGAAGTCGCGCTCAAGGCTGAAACGATGGGCCTCGTCTCTGAGATTTTTGTCAAAGAAGGCGATTATGTCAAAAAAGGCCAGACCGTCTGCCGTCAGGATTTAAACGCCCGCGCCGCCCTCGTCGATCAAGCCAAAGCCAATATGCGCCAGATCGAAACGGATTTGAACGCCGCTCGGATTTTAGCTGAGAAAGGCTTTCAATCAGCCACCCGCGTCACCGCCATTGAGGCGCAGTTGGACGGCGCTCGCGCGGCGCTAAAACAGGCGGAAATCGAAGCGGATAATATCAATATTCGCGCGCCATTTTCGGGCCTGTGGGAGCGCCAAGACGCGCAAATTGGCGATTTTCTCTCGCCCGGCATGTCCTGCGGATTGCTGGTCGATCTCTCGCCGCTAAAGATAAATGCGCAGCTCACCGAGACGCAGCTTGGCGCGATCAAGGATGACGCTTCGGCCGACATAGAGCTGGCAACGGGCGAGCGCCTAACGGGGAAAATCGGATTTATCGAATCCAAAGCCGACCCGATGACGCGCACATTCCGGACGGAGATCCAAGTCCCAAATCCGAAACTTTCTCTCAGGGCCGGGGTCACGGCCACCGTTCGGATATCGTCCGGCTTGACCTCCGCGCAGCAAGTGCCCGGCCGCGTATTGACCCTCGCCGATTCTGGCAATGTCGGTATTCGCTATGTCGATAGCGTGAATATCGTTCGCTTCGCCGAGGTCAAAACGATTGACGAAGACGAAAATGGCATCTGGGTCACGGGCCTGCCGGACAACACCCGCATCATTGTCGAGGGTCAGGATTTTGTCTCCGTCGGAATGGAAGTCGATGTCAGCGAAGACTTTTCGGCCTCCAATCGACTGGCCGGCAATCCTGCGACCTCGCAGTAAGCCGGACCGTCATGAAAACGAAAGACATGTCCCCCTCTGCCTCCGGCCTCGCTGGGATTGTTGGATTTTCAATTCGCAATTGGCGGATGACATTAGGCATCATGCTCTTTGCCGTGATTGGCGGGCTTTATGCCATGACGCGCCTGCCGATGGACGCCGAACCTGATATTCCCGTTCCCTTTATCAATGTCCGCGTGGTGTTGCCCGGCATTTCGCCAGAAGACGGCGAACGTCTCCTTATTCGGCCGCTCGAAACCGAATTAAAAGCGGTGGACGGCCTGAAACAAATCGACGGTATCGCCTCAACAAATGTCGCCTATGTGACCCTTGAATTTGAACCGTCCACGGACCTCGACCTTGCCATGCAGGACGTGTTGGAAAAAGTCGACCGCGCCCGCGCCGAGTTTCCCCAAGAGGCCCAAGAGCCCGTTGTCGAAGAAGTCAGCACGGCCAAGCTCCCGATCATAACAGTCAATCTGTGGGGCGACGCACCAGAACGAGAATTGCAACGCCGCGCCAAGGACCTGCAGCGCCGCATCGAGAGCCTACCCTCCGTTTTAGAAGCCAGCATTTCGGGCGAAAGAACGGATGTGCTTGAGGCGATTTTGGATCCCGCCCGCGTGGATAGCCTCGGCATTACATTTGACGAAATTCAGCGCGCGGTCGCCAGAAATAACGCGCTCATTCCGGCCGGGACCCTCGAGACCGGATCGGCAAAATATAATATCAAACTCCCGGGGCTCATCACCAAACCTGAAGATATGACCGAGCTTGTCCTACGCAGCGGGGCGGACGGCGCGATTGTGAAACTGGGCGATATTGCAGAGGTGCGGCGCGGCTATAAAGATATCCAGTCCCACGCCCGGTTTAATGGCCGCACCTCTGTGTCGCTGGAAATTTCGAAACGCCAAGGCGAAAATATTCTCGACACGACAGAACGTGTTAAAACCTTTGTCGATAGCGTTATTGCAAGTCCCGATTGGCCGCGCACAATCAATGTCTCTTATTCGCAATCCAGATCGACCTATATCAACGACATGATGAGCGAGCTTTCCAGCTCGATCATTAATGCCGTCGTGCTTGTCTTTATCGTGTGTATTGCGGCGCTTGGCTGGCGCTCGGCGATCTTTGTGGGATGGGCCATTCCGGCGTCTTTCCTTGTCGCCTTTTTTGGCTTCCTAATTGCGGGCGAAACCATCAATATGATGATCCTCTTTGGTCTTATCTTATCTGTGGGGGTCTTGGTCGATAGCGCCATTGTCATTGTCGAATATGCCGACCGCAAGATGGAGGAGGGCCTGCACCGCCTTGAGGCGTTTAAACTGGCGGGGGAACGGATGTTCTGGCCCGTTTTGTCGTCCACGGCGACAACGCTTGCAGCTTTTATCCCTCTGTTGTTTTGGGAATCTATTGTGGGCAAATTCATGGCCTATTTCCCGCGCACCATGATTTATGTTTTGTCGGCCTCGACCTTAATGGCCCTCATTTTCCTCCCCACGCTGGGGTCGAAAATCGGATTTAGGCCGAAGAAAAATCCGAACTCAAACGCGGCCTTACTCGCGGGAGATGGGGACCCAATGCAAGTTAAAGGCCTAACGGGGTATTATGTTCGCATGATACGGGTGTTGATTAAATTCCCGCTCTTGGTCATCGCCGGAATGGGGCTATTGGCTTTCGGAATTATTCTCTTTTTTGGCGCGCGCATGGAAGGCCCGCCGCCCAAGCCCGTAGAATTTTTCACGCAAAGCCCGGGCGATCAAGTTTATGTGCTGGCGCGTGCGCGCGGGAATCTGACCCCCGATCAGATGCTGGAAATTGGCAAGGACATTGAAACCCGTATCCAAGATGTCGAGGGTATTGAGTCTGTTTATACAACGGCGGGCGGGGCAAGCGGCGGATTTAATTTCGACGGACTCGCCAATGTGCCTGCCGATACGGTCGTTCAAGTTTACACGGAATTACAGCCCTTCTCTGAACGGCGCAGTGTGGTTGCGATTATCGAAGAATTAGAAGAGCTAACCACGGGTATTCCCGGCGTTATCACGGAAATCAAATATACCGAGCAAGGCCCGCCGCTCGATAAAGATGTCGCGATTCAAATCTCCAGCGAGAATAAAACCGTCTTACGAGATGTGACTGTGCAGGTCCGCGAAAAAATGGCCTCTATCGAAGGCCTCATAGATCTTGAAGATACATTGCCCCTGCCCGGGATAGATTTTGAATTTGATATTAACCGCGCGGAAGCTGGCCGTTTGGGTCTTGATGTTGGGCGGATTGGCGCGGCCATATCTTTTGTCACCGAAGGCACATTGGTCGGTCAATTTCGGCCCCTAGATGCAGAAGAAGAAGTGGATATTCGTATCAGATATCCCGACAGCGCGCGCGATCTTGCCAGCCTTGACAAACTTCGTATTCAAACGCGGCAAGGCTCTCTGCCATTGTCGTCTGTTGTCACGCGCGTGCCCGTTCTGCGGCAGGATAAAATTGAGCGGCGCGATCTGTCTCCCTATTTTGTTGTTAAAGGAAATACAGCGAAAGACTATGCCACGAACCTTCAAACGGAAGAGCTTCAAGATTGGCTAGAGAATGACGCCGACTTGCCGAAAGGCGTATCGTATAAATTCTTGGGGCAAGCGGAAGAAAATGCCGCCGCGGGCCGGTTTGCACAGGGCGCTATGCTCGCGATTTTATTTATGATGAGCGTCATTTTGCTGCTGCAGTTCAATAGTTTTTATCACGTCTTCCTCACGCTCTTCGCGGTTATTTTGTCGGTCTTTGGCGTGATTTTGGGACTGGCCTTTTATCCCTATATCTCCATGATTTTGACATTAACCGGGGTCATCGCGCTGGCCGGAATTGTTGTGAATAATAATATTGTTCTTATCGACACCTATCAGAGACTGCTCGAAAAGGGATATCACCCCGTCGACGCTGCCATCCGGACAGCCGCCCAGCGCCTGCGGCCTGTGTTTTTGACGACGCTGACAACTGTTGTGGGTTTGATGCCGCTCATACTCGGCTGGCAAGCGAATATCTTTACGGGCGAATTTTCGACCAAGGGCTCCAGCACCTCTGAAATTTGGGCCCCAATTTCCTATGTCGTCGCAAGTGGATTGGGCTTTGCGACAATCCTGACGCTGATTGTCACGCCGGTCATGCTCGCCATGCCCACGGTGCTTTGGGAACGGATTGGACGCTTTCGGCGCAAGCCGCAGAAACAGCCTGTCAAAGTCTTCGGGCAGGCTGACGCTGAGCCCGCCGAATAGGCCTTATTGGGACGTTACGGTTGAACAATGTCTGGCGAAAAAATCACCGTTGATTGACTGCCGCCGCCAACGAGCGTTCGGCGAACTTGCCATTGCAAGGGGTCGAAGTTTACGAACCCGCTGCTATCATTTTGTTCCCCGCGCAAGGGCGGTAAAAAATCATAGGGAACCGTAAGCGAAACCGGCGTCTCAGGGGCATTGGGAGTGCCTTGCGCGGCGATGAGTTCCAAACGAATATTGATTCCGCCGCGTGGCAACATACGCCCAGCGACATAAGACCACCGGCCGCTCACGCCAATGCCAATGTCTCCAATCACCGACTCTTGCGCATAGACGCGAATGCGTCCCGGCACAGTTGAGGTCCCTGTAATAATAACGCCCCCAGCATAATCATAATCAATGATAGAAAGGCTCAAAGGGCCAACGGTCGGCACGCCGCCGAAAGGGGATTGAATGAGACGCGACGGACCGCCCGGAGAGGTCACCATAATCAAAGCCTCGGCGGTATAATTGGCTCCAGCGGCATCTTCTCCCGTCGGAACGGGAACACGGAAAATCGTCTCTTCCGAGAGAATGGCTGTCGGGTCTTCCGCCTCATAAAGCTGCGCTTCCAGAGCCATCGGGCCATCTTCGACATCCAAAATTACGCTCCATTGCCCCAAATCATTGACTAAAATTTGGCGTAACCGCTCGCCGCGATTGGTCAGAACGATCACAGCCCCGGCTTCGCCCTCCCCGGACAGTCGCAATTTTTGCACCCCGCCGTCCGTAAACTCGCTGATTTGTTGAAAACTTGCAGGTTGAATACCGATCAAATCAGCCTCGCTCGGGTCAGCGCTTGCGGCGTCTGCGACGGCGGGTGCCTCCCCTCTGCCGGCAACCCACAAGGCCGCATAGAACCCGATAGATAGAATAAGCGCGATCAAAATGATCCAGATGTAGCGTCTTCGGAACATGTTTGAGCGGGATGTGAGGGATGAGGGTTGCAAAGCGGCTGACATCTCCTAAGGCAGATTAAGTGAGACCTCATAAATGAAATCAGGCAAAATGACAGAATACAAATCACTAAATATTTGCGTCTTTTGCGGATCATCCCCCGGCATTGATCCAGCCCATGTCAAATTAGCCATCCAGCTAGGCGATGAAATTGCGGCCTGCGGGCACGGCCTTGTTTATGGCGGCGGCGGGCTGGGACTCATGGGCGCAACCGCCCGGGCGGCGCGGGATGGCGGCGCAAAGGTTATCGGCATTATTCCGCATTTTTTGAACGAAATTGAAAAGACAATCCCCGGCATTGAGCATGAATTTGTAGACGATATGCACGCGCGAAAGATCCGCATGTTTGACCTCGCAGATGCCTTCATCGTTTTGCCAGGCGGCGTAGGCACCTTGGAAGAAGTTGTCGAGGTCATGAGCTGGCAGCGTCTTAACCTGCATGACAAACCCATCGTCTTCCTATCTGACACAGGATATTGGGATAAACTCGTTAGCCTCTTTGGAGATATTATCGAAGCCGGTTTCGCGCCTGAAACCCTGCATAATGACATCGAGTCAGATGCCACCATTGACGCTGTTTTCGAAACAATTGCGCGCCGTCTCAAACAAGGCCGCAAGGCTCAACCCTTGGGCGGCAACGCTGAGAACATTCAAGATCTCGTTTAGACGATAAGGCCTTTTAGGATCGGCGCGAGGCCAGCAGCATCAACCGCGTCAAAGCTACCGACCTGCATTGAGTCGACATCGAAAACAGCGAAAAGTGATCCGTCTGGCGCGTAAACTGGCACAACAATCTCGCTCTGGCTGCGCACATCACAGGCAATATGGCCGGGGAAAGCATGGACGTCTTCGACGATTTGAACCTCGCCCGTTCGGGCGGCGGCTCCGCAGACACCGCGCGAAAACGGAATACGCAAGCAGCCTAATGTGCCTTGGTAAGGCCCAACAACGAGCTCTTCTTCTTTGTTCGGATCGACGACATAAAACCCGGTCCAGAAATAACTCTCAAAAGCCTCAGAAAGCAGACAAGACACGGTCGCCATACGCGCAACATTATTTGTCTCGCCGTCAATCACAGCGGCAATTTCTCTGGCGGCCTGTGCATATATTTCAGCTTTAGTCATGACGCGCCCTTAGCTATCCTTGGCGTAAGCGTCCAGTGCCCAAGTGCGAGAATTTATCAACTCAGATAAAGGCCCTAGCTGCGGCGCGGCCTGACAGCCACGCGTTCTGAACACGTCCGCCCAAACACCAATCTCCAGCAGCCACAAGGCTGCCTCCCTTAAGGTAGGGCAGGTCCGGCCAGGCTTTGCTAGACGCATAGAGCCAGCGATGGAGAGCGATGTGAGGTGCATCTGCCAGAGGGTAATCTATTAAAGCGGATGCCGTATCCAGCATCACATCCCGCACCCAATCACGGTCAACCTCGGCGTGTTCGTCCGACCAGTCAGCCTCGGCGTGAATCATAACAGTCCCAACAGTCTGCGCGCGGCCCGGTTTCGCATGATTAATCGCAATCCAGTCAATGGGCAAGTTTTTCACACGAACTGTATCCCAACCCGGATCAATCGGATCGGTGAGCCCCACCA
>CALDTL010000132.1 GCA_937923965.1 uncultured Caulobacterales bacterium
CCCTTTTAACCGAAAACGAGCGATTATGTTAAAATTATCTAAAAAGGTCCCTGTCGAAGAGAGTGGCGCCTATGAATTTCAAGACATTGGATCGCCGAAACATCATGCCTACAACCTACCCGCAATCCAGTCGCTTTTGCCCGCTGGAAAACATAAAATCATGGATGCAGGCTGCGGTGCGGGTCAAGTCTCGGCTTGGTTAGCGGATTTGGGGCATGACGTCTGGGGGTGTGATCCTTCGAAATCCGGCGTGGAATTAGCACAAAAGAGTTTTCCGAAGGCGAAATTCTTCGTGTCTGACCTTATGGAAGGTCCGCCAAAAGTTATACCGGTCGGTGGATATGACGGCATCGTAAGTGTTGAAGTCATCGAACATCTGTTTGATCCAGAAAAGTTGCTGAAAAACCTGCATGCTGCGTTAAAGCCGAATGGTTGGATCATTTTGACAACGCCCTATCACGGCTTTCTCAAGAACCTGACGCTCTCTCTGACGAATAATTGGGACCAACATTTCATGGTCAATTCGCCGGGGGGGCACATTAAATTCTTTAGCCCTGCGACCTTGCAGAGCATGCTGGAAGAGGTTGGTTTCAGCGAAATAGAGACCATAGGCGCCGGACGCGCGCCAAAGCTCTGGAAGTCAATGGTCGTCATTGCCCGAAAAAAATAAGGGGCCGAAAAAAATAAGGGCTAGAAAAATAAATGCGCTCGAAAAATAAGGGCGCTAAATCGGTAGGGCAATCTCATTGGAGACACCCTACCGCACAACCCTTATTGTAAACCCTCACCCTCCCGCACCGCGATTTGAAGATAGGGCTCACTCAGACGGAAGCGTTGTCGGACCGAAGTCCGGCAGGCGGTCCGAGATGGGGGGTATTTGGGGTTGGTTTATCCTCATTGCATACGTTAGATTTTAGATCCTCTTTTCCAGCTATACCAAAATAACGTTTGTTTATTGGCAGCTGCTTGAATTGAAACTATCAAATCACAACCCATATCTCAACAATGATTGAGATGACGTACACATTGTCCAAAGCTGATGAGCAAGGCTTTAAGCTTGGAAAAGCTCAAACCACTGTCACGATTGATAACGAACAACAGGAATTTGAAGCCCTATTTAGGATACACAAGGAATTTAAAAATGGTGGGTTAGAATGGGCTCAAGAGCTTTTGGCAGATGATTTATCTCGTATAGAGAACATCATAATTCATCCCACTTTACTAACCCAACTTATTCTAATCCTCGCCGGAGCTGAGTTGGTATTTCACCGTGATAATCCAAGAAACAAGAAGGGGTTTAAATATCATACAGTCGGGTTTCATTACAACATGCTGATGGATTCCTTGGTCAACCTTTCATGTGAGAAAGCAGACGCCCTAAAGCCGGCAAGACAATTCAAAAGAAACGTACTGAAAGGCCTATGGTACAAACACGTTGATGATGCCTCCATAAGCGGAATGGCGACCAACATCTTGAATGAACTAAAGAACGGTGATTGGTTGATGAATGCCTTTATCAACCGTTTTGGTCCCTTTGATGGTACTAAATTGTTTAACGACGAGCATAGTAGATTTCTAGCACATCATGTGACAGTTGTTTCTCAGCAAAGGAGAATTGAACGTAAAGAGATGACTGGCGAATGGATTGTGTTTCAAAAATTAGGTGACAAAATACAGTTTTTGACCCTAGCTTCTCATCAAGAGGACGATGCCCGCATCCTTGGCCGATTTAAAGCGTAGTATTATACCTCCAAGAAATAATCGTTAGCCCCCAAACTAAGCAAAGCCACTGCCGTGGCCTTATCCGACTAAAATCGATTCACAGGATCGATTTTTTGGGCTTTGCCCAAGGTCTCCTAAGCCCCAAAATCCCGTCTTCCTCGCTTTAGATTTTCGTCATCCGGAATTTTTTGAATAAATTTCAGAGGTTTAAGGGGATCGTTCCTCACTTTCAAAAAAGATAATCCACGCTTTCAAAAGCTGTGTCATATTTAAGATGTTCTTCTGGGCGCTGGACAGGTTAGCGCTTTCTGACTGGTCTGGGAGACGGCAGGGTTGAGCATCTGGGGTTTAAGGTCCCAGACTGTGCCGGGCCTTTTGTGGTGAGAGACGACCTCTGGGTGTTGAACCGGGTCATATCCAATAAAACGGGTGTGGGTGACCGGAACGCTTAACTGAGGGACCCCCGACCGCTGCATCTACAACTGCCGCCGCGGATTCATACCTGCGTAAAACATACACACTCTTTGGTCTCCATCGCGGGGACTGAATCTGCGGACAGTCCTATTTTAGGAGAATCGCACTGTGGCTGACCCTTCGAGTTGAAACCATAGTTTCAACGGGGGCAGCGAGCGCGGCCTCCTGCTTTAAACTCACTCACAGCAAAGGGCCTCCCATGGGACGCAAATCTTTTAACTCAAAACAAAACTATCTCGCAGCGAGTTCTCTCAAGCCTAAGAAAATATCTCGTAATCTAAGCTTGGCTGACCAAATCATGGAAACCAAACTGCGGAGTGAGCAGGCGAAGCTGAAGCTGCTTGAGGTGGAGCTGCCTGATGAAAACGCGGTAAAATATATGCGGTATGAAGATATGCCGCCGCCGAGCCCAGAGCAGGAAGCGGATTTTGATCGGGAGTTTCAGAAGATTTTGAGTGAGCTTTTCGAGGCTGATAAAGACGGTGATGAAAACCCGCCGGGGGACGGTCCCGAAAAAGGCCAAACCGTGCAGGATTGGCTGATCGAACGCGGGGCGAACATACCCGATCTTCCGGAATGGAAGACCCCGTTATATTTGGAGAGATGGGGTCGCGCGTAGGGCGCGGCCATGTTCGTCTCAGGAAATTTCCGGCTTCCACTTTACAGTTGGACCTAACTCAGACAGGAGACGCCCCATGAAATATATTGGTTATGTCTTATTGCTGCTGAGCGGCGTTGCGGGTTTTTTGGGCGTGCGCGTTTGGTTCGTTGTGCTGCTGGCGCTCCTATCGGCCTTTGTATTCTCCGCGGCGCGGCGCAAAAACCTAAAAGAGACACCGCAAGCGCCGGATCAAAATATGCTGATGGACGGGGCCTATCTGTTTCTCGGGCAGCTTTTGATTATGTTCGCGATTTATTTGCTGGGGTATTTTATTGCGAGTCCGGGAGGGGATCTCTTTGCTGATTTTCTATCGGGGAAACAGCTGGGGCCTGACGGCGCGACGTCCGAATAGCTTCGACTGTAAAGACGCCGACGCCGAGCCAAATGAAGCCAAAGCACCACGCATGGGCGGCGGTGAAGGGCTCGCCGTAATAAATGGCGCAGGCGAACTGCATCGTCGGCCCGATATATTGCAAGATGCCCAATGTGGAGAGCGGAATGCGCCGCGCGGCAAAGGCAAAGGCGAGGAGGGGCAGGACCGTGAGCGGACCCGCCAGTAAGAGCAGCACGTCGGTCTCTCGGCCATTTGCGCCCCACGCCAGCGTGCCATTTTGGTAGAAGACGAACAGGACAATCGCGGCCGGTAGAAACAGCACAAGAACTTCGATGAATAATCCCGGCATCGCGCCGATGTTTATCTGTTTACGCAGCACGCCATATGTCGCGAAGCTGCAGGCGAGGATAAGCGCAATGCCGGGGAACTGCCCGCCGTGGATCGTCAGAATCAGCACGCCAATGATGGCAAAGAAAATGGCGAGCCCTTGGAGGCGAGAGAGTTTTTCTTTGAAAAACACAACACCGACAAGGACATAAATCAGGGGGTTGATGTAATAGCCGAGGCTGCCTTGGAAGATTTGTTCAATTTGGATCGCCCAAATATAGACGCCCCAATTCAGCGCCAGCGCAAGGGCGGCAATCGTCAGCAAACCCACCGTACGGGGGTGGGCGAGGGCCTTGAGGGTCTCGCCGATTTGCTTGCGAAACAGGAGGATAAGAAAGCCAAAAGGTACGGACCAGACAATGCGGTGGGAGAGGATTTCAAGCGCCGGCACATGCTTCGTCGCGACGAAATAAATCGGGAAGAGGCCCCATAGCAGATAGGCCGTCATGCCAGAGAGCAAACCCGCTTTATTGTCGCTCATGGGCGCGGTGTCTGGGGCGGGGCTCATTGGGTCTGCGCTCATGGGGCTGCGCATGTCATTATCGCGCGGGAAAGCCAACCTCTATTTCGGGGCTTTAAGGGTGACGCTATGGCTTGACACTCTCGCGAAACGCGGTAGTTAGCCAGCCTGAATTACGGGAAGGTGTGGAGCCGCCGTTGCAATCGCTACCTCTTGCGTGAGGTGAGCCGGCCCACGTCAATAATGAAAGGACGCCTTATGTCTAAGCGTCACTCTGCAAAATATAAGATCGATCGCCGTATGGGCGAAAACATTTGGGGACGTCCAAAGTCGCCTGTGAATAAGCGCTCTTATCCTCCGGGACAACATGGTCAAAACCGCCGCGGTAAGCTGTCCGATTTCGGTACGCAGCTGCGCGCGAAACAAAAGCTCAAGGGCTATTACGGCAATATCACGGAAAAACAGTTCCGCCGCACATATGACCAAGCGACACGGATGAAGGGCGATGCGTCTGAGAATCTGATTGGTTTGCTTGAGCGCCGCCTTGACGCGGTTGTTTACCGCGCGAAATTTGTGCCAACCGTCTTTGCCGCGCGTCAGTTCGTCAATCACGGCCATGTTCTTGTGAACGGTAAAAAGGTCAATATCCCGTCCTACCGCTGTAAGGAAGGCGACGTGATTGAAGTTCGCGAGAAGTCCCGCACAATGGCTTTGGTCCTCGAAGCGCTAGAGTCCTCTGAGCGCGAAGTCCCTGATTATATCTCTGTTGATCCAAAAGGGATGCAGGCGACATTCTCGCGCACGCCGTCATTTGACGAAGTGCCTTATCCTGTTGTGATGGAACCAAATCTAACGGTGGAATTTTATTCTCGTTAGAGCGTTATTTCAGACCTAAATTATAGGCCTGCTGCATTTTGTGTGGCAGGCCTTTTTATGTTTACTGGCCGCGTTCCCAAGAAATTCGGTAAGGTTCGCCCGCTGCTACATTTACGACCTCATGCCGAAAGTGGTAAAACCCGCCATCTTCTAAGGTGAAGGACTCAACACCCGCACGTTGTTTTGTGCGTGCGCTAAATTTCCCAACGACGGCGCAGTCGAGGATTTCGAAAACCCACATACGTTGGCATTGCAGAATGTCCAAATTTACATAGGCGCCAGGCGGTAAGTCATATTTCACCTCAATACTTTGGCCGGGTTTCATATAGGAGCGATCAAGCTGAAAAAACTGCGTGACGGGTCCAAAGAATTTGTGAACGGGAGATTTTCTATCGAAATCATATGTGTTCAGAGCTGCGGAGTCTCCGGTCGCAAATTTCAAAACCTTTTTCGGACTCACAAAGGCCGGGACATAATGCAAAGAAACATACAGCATTGTCCCGCCCAATAGAAGCGAGGCGACGGAGAAAACTGAACGCAAGAAATTCATCTGTTTACGCTGCCGGATAGCCGTGCGGTCATTCAGATATTGGGGGTTGAATCCCTCAACATTCACCTTGCGGCGAGATTTTATCTCCATGCCAAATAGCGCCATGACATACTCCGTTGTGTTTCGCTGATGTAAGCGAAGCATCGCGGACTATAGAAGAGGCCAGTTATTCAATCTTTAATAAGCGGTTAAGGTCTTGTGAACCAGCTATGCCTCTGTTTTGACGCCTTTTTCGGTCAACAGAGCCTTGAGCTCACCATTTTCAAACATTTCTCGCACGATATCGCATCCGCCAATAAACTCACCTTTGACGAAAATCTGAGGGATGGTTGGCCAATTATTGAAATCTTTGATACCTTGTCGGATATCCATATCCTCAAGGACATTTACGCTCGCATAGTTCACGCCGAGATAATCGAAGACTTGGACAACCGTTGATGAAAACCCGCATTGCGGAAAGACGGGTGTGCCCTTCATGTAGAGGACAACATCGTTTTCACTAACGGTCTTGGCGATTTTTTCTGCTGCGGACATTTTACGGGGTTCCTCTATCGTTGCAGGTTTGAGGTGGGGAGAAACGCGCGGGTTTCAACCCTTAGCATGGTCTAAGCTTCAGGTGTTTGAGTCTCGAGGGCGAGCGCATGGAGTTGGCCGCGCGCCCCGTCCATACTGCCTTTAAGCGCAGCATAGACCATTTGGTGCTGAGCCACACGTGATTTTCCGATAAATGCTGGGCTTGTGACAACCGCTTTCCAGTGATCATTATCCCCAGCGAGATCGGTCATTTCAATGACTGCGTCAGGCAGCGCATCTTTGATCAGAGCAATGATTTCGTCTTCTTTCATTGCCATGCTTAGCTGTCTCCCGACATAAGCGTTGGCATCCACGCCTCATTTGCCGATTTCAAATTGGCGAGTGAGACATCAAAGGCCCCTGCGGCGGTGATACGATCACCGCCCACTGTTCCGACGACTTGCGCGGATATGCCTTTGGCTTTGGCTGTTGCCAGAACAGGATTAACCGAATTTTTGTCGACGGCGAGCAGGTAGCGGCCCTGATCTTCGCCAAAGAGCCAACCGTGACGCTCGCCGTTTAGCGGTGCAGAGAGCGCTACGCCTAATCCGCTGCCAAAGGCCATTTCGCAAGCTGTTACGGCGAGGCCGCCATCTGAAAGGTCGTGTACGGCTGTGACGCGGCGACTGCGAATGAGCTTTCGCACGTAATCACCGTTGAGTTTCTCTACGGCTAAATCAACAGGGGGCGGTGCGCCATCTTCGCGGGACAGGACTTCCGATAGGTAGATTGATGAACCCAGCCATCCTGTCGTTTCGCCAATTAGGACGAGGGTGTCTCCCTCATTTGCGCCGGCTAAAGTCGTAAAATGGTGCAAATCAGGAATTAAGCCAACGCCGCCAACGGCCGGAGTCGGCGGAATCGCTTGCCCGTTGGTTTCATTATATAGGGACACGTTTCCAGAGACGACTGGGTAATCAAGAGCCCGGCAAGCTTCGTTCATGCCGTCAATTGCGCCAACAAACTGCCCCATGATTTCCGGACGTTCGGGATTGCCGAAATTCAGGCAATCTGTAATCGCGATCGGGTCCGCGCCCACGCAGGTTAGATTTCGCCAAGTCTCGACAACGCATTGTTTGCCGCCCTCATAGGGATCCGCTTCAACATAGCGCGGTGTGCAATCCGTGGTTATCGCAACAGCCTTGTTAGAATTATGGATACGCACAATGGCTGCATCACCGCCGCTCTGGCTACTATCGACAGTATCGGCCATGACATGGCGATCATATTGCTCCCATATCCAGCGCTTGGAGGCGATATTTGGGGAGGTCATAATTCGCAGGAGCGCGTCGTTGTAGTCCTGTGTTTCGTGGACGTTTTTGGCCAGCAAAACGGGTCTCGGTTCCGTTTTGATGTGAGGGCGATCATAATTCGGGGCATCATCCGCTAGCGGAGAAATAGGAATATCGCAGACCTTTTTACCTTGGTGTTTCAGAACAAGACGGCCCGTGTCTGTGGTCTTTCCGATGTGGGCAACATCTAGTTCCCATTTTTCGAAAATGTCAAAGGCAAGCTGTTCTTTGCCCGGCTCAATGACCATCAACATCCGTTCTTGGGATTCGGATAGCATCATTTCATAGGGCGTCATGTCCGGCTCTCTCTGAGGGACATGATCTAGGTTAAGCTGAATCCCAACGCCGCCTTTGTCCGCCATCTCAATAGAAGAGGAGGTGAGGCCCGCTGCGCCCATATCTTGTATCGCGATGATTGCATCTGTCGCCATGAGCTCAAGGCAGGCTTCGATGAGGAGCTTTTCTGTGAACGGGTCACCGACCTGAACCGTAGGGCGTTTCTCGTCGCTATCATCGTCAAATTCTGCGGACGCCATGGTGGCTCCATGGATTCCGTCGCGGCCTGTTTTAGACCCGACATAGAAAATTGGATTCCCAACACCCTTAGCGGCAGAGTAGAAAACATTGTCTGTCCGCGCGAGCCCAACACACATGGCATTGACGAGTATGTTTCCATTGTAGCCCTTATGGAAGTTCGTCTCGCCGCCGACAGTTGGAACGCCGACGCAGTTTCCGTAACCGCCAATCCCCGCAACAACGCCGCTGACCAGGCTACGGGTTTTCGGGTGCGCGGGCTCACCAAAGCGTAGCGCATTCATAAGCGCAATAGGCCGCGCACCCATTGTAAAGACATCGCGCATAATGCCGCCAACACCCGTCGCTGCGCCCTGATAGGGCTCGATATAGGATGGGTGGTTATGGCTTTCCATTTTGAAGATAATTGCATCTCCGTCATCGATGTCGATAACGCCGGCATTTTCACCAGGGCCTTGAATAACTCTTTTTCCCTTGGTTAAGAACTTAGCTAAATGACGCCGTGAGGATTTATAGGAGCAATGTTCCGACCACATGACGGAAAAAATACCGAGCTCATTTAAATTTGGCTCACGTCCAAGGCGGTCGAGAATGATTTCATATTCGCTCTCCGATAAGCCGTGTTCGGCGACCATTTCTGATGTGATTTTAGATGCTTTGCGAGCCATCTTAAAGTGTCTCCAAGATGGATTTGAAGAGGTTGATACCGTCCGTTCCGCCATGAAGCGGGTCAATTGCGCGCTCAGGGTGAGGCATCATGCCAAAGACATTCCCGCCTTCATTGACGATCCCTGCGATGTCATTGACAGAGCCATTTGGGTTTTCGGCATAACGAAATAAAATCCGGCCTTCTTTTTCAAGGCGGTTGATAACATCCTTATCTGCAAAGTAATTACCATCATGATGCGCGACCGGAAAAATGACCTCCGAATTTTTTTCATATTTTGATGTGAAACGCGAGTCTGTAGTTTCAATTTTCAGTCTTTCCGGGCGGCACACGAATTTTAAATTCTTATTTCGCATAAGGGCACCGGGGAGCATGCCTGCCTCGGTTAGGATTTGAAACCCGTTGCAAAATCCCGCAACGGCCAAGCCACGTTCAGACTTAGCTTTGATATCTTGAACGATAGGAGAGCGGGATGCGATTGCGCCGCTTCGGAGGTAATCGCCATATGAAAAACCGCCGGGCATGACGACAAACCCAACGCCGGCGGGTAGTTCAGTTTCGCGATGCCAAACAATGAGAGGCTTTCGCCCCGTTAGCTTTTCCAGCGCAACAGCGGCATCTCGATCGCAATTGGATGCAGGGAAGCGTATAACAGCGGTTTGCATGGTCTACTCTGCCGTGACGATTTCAATACGGTAGTTCTCAATCACCGTATTGGCGAGAAGCTTCTCGCACATGGCTTTTACACGCGCTTCGGCCGCCTCGGTGTCTGTGCTTGATAGCGTCAATTCGATGATCTTCCCTTGGAAGGCATTTTCAACTTCATCAAACCCCAGATCATTTAAAGACCGTGCAATTGTGCGGCCTTGCGGGTCCAGGACACCGGGTTTAAGACCGATATATACAAGGGCTTTCATCGGATTATCCTTTAATCGTCATTCGACACGACCGAGAGGGTCGGTGCGGTTTTATTGTTGGCTTCTTTCAAAATACCGAGACGGGTGGCGACTTCGGTGTAAGCTTCAGTGACTTCGCCAAGATCGCGGCGGAAACGGTCTTTGTCCATTTTCCGGTCGGTCTCGCGGTCCCAAAGACGGCAGCTATCCGGGCTGATTTCGTCGGCTAAGACGACTTGATGCGCCATAGAGCCGTTCTCGAGCTGGACGTCTAGACGGCCAAATTCGATTTTGAAATCGATCAGTTTGATGCCTATCCCGGCGAACATGCCTTGTAGATAGTCATTAATGCGCAGAGTCATTGCGATCATTTCGTCGACCTCTGAATGCGTGGCCCATCCAAAGGCATGGATGTGTTCCTCCGCAATCAGGGGGTCGCCCAAATCATCACGTTTTAAACAAAATTCGACGACAGCCCGAGGAAGTTTCGTGCCTTCCTCCATACCAAGACGTTTCGCCATGGTGCCTGCGGCGACATTTCTGCAAATCACTTCGAGAGGAATGATCTCGACCTTTTTTATCAGTTGCTCACGCATGTTAAGGCGCTTGATAAAATGGGTCGGTATGCCGATTTCGCCCAAACGGATCATGACAAATTCGCTGATACGGTTGTTCAAAACGCCTTTGCCGTCGAGGATCGCTTTTTTCTGAGCGTTAAAGGCTGTGGCGTCATCCTTAAAATACTGGACAAGTGTGCCTGGCTCAGGTCCTTCGTAAAGGATCTTCGCCTTACCTTCATATATTTGCTTGCGACGGCTCATTCTGCGGCTCCGGCAAATGGATATGCGAGTCAGCCTCGCGTCCCGTTGGCGCTCCATAGCCCTTAGAAGACTGCGTAACAATGAGAACAAGCGCACATTTTGGGGATATTGCAGCTTGAAGCGAGGCGAGGGCGTACATAGATGGGAGGAAACAGAGATTAACCCTTGAGGATATGAAAATGTCGACTTTTGATGAACGTGGAAACGCGCAGGAAGCTAAATTCGTTTTGGATGCGGGAAAAGAGTTTAAAGCGGAAGCGAAACGCAACAAAGCCCTCGGTCAATGGGCGGCAAATCTTATGGGTAAAACCGAAGCGGAAGCCGATGCATATGCTTTGGAGGTCATCATGGCGGACATGGAAGAAGCGGGAGATGAGGATGTTTTTCGGAAGCTCCGCGGAGACTTAACGGCGGCAAATTGCGATATTTCAGATGATGCCATACGGCACCGCATGGCGTCAGAGCTCAAA
The DNA here is from genome assembly GCA_937923965.1 of uncultured Caulobacterales bacterium. Classification (GTDB taxonomy): domain Bacteria; phylum Pseudomonadota; class Alphaproteobacteria; order Caulobacterales; family Maricaulaceae; genus Litorimonas. The sequence continues at coordinate 10,718 of CALDTL010000132.1, forward strand.
GCCGCGCGCGAAGAGGTCTATGGCGGCTAAAGCTACCTCTAAACGGGGGCGTTAGACGCGGGGCAGGTAAAATCAATGCTTGGTTCATTGCGCTGCGCGATGTTTTGTAAGTTGCGAATATGCATGGCCATTGAGCCAGCGTCATATTGCATATTCACACAGCCCAGTGTTTGCTTGGTGTCGCCGTCAATAATGGCAGCGAAACCCGTAACGCCCAGCCACATGTTATATTGCTGAACTAATCCACGGTCAAAAACGGTGTGGGCGTTTGCTTCGCCATTGCCTGCGCCAATATCAATATGGACATATTCAATACGCGGATCGCTCAAGTTCGTCAGGGCTTGGCTGAGTGCGGGCTCTACAATCTTGCAAGGCGCGCAGTAATCAGCGCGGAACATGACAACATAAACGTCTGGTGTCGCGGCTTGATAGCCATTTGCTATGCTGCTCGAGCCAAAAGTAGCGCCTAGGGCGGCTATCGCAATTTTAATGAAGTTTTTCATGATCGCCTCATGCCATGATGTGACTGAATGTGATGTGAAAGGTGCAGTCACAAATTAGTGAAGGCTCTTATAGCCCACCAAAAACAAGAAAAGCCTAAAACCGTGAGGCTCTAGGCTTTTCTCTTAATCAGAGTTTATAGCGCCCGATTTAGTTTCCTGGATCCACATTGTGCGGGGCAGGGCAGCGCGTTGTTTTCGAAGTGATCGAAGCGCGGCTCAAATAGGCGGAACCTGCTGACGCAGAGGCCATCTCGCGGATTTTGTCAGCCATCTCATTTGCGGAGAATGTGCTGTTTACACAACCGATAACGCGCTTTGATTTTGCGTCGACAACCGCAGCAAATCCTGGAAGGCCAACCCACTGGTTGAAGACAGGTACAATGTCGCGGTCAAACGCTTCATGCGCGCCTTTTTCCCATTTCGCAGCTGTGGATGTGTCAATGACAACTTCTTCAGCGTTCACGCCTGAAATGGCGAGAGCTGTTGACAATTCGCCATCAAGACGAGCCGAATTATTGTCCTGTGCATTGCGGAAGTTGACGACATAGACGTCAGGTGATGCCGCAAAGGTAGGAGCTGCAAAAGCTGTCGTAACGATTGTAGCGGCTAAGATAGAAGAGAGAAGTTTCATGTTTAGGTCCTTGGTCTCGGTGGAGTGTTCTAGGGTGCACTGTTTTTATTTTTGTGAGCCAAGGCGTAACGACTATTGGTAAACATCTCCCGAATCGCGCGTTAGGACCCTGTTTAGAATGATGGATAAACGCGGGCAGTTTTTTCCTAAGTCATTGATATAATGAATATATATATTTTCACATGTGTTGTGAAAAATGACAAAAATATTGTAGCCGCGCTCAGAACCCGTGCAAAAACAATGATTTGTTAAGGAACAAATGGAGGGAGCCTAACCGTTTTGTTAGGCTGGTTAATCGATATTAAGCATAAATGGCGAAAAACGCCGCCAAAGACAGACAGTGACTAGCCGAATACTCGCTCAAAAATCGTGTCCACATGCTTGAGATGATAGCCATCATCAAACATATCGTGAATTTGCTGCTCAGATAGAAGGGCGGTCACATCTTCGTCCTTCAGCAGGAGATTTAAGAAGGCCCCATCACCCGCATCGCCTTTAGTCCTAAACAACTCCCAGACCTTCATCGCATTGCGCTGAACGAGGCGATAGGCGCTTTCGCGTTGCTCACCTGCCTGAGTCAGAGCGAGCAGGAACCGCTGCGAGTTATGGAGACCGCCCAGGCGATCCATATTGGCTTTCATTTTGTCAGGATAGACAACAAGATTTTCAATCACGCCGGCCAAGCGGTGCAGGGCAAAATCAAGATGAACGGTTGTGTCTGGGCCAATCCCGCGCTCAACTGAGCTATGGGAGATGTCCCGCTCATGCCACAGCGCAACATTTTCCATAGCCGGCACGACGGCCATTCGGACGAGGCGCGCAAGGCCAGTTAGGTTCTCGGTGAGCACTGGGTTACGTTTATGGGGCATCGCTGAGCTGCCTTTTTGCCCTTTGGAGAAGAACTCTTCCGCCTCCAAGACCTCTGTGCGTTGAAGGTGGCGGATTTCAACCGCGATGTTTTCGATAGAAGATGCGATAACGCCGAGCGTCGCAAAATAAGCGGCATGGCGGTCTCGTGGGATCACTTGGCTGGAGACAGGCTCGATAGCGAGGCCCATTTCTTTGGCGACATGCGCTTCGACGACGGGATCAATATTCGCGAAAGTCCCGATAGCGCCGGATATTGCGCATACCGCGATTTCCTCGCGGGCTTGCACCAGACGATTTCGGCCTCGCGCCATTTCCGCATGGAAGCGCGCAAGCTTTACGCCAAATGTCGTAGGTTCTGCGTGAATGGCGTGGCTACGCCCGATTGTGATGGTGTGCTTGTGTTCTTTGGCGCGTTTCTCGAGAGCCGCCAACACGCGGTCCATACCAACCAATAAAAGGTCTGTCGCGCGGGCCAATTGAACTGACAAGGTCGTGTCGAGAATGTCAGAGCTAGTGAAGCCTTGATGCACAAAACGGGCATCCTCTCCGATAAAGCTTGCGAGATGGGTCAGGAAGGCAATCACGTCATGTTTGACCTCGCGCTCGATCTCATCGATTTTTGCGACATCGAACTCTGCGGAGCCGCCGCGGTCCCAGATATTTTTGGCCGCGGATTTTGGTATCACGCCAATCTCGGCGAGGGCATCGCAACCATGCGCTTCAATTTCGAACCAGATTCGATATTTCGAAGCCGCAGACCAAATTTCGGTCATTTCGGGACGGGCGTAACGTTCAATCATGGCAGAGACTCACCTGTAAATGTGCGCCGCCTTGGACATCAGGCAGCGCGTGAGGTCAAGTCTCTGCAGCCGTTTCGTTACGCGCTTCGGCAGCGGCCCAGTCTTTGGGCAGAGTTTTCGCGGCGATGAGAAAGCAAATCGCGCTCACAGCCAGCATAAAAGAGACAATCGTGATGGAGAGTCTGATGGCGTGTATTTGGCCATGTTCCGGTTTAAATATATCCGCCAAGAATCCCACGGTTGTGGGTCCACCGCCAAGCGCAATGAGATTTAGCACTAAGAAAAAGATAGCCGTGGACATGGCTCGCATGTTTATCGGGGCCAAAGTTTGCGCGATAGCGAATGATGGCCCGAGATACATGCCCAAGAAGAAAAGCAATCCTCCGCCAATCACGAGATGCAAGAGGGTTGAAGGCACCCAGAAAGCTAAAATTACTAGAGGTAAACAAATCAAAATGGAGACCGCCGGAACAATGCCGTAATAGGCCACGGACTTCCCTGCGAGTTTCTGAGTGATCCACCCCCCGAAAAACGTCCCGCCGCCATAGATGAAGCAATTTGTGAATGCCAAAACATACATCATCTTGGTGAATCCAACGGAGCTGTCTTGGCCTCCATCGAAAGGAAGAAGGTAGTCCATTTGCCACGTAGAAACAGCATATCCTACGAAAGAGGCGAAAGCGATCCCCAATGCCATCGCCCACCACGACGGTATTGACAAAAGGGTCTTAAGGGCAGTTTTAAACGGGATTTTAATGGCATCGTCATTCGCTTTTTCCTGAGCGCCGCGTTTCGGCTCCTTGATAATGAGTTTTGTGACAACAGCGAGAGCGACACCTGTGACGCCCAGAATAATGAGTAATGTCCGCCAGCTTATGCCGTTATCTGGATTGCCTAGTAAAAACCCAGTCATGAAATAGGCAAAGCCTAGGCCTAGTGGGATACCCAGCGAGTAGATAGCAAGAGCGCCCGCTCGTTCCTCTTTCGCATACATATCTGAAATGATTGAATGTGACGGCGGAGACCCTCCGGCTTCACCCACGCCTACGCCCATGCGCGCTAGACCAATTGTGAGAAAACTATTGGCCATGCCGGTGAGGGCGGTAAAGCCACTCCAAGTCGCCAAAGCAATTGAGATGATATTCACTCGGTTATACCGATCTGCCAACCACGCGATGGGTAAGCCAACAACGGTGTAGAAGAGGGCGAATAAAAAGCCTTTCAAAAGTCCCAATTGAGAGTTGGATAGCCCCAAGTCAGCTTGGATGAAGGGCGACAGAATCCCAATAATTTGACGATCAATGAAATTGAAAGCGTAAATTAAAGTCAGAAGTAAAAGGACCAACGTTCGATAGTTCTTATTCGGTTTTAAATCGTCAGTCGTGTCCATTCCATTCCCCAATCGTTTTTTCTTACAAGAGAGGGAAACACCTTGCGGGTCAAGTCACATAAGGCCTAACATTTTGAAACTTGCGATTTCCTCGCGGCCAATGATGAGATGATCGTGGACAGATATGCCGACGGCATTGCAGGTCTCGATGATTTGAAACGTCATATCGATATCCGCTTGGCTCGGAGTCGAGTCGCCGCTGGGGTGATTATGTGCAAGAATGATAGCTGTGGCTTCGAGCGCCAGCCC
>CALDTL010000133.1 GCA_937923965.1 uncultured Caulobacterales bacterium
AACCGCCCAAAACCTTCGGAAAATGGCCAAGCTTTACATGAATGGTCACAAAATGAGCACCGCGTAGAGAACGGGGGCGCTCGTCCAAATTTACGGAGCTGAATGTTCGGAGTTAAACACGGAGTTTTTCAACACTATCGGCTCTATTTCAGACGTTGCGGCTGGCTTATAGCGCGCATCTCTGTCGGCTTTGGTTGTGATGGAAACAAATATCACGAAAGAGATAAGGGCGAGCATTGCCGCCATGAGAAAAGGCGCGCCGGGGATATATGGAATGGGTGCGGCGCTGAGGAGATGTCCGCCAATATCCACTATATTTCCGGGAAATCCGTTTAAGCCTGACTCCGTTTTCAGACCGCGATCTCCAAAATACCAGAACATGCCCGCCATGAGAAATGGCCCAATCATTAGAGCCAAGCCTTGAGCCGCGCCAATCGCGCCTTGCAATTCGCCTTGCTCAGACTCGGAGATCCGAGAACTCATCATATTGGTGAGCGAGGGGCCGTATAATCCGGCAAGCGCGGCGAAAGGGCCCGCTGCATAGATTATCCAGCCCTTATCGGCACTCCCCATCATCGTATAAGCGATTATCGCTGAAATCATGCCAATTACGCCTGCCCAGAAAAGTCCGATTTTTGGAATAATAATACGGATCAAGCCGCCTTGGACAATCATACTGGCAACGCCAAAAGCTCCGAGGGAGAGGCCGACATCTCCGGCGGTCCATCCGAGGCCTTCCTGTGTCGAGAAGGCATAAGTTGTCGGATAGACGGTGTGGGCCATCGCAAGGAGAAAAAGAATAAAAATGAGGCCTTTGACGCCTTTGATTCGCCCAAGAGATTTCAATGATCCCCACGGATTGGAGCGCTTCCAATCGAACGGCCGGCGTTTGTCTTTCGCGAGTGTTTCGGGCAGAAAAATAAAGCCGTAAATCACATTTAGAAGAGATATGACTCCGGCGGCAATGAACGGCGCGCGGGGTCCAAATTCATTCCCAATCAACCCGCCAATGACAGGTCCCAACATGAAGCCAACACCGAAAGCGGCGCCGACAAGACCAAAGTTTTGCGCGCGGGTTTCAGGCGGACTGATATCAGCAATATAGGCATTGGCGGTTGAGAAGGTCGCGCCAAATGCACCTGCGATGATGCGGCCCAAAAACAGAAACCAGACCGTTGGGGCAAATCCCATAATAAAATAATCAAGGCCAAGCCCCAGCAGCGAGAGCAGCATGATAGGGCGGCGGCCATATCTATCTGATAAACCTCCGACGATTGGCATGCAGATGAATTGGAAAAAGGCGAAAACGAAAGTGAGCCACATACCCCAGACCACGGCCTGATTATTCGGAAGGTCTGTGAGGTCTTTTAGTAAGTCCGGCAGAACCGGGATCATAATGCCGAACCCGATTGAGTTGATCATCACTGTAATCAACACAAAGATCAGTGCATTTTTGGACGTTCCCTCTGAGCCAATCATAAAGCGGCTTAGTCTAATCTATGGGTTTTGCGAAGGGTTCAAATTCGACCATCAGCCGTTCATAGACAGGGCGCTTGAAAGGGACGATTGTGTCAGCGATACTGTGCAGCTCCGCCCATTTCCATTCGGAAAATTCTTGCGGGCCGTGAGATTGCAAATCTACATCGGATCCATCGCCGAAATAGCGAAAGGCATACCATTTCTGCCGCTGCCCAATGTGTTTCCTAGATTTTTTATTCTTGGCCAGAACTTTGGGCGGGAAATCATAATAGAGCCAGCCTTTTACCTTGCCGAGATATTCCATTTTATTGGCGCGCAAGCCTGTTTCCTCGAAGAGTTCACGCCGCGCGGCGGCTTTGGGTTTTTCTCCTTTGTCGATTCCGCCTTGCGGGCATTGCCACACATGCGGCCCGTCTTCGCCAAAGCGCTTGCCGAGCCAAATTTGGCCCTGCTGATTGAAAATCGCGACGCCGACATTACGCCGGTAATCAGTCTTTTTGCGTTTCATGATTTATTTCAGAGCCGAGGTCGCGGGTGCGAGTTGTAGGTTTTGGTCATCGAGAGTGGCGATCCAAGCCTGAACCTCAGAAATAGTTTCAGGATATCCAAATCCAACGCCTACGGGATGGGAGCCTGATTTCGCGGTCTGGCTTAATCCGATCAACCGAGCTGAAATTATGCGGGGGATGGGCTGTGGGTCGATCAAACCATGCCCAGTCTTGAATGGTTGGCGCATCGACCGCGCAAGAGACGGCAATGTCGGCGTTGCAAAAGCGCCGTCGGTAAAAAATCCGACGCCTGTCTTAGACAGACGATCCATATAAGTCGCCGCTGCATCGGTGCGGGTGAGAAACACATCACCATTGAAGTTAATTAGCCCCGCATAGCCTTGCGCGCGGGCCATCATCCAATCCAACCGCCGTCCATTTTCGGCAGGCGGAACCGTAATGCGCAAGGCTTTATCTGATCCAGGTTCACTGCTGTCAAAGGCCGCTGACTCCATCTGGATTTCAATGAGGACTTCGTGGCCATCGGCACGGGCCGCATCAACCCAGTCCTGTAGACCAATACTATGGGCCGCGAAGGACAGCGTCACATCGGCCGGCAGGCTTTCAATAGCATTCTGGGTCAAGCCGCGGTTTACGCCTAATCCGCCCACAATTATTGAGACGGGCTGTTTTCCGGCTTGGCGGGTGAATGGCCTGCGGTAAGCATTGAGCGCAGACCCAGCGGCCTTGGAGGGGATCGGACCGAAAGCACCGTCCCGTGTGAGGCCTGCAATAGGGGCTTTGGGTAGTGCGATAGCGGCTTGGGGAATTTCTATGCGTTTCGACCCCAGAGGCGGGTCTTCCGATGTTGACGGGGGCGGAACGGTGACCAAGGCTTCAGTCGGATTAACGTCTTCGGGGACCTCGCCGGCAAGTAAGTCAGGTGTGTCTAATGTTTCATTATCCAGCGGGGCAAGAGGTTCATTTTGCGGCAAAGGGGCGAGTGCGATTGAGCCTTCAGACGCGGCATCTCTTTCATCACCAAAGGCCATGATAGCCAAGGCGGGAATAGCTAAACCGATTGCAAAAACAGCAGCTGCCAAGAGACCATGTTTACGCCTAGACGGCAGCTTGGGTGCGGTTTGGCGATTCGGATGCGGGTGGGCCATGATAACTGTCTATGAGGGTTTGGCCCTCAGGACAATATTTGCCATATGGGAGGAAAGTAAAAAGAGGAACGGTTATCGTTTTTAATACCGCGCTTCTTGGGCTTCCAGCAGACGATCATATTGCGACGTTTTTAAAACCTCGACAGCTTTGCTGAGTTGAAAATCTTCATCTTCAGGGAAGGTTTCAGGCGCATATAAAATGTCCTCATATTTCTCTTCATAATCAGTTTCATCTGGATTTATCAGAAAGTTACGCAATGAGTCTTCTCGGAAACGTTTTCTGATTTCCCCTGTATCTTCTATGCCCGAAACTAATAGATCAGGCATGATTCCGCGCCCTTGGATGGATTGCCCCGACGGCGTGTAATAGCGTTGGGTCGTAAGTCTTAAAGCGCCGTCATCGGGCCCAAGCGGTATCACGGATTGCACTGACCCCTTGCCAAAGCTTCTGCGTCCCAAGACCACCGCCCGACCGCGATCCTGTAAAGCACCTGCCACGATTTCAGCCGCCGAAGCGGACCCGGGACTCATCAGGACGACAATTCTCGCGTCTGGATATAATTCGCCAGCCTCCGCATTGTAGCGTTCATTATCACTTGCATCTCGGCCGCGCGCGGACAGGACTTCTCCGCCATCCAAAAAGAGCCCAGAAATACTTACGGATTCTGTCAGGAGACCACCGCGATTGCCTCTCATATCGATGATAAGCTTATCCAATTTACCTATTTGCCGTTCCAGATCCGCCAATGCGTTTATTGTATCCTTGGTCAGGCGATCATTATTGAAGGTTTCGATAAACATATATCCAACGCCGTCCTCAACGCGGTGGCGGATAGCCCTGCCGCGCACAGTGTCCCTTACCACAACGATATCGCGTGCCTCTCGGCCAGAAGTAAGTACTGTGACCGTTACAGGTTCGCCCTTGAGCCCCCGCATTCCGCTGACGGCGTCGTCCAATGACTTTCCTCGGATGTCCTCGCCGTCCACGGCCGTAATCAAATCGCCTGCGCGTATGCCGGCTGCGTAAGCGGGGCCATCTTCGATGGCGTGGTTAACTTTGACCAATCCGCCTTCGGATTGGATTTCAATGCCGAGACCGCCATATTCACGCCGAACGGCTTCTCTTTGCTCGGTGAAATCGACAGGCGGGACATAGGTGGAATGCGGATCAAGAGAGTGGAGGGCGCCATTAAGTGCATTTTCAATCAATGAGGCCGTATCAACGTCTTCAACATAAGAGTCTTGGACGAGCGCGAGGACATCTCCGAAGATCCGCATTTGATCATAAACGGGTTCAGATTTCTTATCATCGGCGATGGCATAAAGCGGGAGAGCTACGGCAAGCGCAAGCCCGCCCCATTTCAATGACGTCCAAGATTTGAGATTCATGTCTTTAGCCTTTAGCCTCGGCAAGTTTCGTCTCATAATCTCCAGATTTCAAAAGCGCGATAGCTTGTTGAAGTTGATAATCATCAGAGACTTCAAAGTCCTCAGCCGGGTAGTCGATCACTATCTCTTCGACATTTTCTGTATCTTCTTCTGTGGCTTCGTCTTCATTTGCGATGGCGTTTGGCAAACTGGCTTCTGAGAAACGCTTATTGTCTTTTCCGTCATCTGGAATCGCAGAAATGAAGATATCCGGCGTGATACCGCTGGCCTGAATACTGCGCCCATCTGGCGTATAATATCTCTGCGTTGTGATTTTCAACGCGCCGTCCCGGCCACCGCGCAAAGGAATGACATCTTGGACCGAGCCTTTTCCAAATGTTGTCATGCCAACAATCAGAGCGCGGCCTTTATCTTGGAGCGCGCCGGCAACAATCTCTGATGCGGACGCTGACGCGCCGTCTACGAGGACAATCAGGGGCACATTTTTCGCCATCTGCCCTTTCTCGGCATTGTAGACATTTACATCATCCGCGCGCCGTCCACGGGTAGAAACCACTTCGCCGCCATCCAAAAAGATCGAAGAGACGGCGACGGATTGCGTAAGAAGCCCTCCGGGATTCCCGCGTAGGTCCAGAATCATACCGGGTAGGCGGCCATTATTCTCAACTTGCAGATCGCTAATAGCGCTGCGTAAGCCATCAGCCGCCTTTTCATTGAATTGCGCAATGCGCGCATAGCCAATGCCGTCTTTTATTTCGAATTTAACAGTTTGGCGTTTGATGATCTCGCGGGTGATATCCAGTTCAATCGGATCTTCGCCCTCACGGATGATGGTAATATTTATTGGCTCTCCTGGTTTGCCGCGCATTTGATCGACGGCTTCGGTCAATGTCGCGCCCATGAGAGATTTTCCTTCAATCTCAGTGATGAAGTCACCGGCTTTGACGCCGGCGCGTTTTGCAGGTGTGTCGTCAATCGGCGAGATAACTTTTACAAAGCCATCTTCCATTGTGACTTCCATGCCTAACCCGCCATATTCACCTTTGTTATTCATCCGCATATCTTTGAAAGCGTCTGGACCGATATAGGAAGAATGCGGGTCGAGCGATTGTAACATTCCGTTCATTGCATCTTCGATGAGAGCGCTATCATCGACTTCAACAACATATTGATTGCGGACGCGCGCGAGCACGTCGGCGAAAAGTTCTAGCTGCTCAAAGGTTTCATCATATGCGGGGCGCTCAACAGCAACAGCGGCTTGCTGGGTGGTTGAGAAGGCAAATAGGGCAACAGCCGCGACACTTCCGAGGGCAGGCAAGACAAATTTCACAATGGGACTCCAAATATACATTTAAGACTTAGCTATCTCATCAACGCTTTGCCAGCCTTATCACTGCGATTTTTGGGCCAACTTACCCTGATTTAACGTCGGACGGCGCTAACCACGGGGCTGGATCAACGGGAGAGCCATTTCGCCGCAGCTCAATATAGAGTTCCGAGTTGGACTGCGCCGGCATATCGCCCACGGGTTCACCGCGCCGCACAGTGTCTCCGGCGTCGACAAATAACCCATCTAATCCAGTCAACAGGACAAAATATCCATCGCCAACGTTCAAAATGACCACATTATCGTAATTTTTAAACGGGCCGGAAAACTCCACACGTCCCGCATAAGGCGCCAAAACTTGCCCCTTTGAGCGTCCGGCGAATGTTAACCCTTTTTCGCCGCGTCCAAAGGATTTCACGAGTCGTCCCGATATTGGGCGAAGCATTGTGCCTTTCGCTTCGGCAAAGCGTTTTGTTCCGTCCGGAAGAACAAGTTTCTGACTAGGCCTGCGCCCCGGTTTCGGACGCGGCACGACCTTGGCCGCCTCAGACTCTAACTTTGCAATGAGCTCGCGCAGGGTTTTTGACTCTGCTGCAAAACGCTCCGCCTCGGCGGCCGCGGCTTTCTTTTCTTCGGCGAGTTTGGTCTCTAATTTTGTCTTGGTCGTGAGGCCTTTGTTCACCGTCTTCATTTCGGCCGATAATCGACCTTGCGTTTGTGAGAGATCATTTTTTTTGAGTTTTAGTTGAGCTTGCGTAACCTCTAGCGCGGTTAGGTTTAGAGCAAGAGCCTCCGCTCGAATTTGCAGCTTATCCGATAATGTCGCGATGAGTTGACCGGCCGTGGCCGCGCGCTTGGCATCGCGAGGTGTTAGAGCGAGTGTCGGGGGCGGCGAGGCTTCAAGTCGTTGAAGCGCCGCGATCAGCTTTGTGTATTGAATACGGTCTTCTTGGATTTGCGTTGTTAACGCCTCCGAACGCTGCGTTAGATTTTCTATGTCGTCTTCCAGCGCGGTCAAATCTCTTTCGATATTTTGCGTTTGCTGCGCGGCCTTTGCGAGCGTTTTTTTCAATGCCGAGACATCTTTGCGGACTTTGGCACGCTCGGCGTCTAGCGCTTCCGCTTTCTGCCGCGCGGCTTGTTCTTTTTTTGTGAGATCGTCGATATCGCTCACGCTTTGCCCATAGGCTGGCGCGGCAAGCATGAGGGTCAATATGGCGAGAGCGATACGCATAACAGCTTCATGGACTTAATCTGTTTATTGCCAGTTAACCATGCCATTGAACATCACGCCTAATCTCTATGGTAGGGCGTCTTGGCCAAAATCGAGAGCGCGCGGTAGATCTGCTCTGCGGCCATGACCCGAACCATTTTATGCGGCCAGGTTTGTGACCCAAAGCTCCATTTGGTGATACGGCCGGGGCGATGGGCTTTAACCGTAGATGGCTCGAAGCCATCCGCGCCGCCGATAATCATGTAACTTGCGGCCACGCCGTCGTCCCTCAGCCGTTCAAAATGTGCCGCGATCTCTCTTGAGCTTGGGCTTTTGCCGCGTTCATCCAGTAAGATAAGTTCGTCCGAAGCTTTTACGGCAGATAGTAATTTGCTTGTCTCCGCTGCCCGATCATATTGACCTTTGAGCTCTATGGCTTGCTCTTCCACCGAGATGAAACCCGTTCCGCGCGCCAAACCTTGTGCGCGGGTGATATAATCATCAACGAGGACTTTCTCGGGACCCTTGCGGAGAAGACCGCCCGCTCTAAGGATGAGTTTCACGCTTAAGTCGTATCTTCCGGAGCTTGTTCTTTCACGCCTTCGAGGCCCTGCGGTAGCGGCACAGACCACATTTTTTCAAGGTTATAAAAAACCCGAACCTCAGGGCGGAAGACGTGAAGAATGACGTCACCTGCATCTATGAGAACCCAATCTGAAGCCTCTTGGCCCTCCACGACTAGCTCTTTGAAGCCGCGTTCCTTGAGGGCACGCTGCACATAATCTGCAAGCGCGCTGACATGGCGGTTTGACCGTCCGGAGGCAACGAGGAGGTAATCGGCGATGGAGGATTTACCGCGAATGTCAATTTCGATGACATCTAGAGCCGAATTTTCATCAAGGACATTTTGGATGAAGTCTGAAAGCTCTTTCGCTTCAGGGCCGTCATGAACGGACACTGTAGCCGGGGATTCTTGATGTGCAGCGGTCAGAAGGCTCTCCATAAGGTATTCGGTGATTTAAGTGTTAACATAAAAAATTTGCTTTCGCCACACTCTATCGGTCAGCTATTCATCAGGGCGATTTGAGGACGCGCGAATAGCCGATGAGCTGCGTTTGTCCAGCGGTAGAGTCAGGTAAGACCAAGCGGGCGCGACGGCGTGTTTGAGTGTATGGGCCTGGTCTTCGGGGATGCGGGCGTGTCTGTATTGCTGCGCGGCTAGGCCCAAGCGGGCTTTGATGGGGGAGCTTGGCCTCGCGATGACAGCAATGGGTATGGTTTCCATGATACGGCGCCAATCGCGCCATTTTGGCAGTTGAAGCAAATTATCCGCGCCCATCATGAAAACAAAGTTCAAATCGGGTCGCCGCGCTTTCAGCGTTGTCAGCAAATCAATTGTATATTGCGTTCGATATCTCAGCTCGACATCTGACACGCGCATATTGGGCGGCAGGGGTAGCCGCCGAACGGTCTCCGCGCGGGACTCCCAGCTAGGTTGCTCAGGCTTCAGGGGGTTTTGCGGGCTAACCAACCACCAAATTTGGTCCAATTGGAGCTGCCGTAATCCAGCTCTCGCAACATGCAAATGCCCGCCATGGGCAGGGTTAAAGGATCCCCCAAAGAGGCCTATGGATCTCCCGGTAGGTATCAAGGACGGGTTTGTCCCGTGCCGCGCACCTGATATTTGTAACTCGTCAAATGTTGTGCGCCTACAGGACCCCGAGCATGGATACGTCCGGTCGCAATGCCAATCTCGGCACCAAACCCAAATTCGCCGCCATCGGCATATTGCGTCGATGCGTTTTGCAAGACGATTGCGCTGTCAACACGGTCTAAGAATTTTTGCGCGATCTCTGCGTTGTCCGTTAGAATGGCGTCCGTATGGCCGCTTCCATGTTTTTCGATATGTGCCAGCGCCGCGTCAATATCGCGAACAACAGCAATATTCAGAATTGGCGCGAGATGTTCCGTGTCGAAGTCAGCCTCTGTAGCGGCTACCGCATTTTCGAGATAGTTTAAGGCGCGGCTTTCGGCTCTGAGCTCACAACGGTCGCCGATAGCAGTCTCTAAGGCCGGTAAGAATGTTTCGGCAATAGCTTCATCAACAAGCACGGTTTCCGTTGACCCGCAAACGCTGGTCCTGCGAAGCTTTGCATTTTCCACGACTTTTACAGCGAGATCAATTTGAGCGTCTTTGTGGACATAGCTGTGATTTAGGCCATCTTCATGCGCAAGCACCGGCACCCGCGCTTCTTTTTGGACGCGAGAGACGAGGCCTTTGCCGCCGCGTGGAATGATTAAATCAATCGTGCCGTTTAATCCGTCCAGCATATGGCCGACCGCTGCCCGATCAGTTGTTTGGACAAGATTAATAGCGGTTTCAGGTAATCCTGCGTCCCGGAGCCCGAGTTGAAGGGCGACGTGGATCGCTTTGTTAGAGCGAACGCTTTCTGATCCGCCGCGTAACACGCAAGCATTCCCGGATTTAACGCATAAGCCGCCGGCATCAGCTGTCACATTTGGACGGCTCTCATAGATCATGCCGATAACGCCAAGCGGCACGCGGACTTTTGAAAACTCAAGACCGTTGGGTTGAACCCATTGTTTTTCGACAGCGCCAATAGGATCGGGCAGGGCGGCTATAGCCTCCAGACCTTCGGCCATTGATGCCACTCTGTCCGCGTCGAGATTCAAGCGATCCAGCAGCGGTGCGGAGAGCCCTTTCGTCTCAGCCGCTCGCATGTCCGCGGCATTGGCTTCCAATATATTTTCTTGAGAGCAGCGTATATGTTTGGCCATGGCCAGCAAGGCCGCGTTGCGGACGTCTTCGGAGGCTATTTTCAACTGCGTTCCCGCAGTTTGAGCGGCGCCCCCTAAGCGGGCCATGTCATTTTCAAGTGTCATAATTAAAGCATCACCAAATTGTCTCGATGGATAAGAGCTGCGCCATTTTCATAGCCCAACACGGCAGTGGTTTCACTGGATTTTAGCCCCTTGATTCGGTCGGCTTCTGAGAGGTCATAGGCGACAAGACCGCGCGCGATTTCAATGCCGCCCGTGATGACTGAAACGGCGTCCCCTTTTTGGAAGGCTCCCGTCACAGAGGTCACGCCCGCAGGGAGAAGGCTACTCCCCGCTTTGAGCGCTTTTGCGGCCCCGGCATCTATATGTAGCGCGCCGCTGGGTTTCAATGCGCCGCCGATCCATTGAGCCCGGGCTTTGCGAGGGTTGCTCTTGGCTTTAAAGCGGGTGTGTTTCGCGCCGCGTCCAAGGGCCGCTAAAGCCCCGACGTCGCGGCCATCGCAAATAATCATGTCGCAGCCAGCTTGCGTCGCGATTTGAGCCGCGGCGAGTTTTGTCACCATCCCGCCCGTTCCGACCCCCGAGGCGGCATTGGGCGCGCCGCCCATCGCCATGATGTCATCGGAGAGATTGTTGACAAGCGGGAGATGTTCTGCGGCGGGATCGTTGCGCGGGTCTGCTGTGTAGAGGCCGTCTATATCAGAGAGCAAAATTAAGAGATCTGCGCCAATCATTTGCGCGGTGCGTGCGGCGAGCCTGTCATTATCGCCGTAGCGAATTTCATCTGTGGCGACGGTATCATTCTCGTTGATAATGGGGATCGCCCCCAGCTCCAATAATGTATCCAGCGTGGAGCGCGCATTCAGCCAGCGGCGGCGGTTTTCCGTATCATGCAACGTCAAAAGCGCTTGGGCGGTCACAATGTTGCGTCGACCCAAGGCGTTTTCGTAAGCCCGGGTCAGGCTGGATTGACCGGCTGCTGCGCAGGCTTGTTTTTGCGGCAAGGTGAGGGAGGTTCTAATCAGGTTTAAGCGCTGCCGCCCGAGTGCGATGGCGCCCGAGCTCACCAATATGATCCGTTTCTCGGTCAGACTTGAAAGATCTGAGGCAAGGGCCTCCAGCCAATCTTCCCGCAGGGCTTGCGTCTTGGCGTCCACCAGAATGGCCGAACCAATTTTTATCACAATCGTTTGGGCGGTCGTAAACACGGCTTAGGGTGACCAGCCTTTTACGTCTTCGATCTCGCCTGCTGCAATTTGCGCCTGCCGCTCTTTTTCTTCTCGCTCTGCCGCTTCCCCGGCGCGCCGAGCTTCGACGTGTTTGTAAAGTGCGGCGAGGACGGGCTTTAGCCCCTGTTGCGCCACGGAGCTAATTGGGAAAGGACGATGGCCGCAGGCAGCTTCCAGCGCGTCCTGTAGCTCTGCAATGCGGTCAGCGTCCAAGGCGTCACATTTAGACAGTGCAACAACTTCATGCTTGTCTTCAAAGCTATCATCATAGTCCTCGAGCTCTTTGCGGATGGTCATATAATCCGCAACGGGGTCATCAGATGTGCCCGCGACGATATGCAGAATGGCGGCGCATCGCTCCGCGTGACCCAGAAACTGGTGACCGAGGCCTGCGCCTTCGGCTGCGCCTTCAATCAAGCCGGGAAGGTCCGCAATGACAAAGCGGTCGGCAATGCCCATGGAGACGACGCCCAAATGCGGGTGCAGTGTTGTGAAGGGGTAATCTGCCGTTTTTGGATTGGCGGCACTGACGGTCGATAGGAATGTCGATTTTCCAGCATTGGGCAGCCCAATTAGTCCGGCATCCGCGATGAGTTTCAACCGAAGCCACACCCATCGCTCCTCGCCGTCTTCACCAGGATTCGCTTTGCGCGGCGCTTGATTAGTGGGGCTCTTGAAACGGGTGTTCCCCCAGCCGCCGTTTCCGCCTTTGGCAAGTAAAACCCGTTCTTCATCCTCGGTTAAATCCGCCAGAACTTCGTCTGTCTCCGCATCGATCACCTCTGTCCCGACAGGGACCTTAAGGATAATATCATCAGCGGCCGCCCCGTGGCGATCACGCCCCATACCATGCATGCCGGTCTTCGCTTTGAAATGCTGTTTATAGCGGTAATCAATCAATGTGTTGAGACTGCGGGTGGCTTCCAGATAGATATGACCGCCGCGGCCACCGTCACCGCCATTCGGACCGCCAAAGGCAATATATTTCTCCCGGCGAAAGGAGATGCTTCCGCCGCCGCCCGTTCCGGACTTCACGAATATCTTGGCTTGGTCGAGAAATTTCATACCGCGCTCCTTACGCCGCGTGGCTTGCTTTGGCTAGCTCCGAGAGCGCTGCGTGCATGCCAGGACCGTAAGCGGGAGGCTTCCGCGTGCCAAAGCCAAGCTTCTCATAAAATTCGGCCTGACCCGCCGCGGCAAACAGACCAATCGTGCAGCTGGGTAGGCAGGTTTTCGCGGCCTCCTGCAGGAGAGCCCGAAGGAGAGCTCGACCTATGCCTTGCCCGCGGTGAGATGATGCGATGACAACGTCCTGGATATACAGAATGAGGCATCCATCGCCCACCGTTCGCGCCATGCCGACCATTTTGCCGTCATCAAGGGCGACGATCCCGGAAAAACTATGTGCCAGCACGGCCTCTGTGACGGCATGATCTGGAACGCCCCAATCTGTCTCTGTGCGCAACGCTCTAAATTCGGACGGCGTCGGGAGCCTATATTGAATTTCGATCGTCATGCTCGCGCTCTCAAAATGAAGTCTTGGGACTCCGCATTGCTGAGCCGCGCCGTTGAGAAATATTCATCTGGCTTGCCGGATTTCTCAAAGCCTAGTTTTTCTAAAACGCGCGCGCTGCCGGGGTTATCTGTGAAGACGCCCGCAATCCGATCCTCTGCGCCCATTGTCGCATTCGCTTCGGCGAGGAGGGCTCTGCAAGCTTCTGTCATAAAGCCATTGCCCCAGAACGCTTGTCCAATCCAATAGCCGATTTCCCAAAGCTCATCGGCAGATCGTTTGAAAAGATCAGCAACCCCGATCATTTCGTCTTCATCGGTCAAGGTGATGGCATAGGGATGGGCCAAGCCTCTGCGCTTTGCGGCATGGAAGGTCATGATTTTAAACTCAGCGGACAGCAAAGGGTAGGGATAGGCGATACTGCCTGTCATTCGCGCGATATCGAAATCAGAGACAAGCTTTGAAAATGCGGCGGCATCACGCAGTTTGGTTTGGCGCAGCGTGAGGCGTTCCGTTTCGATTATATCTCTCATGACAATCCTCCCGATTGTCAGCAGGGGTCCATTTCAATCGGACAATAAAAAAGGGAAACCGGCGGACCCGATTTCCCTACTGTTCTTAAAAACGGGTCGCCTTTGGCGGTGACCCGAATGAAAAATCAGGTCTCTATTCTGCGGCCTCAGGGAGGTCGACAGAGACATATGTTCGGTCATTGCGCTTTGTCGCGAAAGACACACGGCCTTCTTTGAGTGCAAATAATGTATGGTCTTTGCCCATACCCACATTGGCGCCGGGATAATATTTAGTCCCGCGCTGACGAATGATGATATTGCCTGGAATGACGGCTTGGCCACCAGATTTTTTTACGCCGAGGCGGCGGCCTGCACTATCGCGGCCGTTATTTGATGAACCACCAGCTTTTTTATGTGCCATGATGAACTCCTAAAATCAGATTTGGGGAGACCCCGAAGATGGTGAGGGCTTAGCTTAGCCCTTGATGCCTGTGATGCGAACAACGGTCTCGAGCTGACGATGACCTTGCTTGCGGCGATAATTTTGACGGCGCTTCTTTTTGAAAACGATAACTTTATCGCCCTTCCGCTGCTCGAGAACTTCGCCTGTGACAGAGGCGCCCGCGACGAGAGGGGTACCGACTTTCACATCGCTGCCTGCGCCATGCATCAGCACGTCGTCGAATTTAACTTTACCGCCGGCTTCGCCGTCGAGTTTTTCTATGATGATAATATCGTCTTTGGCGACTTTATACTGTTTACCACCGGTCTGAATGACTGCGAACATGGTTTTGTCCTTGAACCTAAAACAGGGAAGCCCTGCCGTATAATACATAAAAGCCGCGCTGGGCGAATCCCACGGCGGCCATTTCGCGCCCTTATAAGCCCTCTTGCCCCTCTGTCAATCCGCTTGCGCGAAGTCTGTCAGAGAAGAGAAGTTAGTGCGAACACCAACAAAGCGCTTGAGACTGGCACCAAAAAACCCCGCCAACGATATTCGTTGGCGAGGCTTTTGAATTTATTGTCCAGCGCGCAGCGGCGCTGGATTTTGGCTTAGGCTAGCGCACCCGGCCGATAACAACGCCGTTAGCGATAACTTCACCATTTGCGTTGACACGTCCGATAACAGAGCCGGAGCTGTTCACAACAGTTCCGTCAGCGCGGACAGTTGCCCCGCTGAGGGCTGATCCGCCGCTAGCGCCGTTGATCATGCTTCCGCCACCGACTGAACCGATAGTTGAACGATTGTTCAGACCACCTGCGGCTCCGCCGACTATGCTACCAGCTGTTCCGCTAGTCGCAGTCAATCCGCGAAGGACGACTTGGCCAGCGCTGTTCACAACATCACCATTTGCCGTCATCGTTCCGATAACCGCGCCTGATGCGTTGCGGACAGATCCGTCAGCACCGATCGTGTAGCCGCCTGCAACATTGGCGCCGCTCAATGAGCCGGTGCCACCAGTCGACGAGACTGTTGTGCCAGACGAGAAGCTTCCGCCAGTTGCTTGGCCACTGGATGTGAAACCACCGCTTGAGAGCTGGTTACCAGAGACCATAGAGCGCCAGTTCACGCCCAGAGCATCGACAGTTGTCAATGTCAGGCCGCCTGTAGACAGTCCACGAGCTTCTTGGAAGCGTTGAACAGAAGCGTAAGTCTGCTGACCTAGACGTCCGTCAATCGCACCGCTGTAGTAACCTTCACGCTTCAGCGCAGTTTGGATAGCGCGGATAACGGTTGGGCTAGCGTTCGCCTCACAGAGGACCTGACGCCATTCGGCTCTCTCAGGGCTTGTCTGCGTGCGCTTCGTGATCGTGCTGAACTGCGGCGGTATAACAACCGTCTCAGTTGAAGCAGGTCTTACGACGCGCTGGACTGATACCGTATCGTAACGCGCCGGGATAACGCGACGTTCGATCCGCGGAGCACCATCAACCACGCGGCGCGTGACTTGTTTGGTGACGGCCGGGATTGTCCGTTCTTGCGTTGTCGCCGGTGTCTTCACGACACGACGTGTGACCTGCTTCGTAACAGCCGGGATACGACGCTCTTGCGTAGATGCCGGTGTTTTGACGCGGCGACGGGTTTCCGTCTTCGTCACAGCTGGGATAGTCCGCTCTTGTGTTTGCGCTGGTGTGCGCATGACACGGCGAGATACCTGCTGCGTGACAGCTGGGATCGTCCGCTCTGTTACACGAGCCGGCGTTTTCACGACGCGACGAGAGACTTGCTTCGTCACAGCCGGGATCGTCCGCTCAACAGTTTGTGCCGGTGTCTTAACGACGCGGCGTGTCACAGTATCCGTTCTTGCCGGAATTGTACGCTCCGTTGTCCGTGCAGGTGTTTTGACGACCTGACGTGTGACTGTCTTAGTGACAGCTGGAACATTACGCTCTGACACAGTCGCTGGCGTGCGCATGACACGACGAGAGACTTGCTTCGTCACAGCCGGGATTGTGCGCTCGGACACGCGGCCCGGCGTTTTCACAACACGACGAGAGACTTGCTTCGTCACAGCTGGGATCGTGCGCTCAACAGTTGACGCTGGCGTTTTCACAACGCGGCGTGTTTCTGTTTTCGTGACCGCAGGGATCGTCCGCTCAGTAACACGAGCCGGTGTCTTAACGACGCGGCGTGTTTCTGTTTTCGTGACCGCTGGGATAGACCGCTCAGAAACACGAGCCGGTGTCTTCACGACGCGGCGTGTAACCTGCTGTGTTTGAGCCGGAACAGACCGTTCAGTCACAGATGCTGGCGTTTTCACGACGCGACGAGACACTTGCTTCGTCACAGCCGGGATTGCCCGCTCTGCAGTCCGTGCCGGTGTCTTAATGCGGCGGCGCGTCTCTGTCTTCGTGACGGCCGGAACTGCACGCTGTTGCGTAGAGGCCGGGTTCTTCACGACACGACGGGAGACTTGCTTCGTCACAGCTGGAACCGTGCGCTCAACAGTTTGCGCCGGTGTCTTAACGACGCGGCGTGTTTCTGTCTTCGTGACAGCCGGAATAGTCCGCTCAGTTGTGCGGGCCGGCGTTTTCACGACGCGACGGGAAACAGTCTTCGTCACAGCTGGGATAGTCCGTTCAACGGTCGCAGCCGGTGTCTTAACGACGCGGCGTGTTTCCATTTTCGTGACAGCTGGGACAGCCCGCTCTCTTACAGATGCCGGCGTTTTCACGACGCGGCGAGACACAGTCTTCGTTACGGCCGGGATTGCGCGTTCAGCTGTACGAGCTGGCGTCTTGATGCGGCGACGTGTTTCCGTCTTCGTGACCGCTGGGACAGCCCGCTCTCTGACAGAGGCAGGTGTCTTCACGACACGGCGGGAGACAGTCTTTGTGACAGCCGGAATAGTCCGCTCAACGGTAGACGCTGGTGTCTTAACAACACGGCGTGTTTCCACCTTCGTGACAGCCGGGATAGTCCGCTCAGATGTGCGAGCCGGCGTTTTCACGACGCGGCGAGACACTTGCTTCGTCACAGCTGGGATCGTCCGCTCTTGTGTAGACGCTGGTGTCTTAACAACACGGCGCGTTTCCACTTTCGTGACAGCCGGAATAGTCCGCTCTCTAACAGAGGCAGGCGTTTTCACGACACGACGAGAGACTTGCTTCGTGACAGCCGGGATTGTCCGTTCAACGGTAGACGCTGGTGTCTTGATGACACGGCGTGATTCCATTTTCGTAACAGCCGGGATTGTCCGCTCAACCGTAGAGGCTGGCGTTTTCACGACGCGGCGAGACACTTGCTTCGTCACCGCTGGTACAGTCCGTTCGACTGTTGCAGCTGGTGTGGCGACGCGGCGGCGTGTCTCTGTCTTCGTAATGGCCGGAACTGCACGCTGTTGCGTAGAGGCCGGTGTCTTGACGACGCGGCGAGACACTTGCTTCGTCACAGCCGGAATAGTCCGCTCTGATGTACGAGCTGGCGTTTTCACGACGCGGCGTGTTTCCATCTTCGTGACAGCCGGAATAGACCGCTCAGATGTGCGAGCCGGTGTTTTCACGACGCGGCGAGACACAGTCTTCGTCACAGCCGGAATAGTCCGCTCAACAGTTGACGCTGGTGTCTTCACGACACGGCGCGTTTCCTGCTTGGTGATAGCCGGGATCGTCCGCTCTGTTGTGCGAGCCGGCGTTTTCACGACGCGGCGAGACACTTGCTTCGTCACAGCCGGGATAGCCCGCTCAACAGTTGACGCTGGCGTCTTGATGACGCGGCGCGTTTCCTGTTTCGTGACAGCCGGAATACCGCGCTCTCTGACAGAGGCTGGCGTCTTCACAACGCGACGAGA
>CALDTL010000134.1 GCA_937923965.1 uncultured Caulobacterales bacterium
AAAGCCTCCCAAGGGGTAAAAGCCGGACCATTTGACAGCGACGTAAAATTCCCGACCAACACATAATAAATCTTTGGACTGGCTTTGGCCGCCTCTAGTGTGCGCACCAAATCGGGCCGCGCACAAGATAGCGCCGAGGCGTTGTTTGACAGCAATATCGCCCCCGAGATCATGGCCGATATAGTTAATAATTTACGCATCATGCGACTCTCAAAAAACACTTCGTTAAGACCCCCATAGCGCGCTTGGCTTGAACCGTAGCTGACGTGGCGTTTCGGGCCGCATTCATGTGCAAACCGCACAGCCCTGCAGCAAAACTGCATTTTCAGTTCCCCCATTTTCGCATAGGTCCATTAGCGCGATAGTGCTTCTCGATATCCTGTCCGGCGATTACCCCAAACACATGACACAGATAGAACTCTTCGGCTTCATCGCCGCCATCTTGACCTCAATGGCCTACCTCCCCCAGGCCGTGATGATCCTGCGCACCGGCGTGACGACAGGCATTAGCCTCGCCATGTATGGCATGCTCACTAGCGGCAAAGTCCTTTGGCTCAGCTATGGCCTGATGGTGACATCTTACCCCGTCATTTACGCAAATGCCCTTACGATGTGTTTGGCGGGCCTAATCCTCGGCCTAAAAGCCCGCAACTACATCAAAGCTCATCAGGTATCTCCGAAGCCCCGCATCACAGGACTAGTCACATGAACGAGGTCATTTTACTCGGCTATGCCGCAGCCGCCCTAACGTCACTGTCTTTTCTCCCACAAGCTTGGCTCGTCATTCGAACGGGCCGCACAGACGGGATTAGCCTGCTGATGTATTCGCTCTTCACCGTTGGTGTGGCCTTCTGGTTAATCTATGGAATCACCTCGAACGCGGCACCCATTATCGCCGCCAATGCTGTCACCCTCACCCTCGCGCTCATCATCCTGTCGCTCACGGCCAAGAATCGATTGGCGCTTAGACAAAAGTCAAAGCCGTAGGGGCGAGCGGAAGCTGCGACTGCTCATCTGGGAGCCAGCGAAAGATTGATAGTTAAGCGGGACAGCCCGCAGGTTCAGTCTCCGCGATGGAGACCAGAAGAGTTAGTTTGTTTTACGCGGGTCAGAACCTGCGGCAGCAGTTTTTGATACACCGGGCGGGGGTCCCGCAGTTTTGCCTTCCGGTCATGCATGCCCTGACGCCGCGTTATCCGGTGAAGATAACTTAGCGTGTCGATCGCGGTGCGCTTTCCTTGCGCAGTACACCAACCCAACTGTTTCCAGCCGTCCTGACAGCCCCGGTTTAAGACAAAGCGGTCGTCTCTCAGCGTAAAAGGTCCGGCACAGTCTCGAGTGTCACCTCAAGATGCTCAACCCCACCGTCCTCACAACAGCAGATGACGTCTACCTGTCCCGATGTGAGGAACGAGTTTAAATATAGGGGTAAAGGGGGAAAGTGAGGATTATGTTTTTCGGGTTTTTTATAAGTTATTGAAAAAGAACGAGTGTCAGCCACACCGCTCTCATATTTTCAGCGGAAGAAACGCGAAAACTATGATAAGACGCCCCCAATAGGAGCCTCATATGACCCGCCACCACCTCGCCCTAACCTGCGCCGCCGTCCTTCTCTCGGCCTGTTCCGCACCTGCACCCGACACCCAACAGAGCCCTAACTCGGCGGATTATGCGCCAAATTACAGAGATGCGCCGCTCGACCTCTCGACACCGGAAAACACAGCCTACTCCCTGATGATTGCTATGTATCGCGGAGACGCCGAGATGGTGGATGCGGTCTTTGCAGAGGGCGTCACGCTCCTCCGCCTTCGGCCGGACGGCAGCCTAACCCGCGACGGACTCCCCCGCTGGCGCGACTGGGTCAGCACGCTAGAGCTCGGCTACGCCCATGAAGAGCTATTCGATATCGAGGTCCAGCGTTTCGGCAAACTCGCCACCGTCTGGGCGCCTTTTGTGATTGATGTAGACAGCAAGCGAGTTGGGTGCGGGGTGAACCAATTTACGATGGCCGAGATGGAGGGGAACTGGCGAATAGTGACAGGCATGGATGTGCAGGCGGAGAAGGAGGCGTGCGCGGGGTTTCGTGAGGGGTATGCAAGACTACATCCCTCCCCCCGTCATCCTAGGCCTTGAGCCTAGGATCCGTCGTAACGGGTCATATAACGTCGACGATTATATCCCCTCACTCATGATCAAAAACAAATTCACCCGTATTCGGATCCAGCGAATGCCAGTGCGGATTAGTCTTTTCAATTAACTCAATCTTCCACTGACGCCGCCAGCGTTTGAGAGATTTTTCCCGCTGAATGGCATCCGCCATTGTCTCGTGATGTTCAAACCAAACCAGCCGCCGAACATCATATTTCGCTGTGAAGCTCTGGGGTTGGGACTTCGAATGATGCTGCCATTCCCGCGACGCCAAATCTGAGGTCACGCCAATATAAATGGTGCCGTGGCGCTTAGACGCCATCATATAAACGCAAGGCTGCATGGAATAGGTATATCATTTTTAAAACGGTTAGTCACCGGCACCCGAACTTCAACTAACCACCCATCCCCCCATCCACGTCACCCTCGGGCCCCGACCCGAGGGTCCATGCCCGCTCCGAAAGATGGATCCTCGGGTCAAGCCCGAGGATGACGGTAATTGGAGCAAGGGGGAGTCTAAATGGTAGAGGCAGCGCTCTGAGACGGTTTCCAGTGCGAGTTACTTTCCTCTTACTGACGCAGTATCGACTTTTTTCGAGTTAGGTCAAACAGAACCTTAAAAATAAAACACCAAGAGGAGAGATTCTGAAAACCCGCTTAGTATATCGGAGTTCTTTATTCTGCTCATCCAGAAGTGCCTTTGACATTGGATGCGCAGCTACAATCGATGTGTACTTTTCATCATTAGAAAGTTGAATGGAAGCAATTTTCTCGAGCAAACCTAACCTATACATATTTATCATATAACTATCCGTGTTTTCTGGAAAGTCGCAATTTGCCTCTCTCGCAATATTTCCATAAAAGTCACCTTGTGGTCGAAATGATTCTTCACCTCCCTCATGGAAAAATATCTCAACATATGGAACTGGTGAACCCATCGTTCTCAAGCGTTTAATCATTTTCGCCTCATCCGCCGAGATTTGTTTCAATATCTCAACAAATGAAGGATGAACCTTACCAAAATTGTTTTTATCCATTGAACTTGCAAGCAAAGCTGCAAACTCTTCTTTGAGCTTTGAATATCTAAGAGCTTCAATGCTAGGCACGGCAATATCAGGATCTGGGGTTATGATATCTTCTTCTTTGACGCCCCTTTTTTCAAGTTTTTCAACAGCTTTATCATGAACAAAATTCTTAATTTCATCGTAACCCCAAATAACAAGCCTTAAGGGTTCTAATACCAGATTCACCGCCTCGCCGACCGTTCCAAGCGCTTTACCAACTTCTTTTGCTGGAGGTTTGAAAGCGTCTTCATAAGCAACCTTTGCTAACTCGACTGCCGCATTAAGTTTTGAGTCTTCGGTCATCTCCAACTACCCCGCACCCATACAAAACGCATTCAGCTTATGCCCGTCCAAATCGCGGAAATAGGCCGCGTAAAACCCGCCACCGCGTAATCCCGGTTCCCCTTCGCAGGTTCCGCCGAGCGAGAGCGCGAGGTCATAGACGCGTTTGACCTGCGCCTCATCTTTGGCTTGCAGGGCGACCATAGAGCCATTGCCGACAGACATCGGATTTCCGTCATGCGGATGGATGATAGACAGCCCGGCCTTGTCGCCCGGTTTGCCCCAGGCGATGAACCCGTCTTCTTCGGAGCCCATCATGCGCGGCGTGTTCATTTCTTTGGCAATCGCGTCGTAAAACGCGGCCCCGCGTTTAATATCCGCTGTGCCGAGTGTAATATATCCGATCATGGCGCTCTCCCTTGCCGATTGCTTTAGTCAAACCGCATAGAGCGGCGAGAGTCAAAGCGCTAGCTAATCAAAACTCGCCAAGCCGCGCTGTACGTCTTCGCGGGCGCGGAGACGGACGAGCCATGCGGTGACCCCGGGATAGGGCGTGAGATCGAAATCCATGTAGGACGGCGCGCGGTTGAGCCAGCCGAAATTCATAATATCGGCGATAGAAAACATGCCCCCCACGAGATAATCGGCCTCGCTCAACACGCTTTCCATCACGGAGACTAGGCGGTGGGATTCGGTGTTGAACCGCTCAAAAACGGCCAGATTGCCTTGGCGTTTCTGATAGCCCGCCTGCCCCATATTCGGGCCAATGCCGCCGGTTTGAAAATAGGTCCAGCTAATGGCTTCAATTCGCGCGGCAGGGTCTTTGGGCAAAAGCCCGCCAAATTTCTCGGCGAGATATAGCAGCACCGCGCCGCTCTCAAACACGCGAATATTGCCGCTTTCTGTATGGTCGACAATCGCGGGAATACGGCCATTGGGATTAATCGCGAGATAGTCTGGCTGTTTCTGATCGCCCTCGCTCAGGTTTAGAATTTTGAGCGTATAATCTGTGCCGCGCGATAGGCCCAACGCCTCGAGGGCGATTGTGACTTTCACCCCATTGGGCGTATTGGCGCTATAGGCTGTGATCATAGTTCAGGCGGTCCCGATTTATCCCGCTGTTGACGCTTCATAGGCGGCGGTGCGTTTCAACGCGTCGACTTTTGTCCGCAGCTCCGCATCATTGGGCCAGAGTTGGAGCATTCTATCTGCGGTTCTAATTTGCACGGCGCGTTTTTCCGGCGAGTTAAACAAAAAGAGGAAGTTGTTATATTCGGGCCGCGTCGTCGCAAAGCCGCGGTCTAGCATTTTCTCTGCCCAAGGCGCTGCGCCCTCGTAATTTTTATCCCGCATATAGGCGAGCAGGACGAGCTTGAGATTCTTAGAGTTTTGCACCCCGCCTTGCGCGAAAAAAGTCTCTAATTGCTGCGCCGCGAGATCATAATTTTTCGCCGCAATATTTAATTGCGCCATCGCGATTTGAATCTTTTGGACTTCGTCGGCGCGCAATCCACCGGCGGCAATCGCATCCTCATAGGACTCGATTGCCTTTTCTTCCTTGCCTGTGGCGTAATAGGAAACGGCGAGCATTTGCTCCATGGCGGAAACCTCATAGGGTTTGAGATTCTTGAGCTTGAGCGCTTTTTTCAATTTTTTGATGGCGTCTTTATGGGCGTTTGCCGCCTGATCGCTCTTGGCCGCAACCGCGAGCGCGCCGCTCTCGGCACTAAACATACGGCTGGCATCCTGCGCCAGCGAGTGCGAGGAAACCGCAAGCCCCAAGAGGAGGGCCGCCGTGGTCGATGTAATAATTTTACGCATGATAGCTCCTAATCAATCGGCTGGCGTTAGTTTGCGCGTTACACTTTCTACAGATACCAAGCTGAACCTTATCCGTACAGGGCGCCTTAACACTATGGGCTATGATAATGGTTACAGGTCGTCATGCGTTTTCGTGTAGGCTTCCGACCAATTTGGTCACCAAGGTCGGCTCTCCCACGGTTTTCCGTCACGGTATAAACGTTTCACATCATCGGGGGTCTCAAGTTTACCAACATGTCGTTCATAAAGTTCAGGATTATTGTTTAAGTACTCCAGCGCCCAAGGTTGAATATTGTAAGCAAAGCCAGTCAAAACATTGCCCATATTGGCAGAACGATAGATTATATCTTTTGCTTCAAGACCGCCTCTAGTTCCGTCTTGCTGACGAAAATTGATGCTGTTCACACCGGTTAAAAATGGAATGAGATATAGAATTTCGGTGTAAGTGAGGTTTTCCATATAGCTTTTTTGAGTAAGCTCAACATTCTTGGTTCTCTCTCGCTTACGGTATGATTTGCGAACAAATTTTGACAAAAAAACGAAAAAAGAAACTAAGACTGAAACGGTAGAAAAAAGAAATGCAGCCCCTATCCAGCTATTGTGCTGAAGAATAAACTCATCCAAACCGAGACGAACCTTCGTCGTCTGGGGTAAATACAAAAGACAGCCAGAAAAGAGAGCAACTACTGCAAAAAAAGCAGGGCTTTTTTCTTTGATAAATGTCGTAAAAAAATCAGGCAAAAAAGTCTCTCACTTAATCAATCGGCTCACGCTCGGTTCCGTCTTCGGAGAGATATAGCTTCCCGCCGAGTTCCGCGAATTTCTCACTCATCTCATCCATCCCCGCCTGCGCTTCATCAGGATAAAGCGCCGCTTTTTCATTCGGGCTGAGGTTTTCCGCATACTCCCTCACCTCGCGGGTGATTTCCATGGAGCAGAATTTTGGGCCGCACATGGAGCAGAAATGCGCGGTCTTGTGCGCGTCTTTCGGCAGGGTCTGGTCATGGTAGTCCCGCGCTGTTTCCGGATCGAGCGCGAGGTTGAATTGATCTTCCCAGCGGAATTCAAACCGCGCGCGAGACAGCGCATCATCGCGGATTTGCGCCGCCGGATGTCCCTTTGCGAGGTCCGCTGCATGGGCCGCAAGTTTATAAGTAATCACGCCGACTTTGACATCATCGCGG
>CALDTL010000135.1 GCA_937923965.1 uncultured Caulobacterales bacterium
AGGCCGAGATAAAAAGGGCTCAAGAGACTTCAATAGCCTCAAATGAAAATTCGCCGCCTCCACCGGGTGGCAAAAATTGGAAATATGACAGCATAGGAGAAGGCTACGACCCCAAAGATGATTGGCGGAATTGGGAGTGAGTGGGGTGTTACTTCGGGAGGTAGCCAGCCGGGCAAGAAAAGCACAAGTGACATCCATGAAGATGACCGTATACTTCAAGAGGCGAATCAATAACCTCCATTAAAGGTAGAGATCTTGAAGTACAAAGACGCACATCATCAAGACTTCAGTCTACTTAAAACCAAACAAACAGCTCTTCTGCAACAAGGAAGAATAAGTGACATTTGCGAGTCTCTAATCTTCTTATTTCTCTGCCATAAATTCTCTGCAGAAGATGACGCAATCCAGGAAGCTTACACCGATGGAGGTAATGACTTAGGAATTGACGCTATCTACATAGACTACCGCCCTGTAGAACCTGCAATTCATATTATTCAATCCAAGCAGTATAACTCAGAACCAAAATCTCGAAACCCATTCAAGATTTCTGGTTTAGACAAAATGACGAAGTTTTTCGACGTTTTGAAAAATAAAAATCTGGAACTCGACAAAGTAGCTAATTTCAAACTCGCCGAAAAAATCCGAGAAATAAGAGATTTACTTGATGGAAAGTATTTTCCTGATTTTTTTGTATGGCTTTTGAGTAATGGTTGTCCTCCTATAGAACATGAGATTAAGGCGACATCGAATAAACTCGAAAATGACGACATTCAAATTTGCGATTTTCACCTAGTCGATTTCGTCAATCTTTGTATCAACAAACGTAATAGCCAAGAAGTACGTGTGTTCCGTGCAAGGGAGAGCGGAGTATTGAAAATCGACAAGTTTGGCATGAGTGGTGCGATGGGGTTAATATCAGCATATGAACTTTATCTACTAACTAGAATGCGTGGCGACCATGAGAAGATTGACACTTCAGTATTTGATTTAAATGTCAGAGGTTTTTTAGGCTTCAATGGTGAAATTAATCGCGATATTTATAAGACAGCAACGTCCTCTCAGAATAAATTTTTCTGGGCACTCAATAACGGAATCACAATTGTTGCAACCGATGGCAAAATAATAACTCAAAGTGACCAACCAAAAATCCAAGCGAAAAATTTAAGCATTGTGAATGGTGCACAAACATGCGCAGCACTTTTCGATGCTGCTACTCATTACAACTTTGATTTTTCAGTTTTCAAAGAATTATCTGTTCCGTTTCGGCTTTATTTTACAAATGACCCAACGCTGATTGAACAAATTTCGATTTCTACAAACAGCCAAAATCGCGTCAATCGCCGCGATCTTAAAGCCAATGACGAAAAGCAAAAAGAAATAGCAAAAATCTTGAAGACGCTCGGGGTCACTTATGTTCGCAAGCGTGGCGAAATCATTGACCCAGATTCGGACAAGGTTTTAGATGCAATGCGGGCTGGTCAAATAATTTTGTCGTATCAACTCAGAGAGCCGGATAGATCGAAGCGGGAGTCTGACCATATTTTCGGACGCAGCTATCACAAAATTTTTGGGGTTTTTAATGCAACGAAAATGCTCAGAGGAATGGTGCTTTATAACAGGATTCTATCATCGAGAGAAAGAGTTCAGGGCGAAACCAAGATTACTGGAAAGTTCCGGATAGAAGACAGATTTATCACCTACGGTTCTTACCACATTCTAGCACTTTGCGGAATTTTAGAGGAGCAATATAAAGATCTTCCTGATGAGACCCTGATAAAAATTTCCCAAGAAATAATTTTGAGATTACATGAGAAGAAAGGATACCCAGCTCTTTACAAGTTTTTCAGAGACAAAGATGTCTCCGATGAACTCATGGGGTTACCAATTCAGAGAGATCTTTTTGAACACATGTTACCTGATGCCGAAGTGCATTAGGATTACCGAATCATATCCTCTGAAAGGATAGCCATGTATTCAAAAATGCTTACAACTATTCCATTGAGAATACTCACTAATACCGTCTGCCACTGCCGTGGCCTTATCCGACTAAAATCGATTCCCCCTTCGGGTCGAACAACATCGATTTTTGGGCCTTGCCCACCGTCTCCTAAGCCCCCTAAACCCACCCCATGTCATCCCTGACCCCGACACTTACCCGTTCCAAAGTCTTCCACCAATCTTGGCCCATCATGCTGGCCAATGGCGCAGCGCCTATTGTTGGGATTGTGGATACATTGATGGTGGGGCGGTTTGTTGGGACGGCGGCGCTCGCGGGGATTGGGCTTGGCGCGGTGATTTACGGCATTGCCTATTGGGGGTTTGGGTTTTTGCGCATGTCGACGGCGGGCCTTGCCGCGCAGAGCGACGGCGCGGGGGCGGAAGCCGAAGTGCAGTCCCATATCTTGCGCGCCATCCCGCTGGGGATTGTGATTGGCCTGTTGATATTCGCGCTGCAAATCCCGCTGTTCAAGGGGGCCTTTGCCATCTTTACCGCCAGCGTAGAGATTGAAGGCAGCGCGACGGATTATATTCGCGCGCGGCTTTGGGGCTTGCCCGCGACGCTGGGGACGATTGCCCTGATGGGGTGGTTTGTCGGGATTAGCCGCGCGGGGCTCGCGCTGGGTTTGCAGATTGTTTTGAATATCGTGAATATCATTCTCTCGCCGATTTTTGTGATTGGGCTGGGCGGCGGATTAATTGGCGTGGGCCTCGCGAGCGCCGCCGCGGAATGGGCCGGATTTGCCGCAGGGCTTTATTTAATGATCCGCGAAGTCCGGCGGCGCGGCGGGTGGAAACCCGGGGCCTTTACGAAAAAGGTTCTTTTCGAGGCGAGCGCGCTCTCAAAACTCGGCGTGGCGAACGGCAACATCTTTATCCGCACGATGGCGCTCACCGTCGGGTTTAATTTCTTTGGCAATGCCGCCGCCACGGAAGGCGAGACATTCCTCGCGGGCTATCACATCCTCATGCAGATGATCACCATGGCGGCGCTCGTGCTGGACGGGTTCGCCCATACCGCCGAAGCCGTGACGGGGGCAGCATATGGCGCGAAAGACCGCTCGCGATTTGACCGCGCGGTGCGCTTGACCAGCGAGTTTTCGGTTGGCTTTGCGCTGTTGATTGGCGCGGTGATTTTTCTGGCGGGGCCGTTCCTCATTCAATTGCTGACGACAGACCCTGCCGTGCGGGCCAGCGCCATGACCTATCTACCCTATTGCGCGCTTGCGCCCGTGCTAGGCTTTGCCGCCTACCAGATGGACGGGATATTTATCGGCACCACGCGCACCGCCGCCATGCGCAATGCCGGGATTGCGGCAGTCATTTTATACATCGCCGCGCATTATACGATTTATCCCGTGATAGGCGCGGCGGGGATTTGGGTCGCGTTTTTGTTTTATTATGTCGTCCGCGCGGTGACGCTGGCGGTGGCTTATCCGTCGATACGGAAAGCTATGGAGGGGACAGAGTAGGTCAGAGAATGTCTATCACAACACCACATATCCATTTGCAGAATTGGCAAACATTCGAAGTTGAACCGACAGGCGAAAAAAATGATGTCTGCGATTGCTGTGATTCAAAAACCCAACATCATTGGGGATTTGTGCATTTCGAAGACTCAACCATTGCCTCGTATTTTGTGAGGTGGGCTATTGGCCTCCCTGATCACGGTGCTTGGTTCAATTTAGTTGTGGGTCAATGGGGTAACGATGCCGATCCAACTAAGCGCTCGCACGTGGCATTAGAGTTTAAGTTAATCAACCGCGGCCCAAATTTCATTGTCCGAAATTCTTCTGAAGCCAATCAAGACTTTAGCGAAATAGCGAGCAGCGGTAGTTTGCGAGACGACATTATTGGTACTGATTTGGCACCACATATATTTGCAATTATCGACGCCGTTTATATGTCAGAGAACATGAAAGACATCAGAGACTGGAGTCAGTGACCCGTCCCCACCGCCTCGCTGATATTTGCGAACCCGTCAGCTTTGGCGCGGGCCTCTAGGTCTTTGCAGATTTCGGCGACGAGCTGCGGTCCTTTATAGACGAGGGCCGAGTAGAGCTGCACGGCTTTGGCGCCCGCGCGGATTTTGGCATAGGCCTGCGCGCCGCTGCCGATACCGCCGACGCCGATGAGGTCAATTTTGCCGTCAGCTTCTTGCGCGAATTCTGCGAGGATTCGTGTGGATTTTTCAAAGAGGGGCTGGCCGGAGAGGCCGCCGCCCTCGCCTGCGTGTTGGCTGCTGAGGCTGTCGGGGCGGTCCAGCGTGGTGTTGGAGACGATGATGGCGTTCATGCCGTAAGTTCGCGCTTGGGTGACGATGCGGTCGATTTGCGTGACGTCCACATCGGGCGCGACTTTGAGGAAGATCGGCACGCTGGGATCGTCGCCCGTCAACGCCGCGCGGGTTTCTGCGATGCGGCCGAGCAGGTCTTCCATCTCGTCTGCGCCTTGGAGCTTGCGCAGGCCCGGCGTGTTGGGGGAGCTGATGTTAATGGTGAAATAATCGGCATGGCCCCAGAGGCGCGTCAGCCCCGTGACGTAATCCGCCGCGCGGTCCTCGCTGTCTTTATTCGCGCCGAGGTTTGCGCCGACAATTCCGGGTTTTCCTTCGCGGGCGATGAGACGATTGGAGAAATGATCCAGCCCGCGATTATTGAAGCCCATGCGGTTGATAACCGCTTCGTCCTCGTAGAGGCGAAAGAGACGCGGTTGCGGGTTACCGACCTGCGGGCGCGGGGTGACTGTGCCGCATTCCACGACCCCAAATCCCGCCGCGAGCATCGCATCTGGTACATCGCAATCTTTATCGAACCCCGCCGCGAGGCCGACGGGATTAGGAAGCTCTAATCCCCCGACGGACGTTTTCAGCACATCCGACGTGATGACGCCCGTCTTTGGCCCCAGACCTTTGCGCAGTAATTTCACCGTCGTCACATGCGCGCGTTCCGCAGGGAGACGTCGCAAGAGGGCCGTTCCGGTTTTGTAAATCAGGCTCATTTTAATCCGCTTTCAACTCTTTGGGCAGGCTATAGACGCCCTTGTCAGGCGAGACTAGCCAGACCCGCCCCACCGCTGTGAATGGAAGATCCGCGAAGAGATGCGGGAACTCTGCGCCGCCCCGCGACACTTCATATTTGAGCTCCGCGGCGATCTTGGCCGCGTCAATTTCCAACACCGCGACCTCGGCATATTGCGCATACCATTTATCCAGCGTGGCCTTTAGCTGCGACGCGCGTGACAGGTGGATAAAGCCATCTTCCAGATCAGCAGGCGAGCCGCGAAACACCCCGCCGCTTTGGAACTGCGCACACTGATCTGGGGTGAGGACTTTATAGATGTTTCGGTCCCGTTTTCGCTCAGACATTCAAACCTCCAGAGATAAGCGCGCACATCCATAGGGCATATCGAACAAGAAGGCGCACAGAAAATGCACGGCAGGCTGAACTCTCCGGTTCAAGTTAGAGGCGGACTCGCCCTGCAGGGGCGCTCGCAGGCATTAGGCTGTCACCAAATCTATTCGAAGGGAACAAAATGATGCGCAATGTTGCGAAAATTCTAGGGGGCGCGGCTATGTTGGCGGCGATCCCCTCACTAGGCTGGGCGCAAGATGCCCCGACGCTCGAGAGTCTGGCGGCCAATGACGCCTTTGTCTTTAACACGCTTCTGTTCTTAATCGGCGGCTTCCTTGTCATGTGGATGGCAGCAGGTTTTGCGATGCTGGAAGCTGGATTTGTGCGCTCCAAGAACGTCTCAATGCAGTGTTTGAAAAATATCTCACTTTACTCCGTTGCGGGCCTGATGTTCTGGGTCGTCGGGTATCAACTCATGTATAATGTCTCCGCTGACGGCGCGGGCTTCTTCGGAACGCCGGGCATCATGAGTTTTGGAGACCCATCAACCGATACGGGATATTCGGATCACTCCGATTGGTTCTTCCAAATGGTTTTCTGCGCGACAACGGCGTCCATCGTTTCCGGGACCGTCGCAGAACGGATAAAATTTTGGCCGTTCATTATTTTCGTCGTATTCCTAACGGGCTTTATTTACCCCGTTGTCGGAAGCTGGGAATGGGGAACAGGTTTCCTCGACCGTATGGGCTTCTCTGACTTCGCTGGATCAACTCTGGTTCACTCCACTGGTGGTTGGGCCGCCCTTGTTGGAGCCATCATTCTTGGGCCGCGATTGGGCAAATATGTCGACGGCCGGGTTAACCCAATCCCGGGCTCAAGCATGCCCCTCGCAACATTGGGTGTCTTTATCCTATGGCTCGGTTGGTTTGGCTTTAACGGCGCATCACAACTCGCGCTCGGCACGATCGGAGATGCGGACTCTGTTGCTAAGATATTTGTGAACACCAATATGGCAGCCGTTGCTGGCGTCCTTGTCGCCGTTATCTTCACGCAACTCCGTTACGGAAAAATCGATCTGACAATGGCCCTCAACGGCGCACTTGCTGGGTTGGTTGCGATTACGGCAGAGCCGCTCACGCCATCTGTAACTGTCGCCCTCTTGGTTGGCGGTATCGGTTCACTCCTCGCATGTTTGACAGTTCCGCTTCTGGATAAGTTGAAGATCGATGACGTGGTCGGCGCAATTCCTGTCCACTTGGTTGCAGGTATCTTCGGCACATTAGCCGTCGCCTTCACAAATCCGGACGTTACGTTCATGCCGCAATTAATCGGCGTCCTCGCCTGTGCTGTCTTCGTCTCTATCGCGTCGGCTATCATCTGGTTCGCCCTGAAACTGACCATCGGACTACGCGTCAGCGAAGAAGATGAGCTAACAGGTCTTGATAGTGCCGAGGTTGGTATCGCGGCTTATCCTGAGTTTGTCGCTAGTTAAGACTTAGCTGGGCGGCCCTTGCCTTAAACGGCGGCCCAGCCATTCTACTCCTAACCCAAGGGGCAGGCTTTCCCCCCGTTAGCCTGCTCCAGCCCCCCAAAAGTCAAAGCCCGGTTGACGCACTCACAATGTGCAAAACTGGGTTTTTTTTGTATAAAATTGATGCGTAGATTTGTTGCGCACAGTCCTTATCCCACCACGCACAGCAATGAGGCATTTCAAAGCCTATTCCCCGCTCAACAAAAATATTGTGAGGGAAAGCACATGAGAAACTTCTTTAAAGCGGCGGGGATAGCGACAGCAGCGACGCTCATGCCATCATTTGCACAGGCGCAAGATACACTAAATTCTGGCGATACGGCTTGGATTTTAACAGCCACAGCGCTGGTTCTATTTATGAGCCTGCCCGGCCTCGCCCTTTTTTACGGCGGCCTTGTTCGCGCGAAAAATTATCTCTCTGTTCTGATGAAGGTTTACGCCATTGCGGCGCTCGCCTCTATCGTTTGGGTCGTCGCGGGCTACTCCATCGCCTTTGGCGACGCCAGCGGATGGTGGGGCGGATTGGATAATCTGTTTCTGAAAAATCTCGGAAGAGATACTGTCTCGGGGACAATTCCAGAAAGCGTGTTCCTCGCGTTCCAAATGACGTTCGCGGTCATCACGCCTGCCCTTATCGTCGGAGCTTTTGTTGAACGCGTGAAGTTTTTGCCCGTCATGATCTTCACTGCGCTCTGGGTCCTCGTTGTTTACGCGCCTGTAACCCATTGGATATGGGGCGGCGGCTGGCTGGCGAATTATGGCGGCGGCGTCGTTGATTTTGCGGGCGGCCTTGTGGTCCATGCGACCGCCGGTATCTCGGCGCTTGTTTATGTTTTCATGCTGGGCGCACGAAAAGGTTTCCCGAATGATCTTGCCGTTCCCCATCGTCCGGCCATCGTGATGATCGGCGCCTCAATGCTTTGGGTCGGTTGGTTCGGCTTTAATGGCGGCTCGCAACTCGCAGCAGATGGCGGCGCAGGTATGGCGCTTCTT
The DNA here is from genome assembly GCA_937923965.1 of uncultured Caulobacterales bacterium. Taxonomy (GTDB): domain Bacteria; phylum Pseudomonadota; class Alphaproteobacteria; order Caulobacterales; family Maricaulaceae; genus Litorimonas. The sequence continues at coordinate 7,876 of CALDTL010000135.1, forward strand.
GTGACGCATATCTCGGCCTCTGTGGCCACATTAGTTTGGGTCGCCATCGAAGCGATGACGAACAAGAAGCCAACATTAGTGGGCGCCGCGACAGGCACAATTGCTGGCCTTGCAACTGTGACACCCGCGGCCGGCGTGATTGGCCCAGGCGGCGCATTGCTGATTGGTCTTGCTGGCGGTCTAATCTGTTATTTCGCCGTTCACCTCATCCGCGTGAAGCTCAAGATCGACGACAGCCTCGATGTCTTCGCGGTCCACGGCGTCGGCGGAATGCTCGGCATCCTGCTGCTGCCATTCCTCTCAGCGACGGCGCTAGGCGGAACGGGCGACGGGGTATTCATGACGCAACTTGTCGGCACCCTCGCCGTCGTTGCTTGGTCAGCAATCGCGAGTTTTGTAATCCTTCTGATCTTGAAACTCACACTCGGCCTTCGCGTTTCCGAAGAGCAGGAATTTGAAGGCTTGGACACCAGTCTTCATGGTGAAAACGCCTATAACTAGGGATTTCGCGTTAAATAAAATTTTTGAAGACCCGCCTCTAAGTCATGCATGAGGCGGGCTTTTTAATTGACCCGATAGGCATATAGTCCTAATCGCTTTTCATGTTATCTCATGGTGAAATCTGGGGCGCGATTGATCGTCTGGCCCTTAAACTCTCAATCTCGCCGTCACGTCTCGCCCGCGATGCAGGGCTGGACTCAACCAGTTTCAACAAATCAAAGCGGGTGACCTCGGCTGGGAAACCTCGCTGGCCATCAACGGAGTCCATTTCGAAAGTACTACGCACCGTAAATATGGATTTCGAAGATTTTGCGTGTATGGCGAAAAATAAGGGTGCGACTGGACCCGCGATTCCCGTAATCGGATTAGCCCAAGCCGGTGATGAAGGTTTTTTTGATGATGCGGGTTTCCCCTGCGGCGGCTCCTGGGAAGATGTCCGCGTACCGGGCGAGATTGATGATAATGTCTATGCGCTAGAAATTGCAGGCGACAGCATGGACCCCGTTCTGCGCGCAGGCGATAAGATCTTGGTCGCGCCCAATGCATCGGTTCGGCGCGGTGACCGCGTTGTTGTGAAAACCATTCAAGGCGAGGTTATGGCCAAAGAACTCAAGAGATTATCCGCGAGCCAAATTGATCTCATCTCCCTTAATCCTGAATATGAGGATCGAACCTTCGCGCGAAGCGAAATACAATGGATTGGCCGCATTATTTGGGTTTCGCAATAATAGGAGTTCGGCGGCGGCGCATCGGCGTGAAATCAGTCGAAACTTGGTTTTTTACCTTCAAGAAACATATCCGTGTAATCTCGAACGGCGTCCCTATCCTCTATTCTCGAAAGGGCTTCTTTCGCATAAGATTGCAACACGCCGCTGAGATGATCTTGCGGCGTCAGCGCCGCCATATCAGATAATAAGCGGCGCGCTTCCTCTGTATCGGGAAAATCTTCTTCTTTTAGGGCGAGCAGAGAAAAAGCATAATTGGTCCCAATGATAATGTCATTCGGCTGGGCCGCGCGAGCCGTGACAAACAGCGCGCGGCCTTGGGCTATATCCGCGCCAAACCATTTTTTGGCATTCTTATTTCCAGCTTTGCGCGCAATGGCGAGGTGCCAAGCGCCCAAGAGGGCATCGCCGCGCGGATCATCCGGAAAGTCAGTCCGATAGGCCTGAACAATGGCTTCCGTTTTCTGGGGGAGTTTTTTCATCCAGGCAGAGACATCCCCTGTTTCCCGAGTGACGAACCCATCGGCGATCGCATATTGTAAGCGTGCGTTTTGATGGCCAGGGTCAATTTCAAGGGCGGCTTCGGCAAGCTTTCGGGCGCGCTTCGCCTGTTTTTTATTTTTCTCAGCTTGCCCAAGCATGATTTCGGAGAGGAGACTTTCCGCCGCAAGGGCCAAGCCATCCGCTGTCTGGAGGCTGTCTGCTTCGACATAGGCAACACTATAGTCGCCCTTTTGCATCGACGCTCTCACCGTCGAGACGTCAGCGCTCAGGGCGGGCACGGCGAAAGCCACGCCGAAAATAAAACCCAAGATGTAACGTGATACGTTCATGTGCAGAGCCTCACATAAAATCATGTGAGCCGTAAAGAGCTCAGCTCATGAACAATGCACTCCAAATATTACGATAACGCCTTTGCAAGAGCCGCCTCAATGAGAGTCGCTGTCTCATCGGGGCCATAAATCGCGACGAATGATCCAAATCGCGGCCCTTGGCTTTGCCCCAGACAAACCTCGTAGATCGCCTTGAACCAATCGCGCAAATTCTCGAATTTATGCTCTTTCCCGACGGAAAAAATAAGGGTTTGCAGCGCTTCGCCGTCCGTCTGCTCGGCCTCCGGCACGGCCCTAAAGCGCGCAACCAAATCGGTGAGTGCAGCGCGCTCTTGATCGGTTGGCGCACGGTAAGCCTTATTCGGTTTGACGAAATCCTCGTAATAGGTGACAGCGTAATGTGTCAGCCGGTCAAGGCCCGGGCTATTCTCCGGCGTCGCATCTGGCGCGTATTTCTTAATAAAGCCCCACAGCACATCTGTATCTGATGCGTTTGCTGCGCTGACGAGATTGAGCAAAAGCGCAAAGGTTAGCGGCGGGTTTTCATCTGGCGGCGTTCCGTTATGAATATGCCAAATCGGATTATTAGCACGCTGTTTCTCGTCTTGCCGAGACCAGCCCGATAGGTGCTGATAATATTCATCAACGGTCTTTGGGATGACATCGAAATAGAGATTCTTCGCTGCGCGCGGCTTGGCGAAATTAAAAAGAGACAGGCTCTCTGGCGGTGCATATTTCAGCCAATCTTCGACGGAAATTCCATTGCCTTTGGTCTTGGAGATTTTCTCGCCTTTCTCATCGAGGAAAAGCTCGTAGACGAATTGGACCGGTGGATTGCCGCCGAGGATTTTGCAGATCTTTGAGTAGAGCGGCGCATTGTCCTGATGGTCCTTACCGAACATTTCAAAGTCGACGCCCAGCGCGGCCCAGCGCATACCGAAGTCCGGCTTCCATTGCAGCTTCACATTCCCGCCGGTGACGGGCAGCGTCACATCCGTGCCGTCCTCATCCTCAAACGTGATCGTCCCGTCCCGTCCGTTCACGTCCTTCATCGGCACATACAGCACGCGCCCGGTGCTGGGCGAAATGGGCAGGAAAATCGAGTATGTCTGCTGACGTTCCGCACGCAGCGAGGGCAGCATAATTCCCATCAGCTTTTCGTAGCGTTCGGCAGCGCGCAGCAGAATCGGGTCGAGCTTACCCGTCTTGTAGTAGTCCGTAGCACTGACAAACTCGTATTCGAACCCGAACGTGTCGAGAAAGCGCCGCAGCATCGCGTTGTTATGGTTCCCGAAACTGTCAAACTCGCCGAACGGGTCCGGCACAGCGGTCAACGGTTTGTGCATATGCGTGGCCAGCATTTCCGTATCCGGCACATTGTCCGGAATCTTCCGCATTCCGTCCATGTCGTCCGAAAAACAGATCAATCGCGTCGGAATGTCGCTGATCGCCTCAAAGGCCCG
>CALDTL010000136.1 GCA_937923965.1 uncultured Caulobacterales bacterium
CAAATCACCGATTTTGAAATTGGTGACGGCGCTGCCAATCTCTGTGACCTCGCCCACAATTTCATGTCCGGGAATGACGGGATAAACCGCGTTTTTCCAATCATTATGCGCGGTGTGAATATCGCTATGGCAGACCCCGCAAAAGGTTATGTCAATCTTCACATCACTCTCGCGCGGCGCCCGGCGAGTAATCTCGATGGGGGTAAGAGGCGCATCAGCTGCGTGGGTGCCGTAAGCTTTAATTGTCATTTGCGATATCCATTTAATCTCGTATCACCATCCCGCTTAGACGCGAGGGTTTCAACTGATTATTGAAATTTCTGCAATGAACCGCTTAGAGCCCGGGCGTCATTAAAGCCCCTGAGCCAGCGCCAATTCATTCGAAGTACTGGTAACAATGCGCATTAACCTAAAGCAGAATTGGACCAAGTCTGCTCCTAGTTTTTTAAACTATTCCATATATTTGGAAGCATCTCCGTTTGGACCTAAATTCATAATGTAAAACTGTCCAAACTCGATAGTTTGCTTCGCATAGGCTAAATTGAAATTTAAGTTGGTCTTTTCGGCTGAATAGTCACGTTTCGCTTTGCCGGTTGCATGATTCAGTTTCCACTCGGTACCTAGGTCGACGCGCTCTTCAACGATGGAGTCATATGGGTCGACGTTGCGTTGTAACGCCACCATAATGTCGCCAGTTTCTCTTCCCTTTTGAGGTTTGGCAGCGCGCGCCCAATAAGAGATGAGAATAACATCGCCTTTTGCGATATCCTGATCCATTGAAAATCGCGTCGCTGTCTCCCAAGGCTTTCTTTTGGCTTTCTTGACTCTGACACTATAGGCCATGCCTCCGGGGACGCCTTCAGATTTCACGATAGATTCTTTTTTATCAGAGCCCTCTGTTTTCCATTGAATATCATAGGGGTTATTTATGAGTTTTCCGGGCAGCGTTGCATCCAATGCCTGTAAGGCTTGCTGCATAGCTGCGTCACTGGCGTCATTCGCTGACGCCGTGGTGAACGATGCCAGTCCTAAAAAAGTGGCCGTAGATAGTGATAAGAGTGCGTGCTTAATCATAGTCGTCTTCCCCATAAATTATCTTTCCTCAATTTACTGCAAAACTGACAGCGCTGTCAAATACGAGAATCAGTTCTGGTCCGGCGAGGTCAGCTGCCTCTATAAAAGATTATCGAGATACTCGATTTGCGCCCTGACCTCATCTTTAGAATTGCAGCCTCTGCATTTAGGCTCCAATTTGCGGAGCTTTTTGAAATGTTTATGGGCTTTTTCCAAATCGCCATCTTGATATTCGAGAAGCGCAATTCTGAAATGGGCGTCGAACAGGTTTTTCCGCATGGCGGCGGCGCGGATGAGTGAGGCTTTGGCTTCATCTTTCTTGCCAAGCTTCAATTGTGATAGCCCCATCATATAGAGTTGGAAGCCTCGATCCTCACAAGTGCGTTTTGTGTTGGAATTTTTATTTATAAAATTATTTCCAGGATTCCCCAGGGGGGCATTTGACGCGCTGGTGGCGGCGCTAATCGCAGCGCCATTGGGACCAGCGGCTGAGGACGGGATACCAGTACTTGCCGAAATATTAGAATCAATCGCGCTGTCGCGCGCGCTTTCCACACCAGCAATAAAGTTACGTTCAGCACGGAGCGCGCAAAAGGCGTTGCGTTTAAATTCAATCTCCGCTGTCTCGAAATCTCCCGCATTCCAGGCAGACATGGCGGGGTCTCTTTGCACCGTGGCGCGGGCGACAACATCATCATCGGGATCATTAATTTGCGCATAAGCGGGCATCGCAAAAAGAAGCCCGAAAGACACCAGAGAGGCGGCCGCAATTTTCATTTTTAGACTCCCAAATTTGTGTCAATCGTAGTTCATTTATAGCGTATTTATTCAAAAAAGCGAATTTGAGACGCCGAAAATTAAACCGCTGCGCCATAACGAGTCAAAAATTCTTCATGGGTCATCATTTTTTCCGCAGTCTGAACCATGGCCTGGTGCATGGAATTTAGACTGTGATCAACTTGTTCGCAGGGCAGTGAAGACACAATAGGGTCAGTCGTTTTGGGTATAATGTTCTGTCCAAGGCAGACCGCAATCCAGCTTGGTTTTGAAAACAATTCGTCATTATATCGGAAGATCCGACCGGCCTCTTGGAATAATTCTATCTTTTCTTTGAGACTGTCTGGGATGCTCATGTTGCGGCAATAATTCCAAAAGGGACTATCGTCACGCTGCGTGGCAACATAATGCAAAATGATGAAGTCGCGGACTTGATGAAACTCCTTCCGCATTTGTTTATTATATTCATCCCTAACGACATTTGAAATGTCAGCGGTTGGAAATAAAGTGATGAAGCGGCTAATCCCTTGTTGAATCAGGAAAAGAGATGTGGACTCCAAAGGTTCTAAGAAACCGGCAGATAGGCCAATCGCAATGCAGTTTTTATTCCACAGCGTATCTCTGCAGCCGGTCTTGAATTTTATTTTTCGAGGGTCAGCAATCGGGGCACTATCAAGGCCTGCCATCAAAATATCGATGGCTTCATTGTCTTCCATATATTGGCTCGAATAAATATGCCCATTGCCGGTCCGGTGCTGGGTCGGGATACGCCATTGCCAGCCGGCAGGCTTAGCGGTGGCTTTGGTGTAGGGCAGCAAAGGCCCTTCGCGTTTGCTAGCAACCGTTTGCGCGGTATCGCACGGTAGCCAGTGACTCCAATCGGTGAAAGTGGCCCCTAATGCGCCGTCTGCTAAGAGGGCTCTAAAGCCGGTGCAATCAAAGAAAAAATCACCGGTGACAATAGCGCCGTTGTCCATTTTCAGGTTGGAGATATTGCCGCTCTCCTTATCAAGCCCCGTTTCGATCACCTTGCCCTCAAGACGTTTTATACCGCGTTTTTCCGCGTATCCGCGTAAATATCTTGCATATAGCGTTGCATCGATATGATACGCATACCGAAGATGCGACAGAGGAGATCGGGGATTTGGGTCGGGCAAGGTGAATTTGTTTTTCTGACCGGCGACGGCGCAAATACTATAATCTTGGAGGGGAACGCGGCTCCCCCCGGCCTTCGCATGAAGCCAATACTGGTGAAAATCGATACCCTGCATATCTACGCCAATATTACCGAAAGGGTGTATATAGGACTCTCCCTTCCGGCCCCAATCAATAAATTCAATCCCTAATTTGAAAGTGCCATTTGTGGCTTTGAGAAATTCAGCCTCCGGTATGCCAAGCATCGCATTGAAGTTCAGCATGTCAGGGATGGTGGCCTCGCCGACGCCGACCGTTCCGATTTGATCGGACTCAATAAGTGTAACGCTCACAGTCTTTGGAGATAGCAAGCTCGACAGGGCCGCTGCCGTCATCCAACCTGCAGAGCCCCCGCCAACAATAACAATATTTTTAATTCGAGTGGGCGCCTGTTTAGTCATGCTTTTTCCTAAAATATTGGAGCAGCTTAGTTAGATAGATATGATGGGAAGGAAGTTTAGAGGCCATAGACTCATTTGCGGTTTTGATGTTTTCTAAGGTTTGAAGCAGCCGCTCTTCAGGCATTTTTTCCGCCAACGGATCATATCTGCGGGGTATCCGTCCCATCCCGATATGAAGTTGTACCCAATCTTCCTTGCCAAACGGCTCTAAATCATATTGCACGACTGCGCCCCGGCTTTGGAACTGCGTGATTTTAGAGTCAAGTTTAGTCGAAATCGGTTCAGACTGGGCGTCCTTCCAATACGCCGATGAGGCCGTCCCAGAGCTTTCAAATAGCCCTCTTTGAAAAGCTGTTCCATGCTCATAATCCTCTTTGAACCGGCGATTATATTCACGACTTTCAACAGTCATATCGGACGAAACAGGTATGAGTTCTAAAAGACGTTCAATATCACGTTGAAGCAGCAGGATGGAGGCAGGGGTGAGCGGCTCAAGAATCGCGGCGCTATGTCCAATCGCGAGATGATTATTTACCCAAGGTTTGTCACAAACGCCGATCCTCGCTGACGCTATTTTCGTGGGAGCTGTTTCGTGAGCCCTAAATGCGCTGTCTTCCGAAGATGGGGCGCAGATTGTGAGTGTATGTTCGCCGTTTTGAAGGGGCGTTTTCGCGGCCCAACCCGAGTCCAAACCCGTTAGCTCTCGGCAAACGCCCTCTACAGTTTGCTCGGGTGCGAATGAGCTGGCGGCAACTAACTGACGCCTGCCCGTCAAATTTTTCTGTCTCTCAGAGGACAAAATTGAGGACGGCTGCAGGCAATCGATGAAAAGATCCGCTTTGATTGTTGTTTGGTCTGTAAGGTCTAGTCCCAAAATATGATGATTATCGCGGCGAACTCGGCCAATATCGGCCTTGATGATTTTGATCCGGCGCTCGGCAATGATTTCGGCCAGCAATTTCCGCCACGCATTTGGGAGGAAATGATAGCCATATTCGACATTGGAGAGAGGGATTTTTCGATCTTGCGGCGGGTGCGCAAAGACAGACTTTTTTGCAGCTTGAACAGACATAATATATGATTCAAGTTTAGCGAGTTCAGGCCTCCTGCCGCCAATTCGGGTGAGATAATGGTGAAACTGGACACCATCAATGACTGGCAAAGCTTGGTGAAAGCTCTGGGTCCACGACCGTTTTTTCGACCCCCAATCTATGTAGCGGGTCCCGAGTGAAAAGCTTGTATTGCTCTGGGGCAATAAGTCGGGCTCGCTTATGCCGATATCGAGCAGAAATTTGTAACTCGCGGGTGTTGTAGCGGTTCCGTAAAACATATCCGTTTTACTCGCGCCATTTATATCGATCAGGGTAATTTCTATATCTTCGGGTAAGATTTTTGACAAAGCGGCCGCGCACATGAGGCCCGCTAATCCCGCGCCACAGATAGCAATTTTTTGCAAAGGGTCTGACGTCATCGGATTAAGCTATCTCTTTCGCTGCCGCGCCATAGTGCTTGAGATAATCTGCATGTGAGGGCGTTTGCGAAACCGCTGCCAAGCTATCCCGCCGGATTGAGTCCAGCCGCATCTTAACATCCTCCAAAGTCAGGGCGTTGGCTCTCATGTCATAGGCGCGCGGCAATAAGTTTTGGCCGGCCATCACTGCCACCCAGCTTGGGGGTAGAAAAACTCCGTGCTCATAACGCAGCAGATAGCCGCGGTGTGACCAGGCTTCGATTTTTTCCTGAAGGCTGTCGGGAAGGGTCATATTGCGGAAGTAACGCCACATCTCGCTATCATCTCGCTGGGTTGCCACATAATGCAGCAGTAAGAAATCTCGAACGCGGTCAAAGTTCAAATCCATACGACGATTATACTCCGCTATATCAGAACTATGAATGGCTTTGTCTGGGAACAATTCCAGAAGCGCCGTAATGCCTTCCTGGATCAGATGAATTGAGGTTGACTCTAAGGGTTCTAAGAAACCGCCAGACAGGCCAATTGCTACAACATTCTTATTCCAGAGCTTTCGACGTTTTCCCGTTTTGAAGTAGAGCTGCTTGGGCTCCGCCAGAGCGGGACCCTCTAATGTGCTCATCAGGCGGTGCGCCGCCTCGTCATCAGATATATGTTCATTCCAATAGACATACCCATTGCCGATGCGGTGTTGCAGCGGAATGCGCCATTGCCATCCTGCCTCTCTGGCTGTGGCGCGTGTGTAGGGGAGGCTGGGTCCTGCGGCTTCGCACTGGACTGCGACGGCTCGGTTACATGGCAGCCACTCGCTCCAATCCGCATATCCCGTTTTTAGCTCTTGCTCGATGAGCACGCCTCGAAACCCAGAGCAGTCAATAAAAAGATCGGCTTCGATCGATGTTCCGTCTTCGAGCTGTATTGAGGTGATAAAGCCCGTCTCTGGATCGGCGGATGACATGACAGCTTTGCCTTCCGTTCGGATGACGCCGCGCGCTTCCGAATAGCGCCTTAGGAATTGCGCGTAACGTCCAGAGTCGAACTGATAGGCATAACCGAAATTTGAGCCAATCTTCATAGCATCCGGACCCGGTAATTGAAATTTACCAGATTCGGCCGCGAGGATTGGGTAGGAGTAATCATCTAGGCGAGACTTGTGACCTAATTGCCACAGTCGCAGCCAAAAATGATGGAAGTCGATATCATTTATCGGCTCCCCATAGTCCCCAAATGGATGGATATAGGCGTCACCAACTCTCCCCCAGTCGCAAAATTCAATGCCGAGTTTAAAGGTGGCGCGCGTGGCGCGCATGAACTCTCGTTCGTCTATGCCGAGTGAATTGTTGAAAAAACGAATATGCGGCAGCGTTGCTTCTCCGACACCGACTGTCCCGATTTGGTCAGATTCAACCAACTGTATATCTATGCCTAAGCCATTCAATTTATTGGATAATCCTGCAGCTGTCATCCAGCCACTCGTCCCGCCGCCTAAAATGCAAATATTTCTAATTTTCATGTTTCACCACGGTTTTTTCTTAGTATGTGCCGCGAAGCATTGAGCGGGGCAAGAGGGAGAAGGTGATGTATGTCTTTGGTTTGCTCTGCAATAAGACAGCTTGCCGCGATGGAGGGATAATTCGTCGAAACTTAATGAGCCGTCCGTGCAGCCTCCCGGAAAAAACTGCGAGCGCATTTGACAGCGCTGTCAAATTGAGCTTAGGAGATTACACAAAGGACATAAAACCGTCCAAACTCGTCAAAAATTTCAAAAAAAGACGAATAACACAAGGGAAGACATAGTGAAATCACCATTCAGCACGCCCAACGCAAAGACAAACAGGTTAAGCTTGCTTGTTACGACTGCTCTAATCGCCGGTTTCGGCGCCGCGCCCATGGCGTATGGGCAAGACAGTTCCGACGATACATCCGCAGATGATGGTGATATCGTTGTCACAACTGGTATTCGTCAGGCTTTGAAAGAAGCGCGCGATCTTAAGCGCGATGCCGATACCGCTGTGGACTCCATTACGGCGTCGGATGTGTCCACGCTTCCCGATTTATCAGTAGCTGAGGCTCTATCGCGCATTCCCGGTGTTGTGGCTCAACAATTCGACTTGAGTGACAATAATGGCGGTGACTTCCCATCACCCGAGGGCGGAAACAACCTTATTCGCGGACTATCTTTTGTTCGTTCAGAATTTAACGGACGCGAAGTGTTCTCCGCTAACCAAGGCCGTGCTCTAGATTTCGGTACAGTTCCGCCCGAACTCATTGGCTCTGTCAATGTGTTTAAAAACAATACAGCCGATATGATAGAAGGCGGTATTGGCGGCACGATTGACCTGCGGACGCTCGAGCCTTTTGATCGTCCAGATAGGTTTGGGACAGTGACTTTAGATGGAACTTATACTGATTTCCGCGACGAGATTAGTCCTGATGCAACCATTACAGTTGGCGACCGTTGGGACACAGCCAATGGCGAATTTGGTCTTTTGGGGTCGGTCGCACACTCAGAGCTGAAGTCTCGGATCGACAATTATCAAATCGGCCAAGTTATCCCGGTGACAAGTTTTTTAAACAATGACAATCCTCCTGAAGGGGCACTGGCAGTGCCAGCTGGGGTTCAGTTGCGCGAAAACAATATTGATCGCGAACGGCAGAGCTACTACGTCGCGGGTCAATATCAAAATAATGCTGACACTTTTAAAGCCACAGCGAAGTATTTCCGAATTGATAACAAGCAGGAAAGAGATGAGCGAACACTCGAGTGGTTTGCGACGGGCGGAACGTTCTTCGAAGGCGTAACATCAGTTGTAGGCGATTTCACAAGCGGTGACTTTTCGTCTGATGGTCTAAACGTTTGCTCAAGTAACGTTCCAGCTTTTGAACGACGTGATGCGTGTCAAGCGACTCTACCTGCAAATGGTATTTTTGAGTCCGGCGTCGTTACGAACAACATTCGTGGTTGGACAGGTGCGCAAGGTGCAGAATGGCAGACCACGGCAATTGATCGGGATGTGGACACGAGGACAGAAGATATTAGTTTGAATGTCGAATGGAGTCCTGCAGAGCGTTGGTATGTGAATATGGATGTTCATAAGACCAACTCTAAAACTGATTTCAGTCAGTTGTGGGGTGTAAATGTATTCTTTGCTGACCTACAGTTTAATCCCGGCAATCTAGATAGCCCCGAGATACAAATAAATGTTCCGGAAAACAGCAGCCCCGTTCGCCGCTTAGCTAACGGAACCCAACTTGGTTGGGGGGCGGAGCCATTCTTGCCAACTGATCTGTCTGATCCTGGATCCACTTTTGCTCTGGCTGTCGCTGACGAGTTCCAGATTAATGAGGGCACTGCAAATGCTTTCCGGGCCGATGTGCATCACGAGTTTGAAGGTGATGGTTGGTTTGACGGGATTCAATTTGGTGCGAGATTTTCAGAGCGCGAACAAACAAATCGTGCGACGGGATTGAACTGGGCAGCTATTTCGCCGCCGTGGCAAGGCGCAGACGGCTTGCCTCAGGGTTACTTGCCACTCTCTGAAACAGCTATTCCGCAAGAAGCTGTTGATTTCCAAGACTTCTTTGGCGGCGGAATTTTTACCGGCGAAAACTCAACGGTTTTCTTTACAGGTCGCGAGTTTTTGGAAAACTATGATCTGGCTGTTCAAACCATCAACAATGATCGGAATATCACAAATGCGGCTGGTGGTACAACATCGGCTTGGCTCCCACTTCGTAATACTGATGGCACCTTCCGTCTTTTACCTGAGAACACTGTTGGAGAAGATGTCACGGCCCTTTACGCACGTGCGGATTTCGGAAACGAGTTTGAGAATGGTATGTCATTGGAAGGAAATATTGGACTTCGTTATACCAAAGCTAAAATCTCAGGAGCAGGCGAAATTAGCTACAACGAGATCATAGACAATGATCCCGATCCCGATAATCCGGATGCGGGATTTTTCAATCCAGAAACAGAAGCGTTTTTGGCCCAACCTGATGAATTATTCAGTGGTCAGTTTAACGAACAGGAGCATTGGCTGCCTTCATTTAACGCCAAGTTGAATTTGAACGAAGACTCTCTCATTCGTTTAGCTGCAAGTAAAAATATTACGCGTCCTCGCATCGATCAGCTTAACCCGGGGCAAAATTTTGGGGTGCCGTTCACATTTATTGTAGAGCGTGAAGTTGACCCGGCTACCGGGGAGCCTCTTCCTGGAGAAGGTGTAATCGCTGATGTTGTCCCAGTTCAGGTTAGCGTCTCGGGCGGAAACCCCCAATTACAACCCATTGAGTCTTGGAACTTTGATCTCTCATATGAACACTACTTCGGGGATGAGAATTACTTTGCGGTAACGGGTTTCTATAAAGATATTTCAAAAAACATCATCAGCGACGCTGTCACATTGGGGCAAACAACCCTTGATGATGAAATTCTTAATATCATTCTCACTAGTGACCAGAACCAAGATGAAGCAGAGTTCTTAGGCGTTGAATTATCCTATCAACACTTCTTCGATGAATTGCCTGGGCTGTTATCGAATTTGGGAATACAAGCCAACTATACTTATATCGACGCGTCGACAAATGCTCAGCCATTGAATTTCGATTCACCGAATTTCAATACAGGTGTTGGTGATGGTGTTAATGACGCCAATATTGTTGACTCAGATGGGAATGGAGAGGCTGATAGCGACGGGAGAATCTATCGTTATGGCTTGAGTGAATTCCTCGGAACCTCGGAGAATACAGCCAATATCGTCGGTATTTACCAAGATGAGCAATTTGAATTCCGTCTGGCCTATAATTATCGGTCTGAATATCTGACATCTTACTCAGATTTCGTGACGGCTAATCCACTCATTGTGAAGGGTAGGGGCACAATTGATGGATCTGCAAAATACGATATCACTGATGACCTACAATTGCGTTTGCAGGTTTCAGATATATTGGGAACGAACACCGTCTTAGATCAACAAATTGATCTAAGTGGCCAACGCTACCGTCGCGCCGAAATCAAAGGTGATCGTCGTATCAAGTTTGGTTTGAGATATAATTTCTGGTAGTCTCTGCTCAATAGAACAACAAAAAGAGGGCTAACGCCCTCTTTTTTTTGCCAAAACTGTGGAGATTGGAACCAATCTTTTGAACAAGAAGAGTGGATTGCGAGGCTTACTCGGCTTTACAGTGCTGATCGATGAACGATTGATGACTTGGCATTCGATTCAGACAATTAAGCCACACCCGCCGAATATCTGACATACGTTTTTCAAGCTCTTCTTTAGGCATCATGTCCACCATTGGATGATATCGTTTAGGAAAGATGCCTTGGCCGTGCATTACCGCGAACCAGCTGGGTTCCGTGAAGAGTTCTTTTCCGTGACGATAAAGCCGGGCGTTTTCTTTATAAAGTTCCATGCGGATTTTGAGGGACTCCGGAATATCCATATTTTTGCAATATTTCCAAAACTCGCTGTCTTCTCTTTGCGTGGCATTATAGTGCAGGATTAGAAAATCTCGCGTTTCTCTATACTCCAACTGAGTTCTATCATTGAAGTAATCAATATCAGGCTCATTAAATGACTTGTCAGGAAAGTGCGTTAAAAGCCGCGCGATTGATGTTTGAATCAAATGGATCGATGTTGACTCCAGCGGCTCCATAAATCCGGCTGCCAGCCCCAATGCTAAGACATTCTTGTTCCAGACTTTCTTTCGTATCCCTGTTGTAAAACGGAGAAGACGGGGGTCCGCGATAGCTTCGCTGTCCAGTCCATTTTCCAGCGTCAGGCGCGCCTCGTCATCATCGATGTAATCACCACAATAAACATATCCATTACCTGTACGTGATTGTAGCGGAATTCGCCATTGCCACCCTGCATGCTTTGCGGTCGCGCGTGTGTAGGGAATAGGGTCCGAGATACGCTTGCTCGCAACTGTCACCGCTCGATTGCAAGGCAAATAATTTGACCAATCATCATATCCTGTTTTTAGGGTCTGCTCGATCAAAAGACCCTTAAAGCCTGAGCAATCTATAAAGAAATCTCCCCTGACTTCCTCACCGGAATCGAGGACCACGTTTTCTATAAACCCAGTTTCCGAATTTTGGTTCGCTTTGACGATGCGGCCTTCAATTCTCTTTACACCTCTGTTTTCAGAGAAGCTCCGCATGAATTTTGCATATAGCGTGGCGTCAAAATGAAAGGCATATTCAACAGAATTAAGCGGTGAGTTTACGATTTCAGCCGGTCTTTGAAATTTTCCAGCTCTCGCTGCCAGAATTTGTAGATTATAATCGTCAACGGAAGTCTTATGCCCTAATGCCAAATGGCGTAACCAAAAGTGATGAAAGCGAATACCTTCCATCTCGAACCCGTAATCCCCGAAGGGATGGATGTAGCTGTTACCCTTTTGATCCCAGTCGGAAAATTCGATTCCAAGTTTGAAGGTCGCATTTGTCTTCTTGACAAACTCGTCTTCATGCAAGCCAAGCAGTTCGTTGAAATACTTTATATGCGGAATGGTCGCTTCGCCTACACCGACTGTACCGATGGCCTCTGACTCAACTAAGCAAATGTTGATGTCAGGGTGCACGAGGATCCGAGACAGCGCCGCCGCAGCCATCCATCCCGCGGTGCCGCCTCCAACAATAACAACATTTTTGATGTTTGACTCAGGAAGCATGCGGATTTTACCCAGATAAACGGATGAGGAGACCAAAATTCTTTGCTCTAAAAGATAATAATTTCTACATTTAGATGGGTAAGATTACCACAACTAATCAATCTCGCGCCTGCGACATTCCTACCTACTGCGCGGATCTAGTCGTTCCGCGCTTTTCGGTAAATCCGTTCAGCCTGAGAGGCCATAAAAGACCGCGGCAAGATTTTTGAAAAGGCCGCAACAATTTTATTTTGAAAACCTGGCACTGACATGGCCGGCATTTTGTCATAGGCCGCAATGGCGGCCTTCGCGATGTCAGCAGCAGGCGCGAGTTGGTTTTCTAAAGACTTCATAGAGGGAATATCCGTCATTTCCGTTCTAATGCCCCCAGGTGCAAAGACGCTGACGTCGATATTCTCGTGTTTTAATTCTTCGCGTAAAGACAACGCAAAATTTATCATAAAGGCCTTGGTTCCGGCGTAGACGGATTGATAAGGAACAGGCGTAAGGCCGCCTAAGCTGGCGATAATGAATATCCGGCCGCTAGGTGTTTTTAACTTCGGTAACAACCCGCGTATCAGGTGTAAATTGGCGACAACATTGGTCTGGATTAAGGCCGAGTCTGTCTCAATGTCACCTGAGATAAATGGGTCAGAAACCGTAATCCCTGCGTTCAAAATAATCCCTGATAGAGGCGGTATCGACGCGCAAACTCGGGTAATTTCGTCGGACACGGTCAAGTCCAGTTTGAGCGTCTGAATATTCTCTTGCGCCTTCAGTTGGGCGAGACGGTTCTCTCGGCGACCACTCGCGATAACCGACTCCCCGCGCGCTGCGAGCTGTAGCGCAATCTCGCGGCCTAAACCCGAGGTCGCACCCGTCACTAATATGTTCGTCCGTATGGTCATATCACTGTTGAACAAGCTTTTGGAAGATTTAGCAACAGAGGAAGAAAGAACGGTCCGTCGCTTAGGCGCTTACGAAGTCTTTATCTGAATAGCCTTGAAAATAGAGAGCCGTTGTCAAATCCGTATAATTGATCGCGCAGTGTGACGCTGCTGCAACGGCGGGTTTAGCGTAAAAGGCAACCCCGAGGCCGGCGGCTTTGATCATTGCCAAATCATTTGCCCCGTCGCCAATCGCAATGGCGCTTTGCGCACCGCCAAGGCTTTGACTATATTCCTCAAGTCTTTCGCGTTTGGCATCTCGGCCCAATATGGGGCGCTGGACATCCCCCGTAAGTTTGCGGTCGTTCTCCAATAAAACATTGGCGTGATGGGCTTCAAATCCACACGCAGCAGCAACTTTTTCCGTGAAGAAGGTAAATCCGCCGGAGACGATAACAGTCTTGGCGCCATTGGCTTTCATGGTTCGGCAGAGAGTGGCGGCGCCCTTATTCAAAACGATCCGTGTTTTGAAACAGGTTTCTAAAACGGAGATGTCTAGATCTTTTAGAAGTCCTACCCGTTCAATTAGCGCGCCTTCAAAGTCTATTTCGCCGCGCATGGCCCGTTCGGTAATTTCGCTGACGCGGGATTTCACGCCCGCGAAGTCTGCCAGCTCATCTATGCATTCTTGGCCGATTAAGGTGCTGTCCATGTCGCATATGAGTAAAGACTTCTTTCGCCCATCTGCGGGCTGAACGCAGATATCGGCGGAAATATTCCGGTCTTGCAACGCGGTTAGGAGCGCCTCTTGTTTCGTGGTTGGCGAGGTTTGAAACTCAAAAACTCTATTATCTGACAGAATTTTGAGATCGTCGATTGCGCTAACGGCTTGCATGGCCGCCTGCATTAAGTCTGCGCTTTTTTCTGCGAGTACGATGGTCGCAATATGAGGGCTTGTCATAGAGTCATGTCCTGAAAACGGTAGTCAGGCCCGCTTAGCTGCGCACCCTCAAATTCAGGCCCCCTCTATGAACCCATCCGCAGTTCGTCAAGGTTGTAAAGAGCGAGCTCCTATGCCTCATCATTATCGGCGCGGGTTTCGCGTAAAGTTTGAAGAGTTTCGGGCTCGCCTAGAACTGCGATGATGTCACCGTCTTCCAACGTTAGATTAGGGTTGGCGTAAAGCATCTCTGTGCCGCGTTCGATCAAAACAATCGTCGCAAGCGGAGGCAAGAGAACATCTGAGAGATTTTTCCCAATCTGATCCGCCAAATACGGAATATCTGCAACTGGCATATGTAGGAAATGATCATCTCGCGCCAAAATTTCATTGAGTTCGGCTTCGGTTTTGGCCCGTAACCATCTGTCTTGGAAATCATCCGCGCCGACGATTTCTGCCAAATGCCCGATAATTCTCATCTCTAATCCCACAGGTTTTTCTGGGGCAATCAGGATCATCATTGTGTGCAATTGATCAAGATTGGAGAGATCAAATTCAAGGTGGGACTTTGGTCCGAATCTAAAAATATAGAGCTCTGGCTGCACGAGTTTGCTATCCAAACGCGTGGCGTATCGAATACCTTCGCTGAGCGGTCGAAAATCCAAATCTTTTTCCGTGAGTGCGGTGATTAGCTCCGCAGGAATCTCATGGCGGCTGTTTGCAACATCGCGCAACATGTCGCGTAAGCTCTCTTGGTTATAATGACCATAGCGAAGGTCCGTCACGACGGACTTGGCGATGACAGCTTCATATGAGAGATTTTGCGCTTGCGTCCGGTCATGAATAATTGACATTAACTCATGCTCTAAACCCTCATACGCATTTCGGCCCATGCGCTCTGCGGCATGGAAGATCGCGCCGCGCCGCTCAACGCGGTGGGTTGCGTAAAAATTATACCACAACACGCAGGCAATCACGATTGTGCCGGTAAACCCAATCGCCATGATACCCATTTCAATAATCAGCCAAAACCCGATTAAAATACCGGCAACAGGCACCCAAGGATAAAGCGGTGTTTTGAATCCGGGCTTATAAGTTTGAATGCGTGATTCTCGCATAACAATCACCGCCGCGCAGACAAGCATGAACAATAAAAGCTGGAACGCGGACGCCAGTTTCGCAACGGACTCAACATCGAATAAAATGATGACGGCGATCATGAATCCTACAGTCAGCAGGATTGAGATTGTGGGCGTCTTGAATTTTCCTAGGTCGGCCAGGCGGTCCGGAACTAATTTGTCTTTCGCCATTGCATACGGGTAGCGAGAGGCGCTCATAATCCCCGCATTGCCTGTGGAGGCGAAGGCGGCAATTGCAGCCACAACGATGAGGATAACGCCGAAATCTAATGGCCAGTCTCCCATGAAGATGCGTCCCGCATCGGCGATCGGTGTCAGGCTGGAATATAACTCCTCTGACGGCATGATTTTGACCAAAACAAATGTACCCAAAGTGTAGAGTGTGGTCGCTGTAATGAGGGAAAGCGTCATGCCCAGTGGAATGTTGCGATCCGGATTTTGCACCTCCTCGGCAACTGACGCAACTTTCGTTAGGCCAGCATAGGAGACAAAGACCAAACCGATGGTCGAGATAAGGCCGACGAACCCATTTGAGAAAAAGGGACCATAATCCGTGTTGAGGGACAAAATCGGCTCCGAGCCTGATGCAACAGCTTTCAAACCTAATAGTGTGAACCCCACTAAAATCACGACAAGTGTTGT
This sequence comes from uncultured Caulobacterales bacterium, assembly GCA_937923965.1. Classification (GTDB taxonomy): domain Bacteria; phylum Pseudomonadota; class Alphaproteobacteria; order Caulobacterales; family Maricaulaceae; genus Litorimonas. The sequence goes on from CALDTL010000136.1 coordinate 15,186, forward strand.
GACCAATATCCGCTGCAATTGGGTTGTTTCCTTTGCGCCTGCGATATTAATTGCACCAAATGCAATCGATAGAATAATGGCTGTAACGGTAAAGGGTAAGTCCAGATAAAGTCCGAGATAAGCCCCCATACCAACAAGCGCGAAGGCCGACTTAAAGATAACAGCAATCCAGCTACCGAGCCCGCCAATCGTCCCCATCAATGGGCCCATGGATCGATCTAGGAAGTAATATGTGCCGCCCGCTTTTGGCATCGCTGTCGACAGCTCCGCCATGCAATACATCGCCGGCAGTATTAAGAACCCTGCGAAAAAATATGCAAGAAAAACTGAATTTCCGGTAGCGGCTGCTGCGATACCAGGCAGGAGGAAGAGACCAGAACTAAACATGGCCCCCGTCGACATCGCATAGACATCAAAAAGTGTAAGGTTTTTGGCGAGCTTTTTAGGCTGATCCATTGAATTATCCTGATATCTTTATGCTTGAGAAAGACGCGGTATTAAGGCCTAAAATTCCGTGTCCCTGAGAACTTGAACGGTCGTGAGATCCAAAATTCCGATATGGCGTTTTAGCAAACTATGCAATCGCGATAAGCATGGTAACAGAAATTCCGCATCACCCACACAAATAAGCACCATCATATCTGTCGAAGCTGAAATATCAGTCCCGCGAGACCATCGCCGTTTGCCATTATAACCCGAAACGGCCGGCACAACGGTCCAGCCAGTTACTTTCGCTTCTAATAATATCTCTTCTGCCCGCCGCAGGGCGGGGCTTTCGATAATGAGCTCTAGTCGCATTTTTTCATGCAGGTCAGGTGTCATGACATTACTCCCACTATCCAGCTTGCTGAAGCGATATAAAGAGGAATGCCAATAGCAATATTAAACGGAAATGTAATACCCAGAGACAGGGTTAGATAGACGGACGGATTTGACTCTGGCAAGGCGAGGCGCATTGCAGCGGGCACAGCAATATAAGAGGCTGAAGCGGTCAAAACCATCAGCAACGCCATGTCGCCTGCGGGTAAAGACAGCGCTGCGCTGAAAAGGGCTGCGATGGAGGCGCCAATGAGCGGCATATAAATCCCGAATAATATGGGCGAGAGACCGAGGGACTTCCAACCGCGGCGCAAACCTCTTCCTGCATTCAAGCCCATATCTAACATAAACAGACATAATACGCCTTGGAAGGGCGCCGTGAAAAATGGGGCTAACTTCTCGAAATCATCTTTTCCAGCAATTGCGCCAATAATCAGGCCGCCGATAAGGACGACGACAGAGGCGTTTAGAAGAATTTCACGGCCTAGCTCGCCTCGGTCTATCTGTGTTGTATTCGAGTCGTCTTTTTTGCGTCCGCGGAGTGCGAGCCACAGGGCGGTGATGATGGCGGGTGTTTCCATAATCGCTGCGATGGCAACGAGATATCCAGAGGTTGGCAGGCCCGCCATTTTAAGCGCTTCAATCGCGGCCACAAATGTGACGATAGAAATCGACCCATAATGCCCCGCCGTGGCAGCGGCATCAATACGCGACAGACCGCTTGTTTTTCGCAGCGCGAAATACGCGATGAAGGGTAAGCCGAAGGAGAGTATAGTCGCCACGCCAAAGACAGCAAAAACCTGCCCAGAGAGCGCGGTTTGGCTCATCTCTACCCCGCCTTTTAGGCCAATCGCCATCATAAGATAGATAGCGAGACCCTTTGCGAAGCTCTGCGGAACGCTCATGGGGGAGCGAAGCAACGCTGCTAAGACGCCTAATGCAAAGAATAGGACAACAGGTGATAACAGCGTTGAGAGCATAAGGTTTACGTCGCTACAGCGTCTTCAATGACCGGGTTGGATTTCTCCCGCGGCGGGCAGGACAGCCTTAGCAAGACATACCCCAAGACGCCAGATAGAATCGATCCCATCAAGACACCCAATCTTACCCCGTTGAGCTGCGCAGGGTCGTCAAAGGCGAGGGTGCCGATGAATAGACTCATCGTGAAACCAACACCCGTTAGGCAAGCGACAGCCCAAACTTGGGTCCAGCCGGCGCCTTCAGGCAGACGAGCAAGGCCTAGCTTCACTGCGATCCAGCAAAGTGAGAAGACACCAATTTGCTTTCCGATAAACAGACCAGCTGCGATGCCAAGCGGGACGGGCGAAAGCAAATCTGCCGGGGACAACCCCTTCAAAGAGACGCCCGCATTTGCAAAAGCGAACAGCGGCAGAATAAGGAACGCGACCCAAATATGCAGCCCATGTTCCGCACGCGTGAGAGGTGAGGGCGTCTTTGGGCTGGGCTTTGCCAAAGGAATTGCAAAAGCTGTGATGACGCCGGCGAGCGTCGCGTGGACGCCGGATTTAAGAACGGCTGCCCACACGAGCGTTCCAACGAGTGCGTAGGGCAGAATGCGCATCACCTTGGCTCTGTTCATCGCAAATAGAATCGCAATGCCCACAGCCGCCCAGCTCAGGGCCGTCAAAGAAAGATTTTCTGTGTAGAACAGAGCGATGATTATGATGGCGGCGAGGTCATCGATAATAGCGACTGCAAGGAGCAGAATTTTCAGAGAGACAGGGACACGGTTGCCGAGCAAGGCTAAAATTCCGAGCGCGAAAGCGATATCTGTTGCTGCTGGAATTGCCCACCCTTGCGAGGTGACCGGATCTGAATAGTTGAAGCTGAGATAGACAAGGGCCGGAACGACGATTCCGCCGAAAGCGGCAAAGAGGGGGAGTGAGATTTTGCTCAGAGATGATAACTCTCCTTTCAACACCTCGCGTTTAATTTCCAGGCCTACGAGGAAAAAGAATATCGCCATGAGGCCGTCGTTTATCCACAGCAATGCGGGCTTCGCGATTTTAAAGTCCCCTAATTGAACGACGACAGGCGTGTCCAATATACCTTGGTAGCCAGAGGCCATGAAAGAGTTATTGGCAAGAAGTGCCAATAACGCGACAAACATCAAAACGAGACCGCCGGACGCTTCTAAGTGCATAAAATGAACGATGCGTTCGCGGACGGATTTGGAAGATAATGTCGATGGCATGAAAATATCCAGTTTTAAAAAGGAAACGACCGCCCTTAAAAGGCGGCCAGCTGTCAATGAGTGTCTACAGAGACGGGGGTGTTATTTAGGCTGCATAACCGATGAGCAGAACAAGCCCTATCAAAGAAAATTCAGCCTTAAAACGCGCAAATGTTGTCTTAATTTTATTCATGAGACTTCTTTCCAGTTAGAGCAAGACTATAGTTGACATTACGCCTTAGGTTAAAAATAAGATTGTAATAATATTTATAGCAAAAACCTATAGTGCAGATATGAAACCAACCCTTCGTCAGCTCCAATATCTCGTCGCCATAGCAGAGGCCGGAACATTTTCCGGTGCGGCGAGGCTTACCCATGTGTCTCAACCGAGCCTCTCCAACCAAATCTTGGATATGGAGGCGGTTCTAGGCATAAAGCTTATTGAACGCGGTCGTGGCGGTGCGCCGCTCACGCCGGTCGGGGATGAACTTGTCGCGCGAGCCCGGATTATTTTGAGGGATATGGAAGCATTCAAAACCCTCGCGCGCGAGGCCGGAGAAACTTTCGCAGGGAAAATACGGCTGGGCACTCTACCGTCCGTCGGACCTTACTTATTACCTTTAGCTCTGCGGCGCCTGCACAAGCAATATCCCGAGCTTCGCGTTTTTGTTCGAGAGGAGAGGACACTGGACCTGCAGGAAGATTTAGGAACGGGAAAACTGGACTTAATTATTTCAACGCCTGAAGATCATCCCGAAATGAAAGGTTTTTCACTCTTTGAAGAAAATTTATATGTAGGCGTTGCGCCGGATGACCCCTTAGCGGGAGATGGGCAAAGTGGGACTATTGAGGTAGAAAGTTTAAAAGGCCGGCAATTATTAAGTTTAGGATATGGCCACAAACTAGCCGTTGTCGTTCAGCGTTTGGCTGATCTATCCGGTGCAACGGTCAGTTCCGAATATGAGGGCACGAGCTTGGACGCGATCCGGCAAATGGCCGCGATGGGCGAAATGGTGGCCGTGCTGCCAAGCCTTTATGCCTATTCTGAAGCGCGAGAAGACCCAGGAATTGTCGTGCGCCGTGTTGCGCATCCGCTCGCCCGTCGCGACATTAGTCTTTTGTGGCGGCCTACGTCTCCTCTATCCACTAAGTTCGAGGCAATCGGAGAGGCCTTAAAAACGGCGTCGCAAGATCTCCTGGGTGTATAATAGCTTTCTAAACGGCCTTAAATCCGGCGGCCGTGTCTAGCCTGTAAGTCTCAATCAAGCTACGCCAGTTGACCCAAATCCGCCCTCGCCGCGAAGCGTCTCATCCAAATCTTCGACGCGAAGGAAATCAGGCTGAGTTATCGGGCTGATGATCATTTGGGCGATGCGTTCGCCGCGCGTGATGGTGAAGGGCGCTTGTCCGTGATTAATCAGCAAGACTTTGACCTCGCCGCGATAATCCGCATCAATTGTGCCCGGCGTATTAAGGCAGGTTACGCCGTGCTTATACGCCAAACCAGATCGCGGACGTATTTGGGCTTCATATCCGGCCGGTAAGGCCATGGCGAAACCTGTCGGCACCAACGCACGGGCGCCGGGGGCAATGATCATATCTTCACTAAGCGCTGCGCGCAGGTCTGCGCCTGCGGCAAGCGCCGTTTCAAATTGCGGCAAATCTAAATCGCCGAAATGCTCTAACGCTTTAACTTTGACGGTAAGTTTCATTCTTGATTTTCTTCCGCAAGTTTCAAATCTGCCGTATTTGCAGCGTCAAGCCCCTGGAGCGGAGTATCAGCGTTGGCCGCTTCATCAAATAAGTTTTCCGCTTTTTTTTCGACGGAGGCGACCTGTTTTTCAGGTGTATTTAGCTTTCCGCGCACGGAGAATTTTGAAAGGCGTGCGTCCAAAATCGCTTGCGACTCATCTGATAAGGGATGGCCTTTGTAAACATAGTCGAGCGCGCCGTCTTTCCAGAAGATAGTCAAGCTATCTGTGTCGGGGCTGTCGAAATCCTGCGACAGGATAAAAGGGAGGCCGGTTGCCAAAATATCGTAATCGGTCTGAGATGGGATGACGTCATTGCGGCGGCACATAATAGCGCGAATGCGAAAACCATCAATCTCAGTCAAATGGCCGTCATCCTCGTCATATAGAGACGCCAGAAAATTCACAGCGGGACGATAAGAGGCAATCTGGGCTTCACCTCCGCCGTCATCAGCCGGGAGAGTTTCCATGATGACCGCTTCGCAATGCGCGACATTTCCGGCCCAAGCTGAGGGGACGATCCCGAGGGCTAGAGCGAGACTAATACAAGTTACTTTCATGAAATCGCCTTTCGAAAATCGTGACTGATTTTTTGTGCTAGCTTGCGGGCAATTGCGCGTTTGTCTGCGCGGGGCCAGCTCTCCTCGCCGTCCTGCGTCACAACTGTCACCGCATTGTTATCTCCGCCCATCACATCGCCGGAGACATCATTGGCGACAATCCAATCACAGCCTTTACGTTTGCGTTTGGCCCGCGCCAGTTTAATCACATCATGGGTCTGCGCGGCAAATCCAATACAGAGCTTTGGCCGGGGTTTCGCTTTGCAGATGCTGGCGAGAATGTCGGGATTTTCCGTCATCTCCAGCGGGGGAATGCCATTTTTTGGCTTGGGCCCTTTTTTATCGTATTGGACAGCAGGCCGCCAATCCGCGACGGCGGCAACAGAGACAAAAATATCGGCGGGTAATGCGCCTTCTACAGCGGCGAGCATCTCTCTCGCACTTTCAATATCAATACGGGCGACGCCATGAGGCGCGGGCAGGGCAGTTGGTCCGGACACTAAAGTCACCTGCGCGCCTTGATCCGCTAGCGCCTGCGCAATCGCATATCCCTGACGGCCAGAAGAGTGATTTGAGATATAGCGCACAGGATCAATCGCCTCGCGGGTCGGCCCAGCCGTGACGACCGCTTTTCGGCCCGTCAGCGGTTTGTCGCTGCGCAAGCCGTCCAAAGACATATCACCCATCAGCGCGCCTTGCACGGCGTCGGCAATCGCGTCCGGCTCGGCCATACGCCCAGGGCCATATTCCCCGCAGGCCATATCGCCAATATCCGGCCCAATAAAGAGCGCGCCGTCATCGGCGAGTGTTTTTATATTGCGCTGTGTCGCGGCCGCGCCCCACATGCGCACGTTCATAGCGGGCGCATAGAGCACGCGTTTATCGGTCGCCAGCAAGGTGGTTGTGGCTAAATCATCCGCTACCCCATGCGCTGCGCGGCTAAGCAGATTGGCGGTGGCGGGCGCCACGACGAGCATGTCTGCAGATCGCGACAGCTCGATATGGCCCATCTCGGCTTGCTCATCGAGTTCCCAGAGGTCAGTAAAAACGGGCTCTCCTGATAGCGCGCCTGCTGATAGGGCAGTTACAAATTCCGTTCCGCCCTTGGTCAGGATCACCTGGCACGCAATCCCGCGCCGCGCGAGTTCACGGATAAGAAGCAATGATTTATAGGCCGCTATTCCGCCGCCAACAATAAGTAGGACCCGCTGTGTCATATGATAGGAACTTAAATGCGCCTGCCCGAGAGTGCAAAGGGTAATGGCGGTATGGGCGCGTGTCGCAAATTCTGTGACATCAACTCTGTTTAAAGAAGACGACGTCATGTTGTCTGGTCTTATCGGTAAAAAAAATTTAAGATACGCGGGTGAAAGAGACCGCTAAAATCATGCCGGCTGGCCCTGGTGCCTATCGACGCGCTGAAACGCTCCTTCGCCGCGGAGAGCTTGTCGCCTTGCCGACGGAGACGGTTTATGGACTGGCGGCTTTAGCATCTGATGATTCTGCCGTGGCTGAAATATATCAGGCCAAGGGACGGCCCAGTCACAATCCATTAATCGTCCATATTCTTACGCCTGAGAAAGCAAAAGATCTGGCTGACGTGTCACCTCTTGCGCAAAGTCTAATGGATAGGTTTTGGCCCGGCGCTTTGACCCTCGTTTTACCTAAAAAATTGTCAATCGATCTCAGTTCTGTTGGGAGTGCAGGCTTGGAAACCATTGCTATTCGCTGTCCGGTTGCCCCCTGGGTTGAGGGCTTTAGGTCTCTGGGGTTCGATGGCCCTCTGGTTATGCCAAGCGCAAACTTATCAGGCCATATAAGCCCGACGACGGCGCAGCATGTTTTTGAGGATTTAGGCGATAGAATTAAGCTGATCATTGATGGCGGCCCGTGCGCCGGAGGCGTGGAGAGCACAGTCATATCGATTGATGGCGACCGCGCCTCGCTGCTGCGTCCAGGGGCCATAGCCGCCGAGGCTTTGGCGCCCTTTATCTCAAACCTTAGTTTCGCCGATGAAAAATCATCACCGATTGCACCGGGTATGTTGGAGAGCCATTATGCGCCCCGCGCCAGGGTCCGTTTAAATGCTATCCATAAGGCAGAAGGTGAGGCCTTCCTTGGATTTGGCGTTAGTCATATTAAAGCTGATATTAATTTATCGGAGACAGAAAGTTTAGAAGAAGCCGCAAACCGGCTTTATGCCTGTTTGCGCAGTTTGGACAGCTTGGGCAAAGCTGTCATCGCTATAGCGCCCATCCCCATGACTGGTTTGGGCGTGGCGATTAATGATCGTTTGAAAAGGGCAGCAGCTCCCAAATAATTTCCTGCGGTGGCACATCACCCGCATTTCGCCGCGCCGAGAATCGGGCCAACCTCATCCCCGATAGATTGCACGAGGACAGCGCAGGTTTCGCCGACTCCAACGGCAGGAATATCAAATCTTGTTGACCGCGCCGCCGTTGTTCCGAGGATTTCGGCGCTGAGCACAATGTTCTTTCCGTGAAGTTTACGGCCTTTGTTCTCGCCGCCTTTTACATCGGTTTCATGCTGTTTAAGCAAGCGAATAAAAAGGACCTCAATGGGGGCGTCGCTGGCGCCGATATTGACGGTATTGTTTTCGATTTGGACGGATAGTGGCCGGGGCTGCGCTGCATTGACTAAGCCGTTGACCGCGCTTCGCCGATTGCCGACACCTTCAGAGTTGCCGTTAACAATCGCTTGTGGCGTATAGACCGCCCGCGTCCCGCGAAGAGCTTGATTATAAGATCGCTGGCGACGCGTAAATTCATCGCTGGAATATGGATCTTTCCATTTGGATCCGCCGTGAATGAGCGTGTCCCAATAGTCGACATGCCATTCAATCGTCAGCAGGTTTTCTTGGTCCGCAAGGGTCGAAAATAGCGCTTCCGCTGGCGGGCAGGAGGAGCAGCTTTGCGAGGTGAAAAGCTCGGCGACAACAACAGGCGCGGCGACCTTGATGTCTGAGCTATTTTGCGCCGCCGATTCCGCCTGCGGCGTTGTGAGAGACAGCCCCGCAACTGAGAGGCCTGCGACGGCAAGCAGGGAGGGTAGAGAGATATTTTTCATGGCGAGTTCCTATGTGTTGCACAGGCTCTGGCCATCAACAGGGTCACAGGCAAATATAATTACTGTGATAGAGGAGTGAGGCGTCTTTGCCGCGGGGTCCAGTCAGATATATGCGTGACCTTGTGCGGAGACCGATGAGGACCTACGTCTAATAGGATTAATCGCATTGGGGAGATAGTGATGAGCGTAATATCGGGTCTCATTATAGGTTTGTTATTTGGAATATTATCTCGGCTCGTCTCCGGGAAATGGTATTACCTGCCGCTCTTTCTTATTCTCAATGTCGTTTATACATGGCTGAACCTTCCGACGCTTCGATATGGGTTTACGGATATTCCGTTGATGTTTTTGATCAACTCTCTGGCGCTCTTGGGTCTGTCATCGGGTAAATTATTATTGGGGTATGGTAAGAAACCTAGGGTCGCCCCTGCATCACGTTCCTCTAACGTCATAGCGGTGGGCATGACCGCTTTAAGCTTGGTGGCATTGTTAGGTTTGCCTTTCCTAACATCCTTTGCAGGCTTCCACGCGGAGAAATATTATGCGCTTCCGGGCGAGGTCACCATTGGTGAATTTTCTGAGGATGTCGCCGCGGTAGACATGTCCCAAGTTCGGCGTGTGGATGCACGCTTAGCTCGCAATGTTGCGGAAAAACGGCTCGGCGAAGATAGAGGCCTGGGGAGCCGCGTTCAGGTGGGCCGCATGTCAATACAGACTGTCAACGGCAAGCTCTTCTGGGTTGGGCCGCTCAATCATTCCAAATTTAGGCGCTGGCTGGATAATCGCTCTGGCACGCCCGGCTATGTCATGGTGTCCGCGAGCAATTAAAATGATGTCGAGCTTGTGATGAACGTCGAAGGTAAAGCGCTAAATCTACGCTATAACATGGGAGCCTATTTTGCGGATAAGCCCCAGCGCTATGTGTATGATGACGGCTTTTCCACGCATGGGCGCACAGATTGGAGTTTTGAAATTAATGATGCGGGCAGACCCTATTATGTGATTACAGATTATAAGAAACGGGTTGGATTTAAAGGGGCTGAAGCCTTGGGCGTGATTGTTCTCGATGTGCAAAATGGAGAGATAAAAACCTATTCGATTGACGAAGCACCAGATTGGATTGACCGTATTCAGCCAGCGGATTTTGTCCGACATCAACTCAATGATTGGGGTAAATTTAAGCAAGGCTGGATGAATTCTTGGCTGGGCGCTGACGGTGTTTTGAAAACCACTAAAGGCATGTCTCTAGTCTACGGAAGCGACGGAAAATCTTATTTCTACACGGGTATGCAATCTGTGGGATCAGACGACGGCACCGTTGGATTCGTCCTTATTAATACCCGCACCAAAGAGATGCGGCTCTATGAACAAGCGGGCGCCACGGAAGTCGCTGCGCGAAATTCTGCAGAGGACGAGTTCCAAGATTTCGGTTATCAGGCAACGAACCCTATTTTGTATAATATCGGCGGCGTCCCGACATATTTCATGACCCTGAAGGCCAGCTCGGGCCTTGTAAAAGCATCGGCCTTTGTCTCCGTCGAAGATTATGGCCTTGTCGGGTCGGGAAAAACGACCGAAGCGGCACTACGAAATTATAACCAAACCCTTCGCGGGCGTGGTAATAATATAGCGATTGGCGACATTGAAAATTCCCAAAAGATAACGGGAGACGTTCTGCGCGTGCGCCAAGAGTCCATCGACCAGACGGTGACCTATTACTTTCTCGTCGATAGCGCGCCTGACCGCTTGTTTGCTGTGCCTGCGGACATTGCGCCCATGGTTAGAATGACCGCTGCGGGCGATTCTGTGACCCTCTCTTTTCAAGAAGACGGCAGTGCCGTTGTCGATGTTTTGGCCTTTGAGAATAGGGCGTTAAATCCCAGAGTCTCTGAGATACAAGCCGAGATTGATACACGAACCGAGGGCACGCGAGGCGAGCCTTGAAAACAGTTATCTTTGATATTGATGGGACGCTGGCGGACATTGAACATCGCCGCGGGTTTCTGGACGGGCTGCGCCCGGACTGGCGGCGTTTTAATGCGGCGATGGGGGATGACACGCCGAATCTCCCAATTGCGAATTTGTATAAGGTGCTCTGGAAGAGCGGCGTGTATGATTTGCAAATCGTCACAGGCCGAAATGAGGCGTTTCGCAAAGTTACAGAAACATGGCTGACATGGAATGAAATTCCGTTCAACCGGGTCTTAATGCGCGCCGACAAAGACCAGCGCCCCGATAATATCATCAAGGGCGAAATCCTAGAGCAGCTCCGCGCGGAAGACCGAGATATCGCTTTCGCAGTCGACGACCGCCAACAAGTCGTCGATATGTGGCGCGCCAATGGCGTGACCTGCCTACAATGTGATGTTGGGGATTTTTAGGGCGATAGCCTAGAGATTGCTCTGCGTCCCAAGAGACTGACGACCGCAAAGGAGACAAAGAGTGCCGCAAAATATGCGCCACTCTATTTGAGCCGTCCTAGAATTTCTTATGCTTGTGTTTTGGGCCCTTTTTCGCATGACCTTTGCCCGGGTTTGTGCCGAAAACAGGATGGCTTTTCCGGCGGCCATCGAACCCATAATATGGATCTTGGCTGCCGATTTGAATAGAGACAAAGCCGTATTGATCATCGCGATACCGGCGATAGGCACGGCCATCGTGCTTGTAATACTCACCTGGGCGATGGGCGTAGCGTCGGCGCAGTTCGTCGTCATTATCTAATCCGCTGCCGATAATATATCCCAGCGTTCCGCCAACCAGTCCACCAATAACTTTGCCTTCGGTGTCCGAGCCCTTTTTATCGACTTCGCCGCCAATGATTGTTCCAGCCGCTCCGCCGATGATCGCGCCGAGCGCTTCTTCCGTGCTTTGCGCCTGCGCAGGGGCAGCGGCGAGGCTCATGACGCTGATAATGGCGATTAAGCTTAGGGGTTTTGCTAAGGATGTGGGGGTCATGATCTTCTCTTTTTCGGTTTCAATTTTTTCAATAAATACTCAGCCCGAGAAAATTCTCTTTAGCCAATGTGCTATTTACGTGACATGAACGTAGGGAGTTTTTCTGGAGGGGAGTCTTGCGCCCCAAATTTAATATACAGACTTAATATCCGGATTGGAGATATTGGCTTGCCCTCACAATTGCGCTGCGGCCCAACTCGCGCCTAGGGCTATCGCCGCGCCAATCCCCGCATAAGCAATCGGGCGGAGGGCGTCTCTTTTGCGGGGTTTAGCCGCAGCCATGGGACGGTTCGTGGAGAGGTCGATCTCCCCGTCCGCCCAAGCTTTTGCGAGCTTGGCAATATTATCTGTCGCGTCGGGCAGGACAGACAGCGTCCGCCGAGTTTTGCCAATCCCGTCGAGGAAATCATTTAAGTAACGCTCTGGCCCGAGCTCTCTTCGCACGGCTTTTGTGACGATGGGCCGAGAGGCTTCCCACATATCAAATTCGGGATCGAGGCGGCGCGCGACGCCTTCGGCCTGCATCATGGTTTTCTGCAGCAAGATAAGCTGCGGCTGAAGCTCCATGTCAAAGATTTCGGTGATCTCAAGCAGCTGCATCAACACTTTGGCCATAGACACGTCTTCGGCTTTCTTCCCGAAAATAGGCTCCCCAACGGCGCGCAGAGCCGAGGCAAATTCTTCGACACTATGATGCGGCGGGACATAACCAATATCAAAATGCACTTCCGCAATTTTATAGTAATCGCGTTGCAGAAAGCCAAAGAGCGTATCGATCTCAAACCGAATTTCTTCCTCGCCGAGGCGGCCCAGAATACCGAAATCCAGCAGAACGAGCTGCCCGTCCTTATCCATGATCAAATTCCCCTCGTGCATATCCGCGTGAAAGACGCCATATTCAAATGTCGAGGCGAGGAAGGATTGAATGACTTGGGTCGCGAGCGCATTTTTCTGCGCTTCTGGCAGAACGAGAATTTCATCGGACGACAGGGCAGTGCCGTCGATCCATTCACTGACAAGGATATCTTTCCCGACAAGATCCCAATGCAGCTTTGGCACGCGGAAGAGGCCGGTATCGTCGGCAACCTCTGCTAGTTCGCTTTGCGCGGCGGCTTCAAGGCGCAGGTCGAGCTCGAGCATCACTGCGCGGCGAGCTTCGGCCACGAAATCTTTGGGCCGAAGGCGACGCAGTTTCGGCACAGCGCCGTGGGCCAGTTTCGCAACCAACGCGATGGTGTCCATGTCTCGGGTCATGCGGGTGTGTATTTTCGGCCGCAGGACTTTGACCGCGACTGTTTCGCCGGAATGCAGCACGCCCTTATGGACTTGCGCCACCGAGGCCGCTGCGACGGGTTCCGAGAGGGAGGCGAGATGTTTAGACCACGGTGCCCCCCATTCCGCCGCCATCATCTCTTCGGCCTTTTTCATCGGGAAGGGCGGGACTTTATCTTTCAAGACCGATAGACCCCGCGCAAATTCTACGTCGAACATATCGCCCCGCGTTGCGAGGACTTGGCCGAATTTAATATAGGCCGGCCCAAGGTCCTGGAGGGCGCGGGCGAAACGCTCGCCCGCATTACCTTTGCGGTTTCCAAAAGAGAAAATACGGCTAATGCCGCCGATGACGCGAACGGGCCAGGGCACAAGCGGGGCGTATTCGACAGGTACGAGGGCGTCGTGGCGGATTAAAACCCACGCCGTGCGCAAAAGCCGGAAAAATGTCATGAGACGTTTAAACATATTGCGCTTATAGGGCCGTCCGGCACGCGGGCATAGCAGCGATTTCGCTTAAGAAGTCGCAGTTAGATGAGTCACATATTCACTTTTAAGGTTTGCGCCCGCATTGCAGCGCTTACGCGGTCAGAGACATCCAATTTAATAAAGATTGCCTTCAAATATCCTGACACTGTATTGGGTGATATTTTTAAGATATCTGCGATTTCTTGATTTGTTTTGCCAAACGCGACTAGGCTCAAGACTTGGTCTTGTCGGTCGGTTAATTGAACTGGTGCTTGAAGCTTTTGGATCATCAAACAGAATTGAATATGAAAATACTGAGCCAAGCCTTGCAATTGAAGCTGAATGTAAGGACCAGTTTCTGTCTTGTCCAAGCCTCCGCCTAAGAACATGTAACCTCGCCTGAAATTTGGGCCATACAGAGGGATGCAGAGACCATCGCCTGTCAAGTTTATAATCTTCCGAACCGAGTCGCTGGCCTTGTTCTTTGAGATAATTGGATCAGAGATTAAATCTGACAGCCAAATGCTTTGGGATTTCGTAAACACAGCCCGAGGTGCAGGGTCTGAGTTGTGTGAGCTCAATTCGTTGTAATAGTCCATAATTTTCGGAGGTAAATTGTGATTGTAGAAACGGCCAATGTGGCCGTAATCAACCGCACCTACAGATGGAAAATGATGGTAGCTCGCGAGGTCTACGGGCATGAGTTCTATGGCCGAATGGAACAAGCTCTCCAATGTTGTGGCGCTGTTTATGGCATCTACAATCTCTGATATTAGAGACGGGTTTAGAGACGCTAGGCTTGCCACTTGTCCAGAAAACTCTGCGTCTGAACGGGCATGGGCTGGGATGTCTTTAATCGCTTCCACTTCCTAATTCTCCCTATACACAACCCAACAACGTCCAAAGATACCGATAGGTTCCCTGATAAATTATCTTATTAATTATACCTCCCATAGGGCTGAGCTTCATTCAGGATTCCGGGGGCTCCCAAGGTAACATGGGTTAGCGACATTTTTGCGAGGACAATTTGACTGTAAGGGTAGCGCGCGCGGCGGCACGCTGACTTGATTTTCTGTGTAAAACTTCTGTACTTTTTGACGCATGTCGAAATGTTTGCTTGCGCAGCAATGGACACTAGATGTAGTGGATGACCTAAGGAAAGGCGGTATATGTGGCGTGTCGGGCGACCGTCAGGATATGAAATACCGTAATTTCAAGCGTTTGAATAAAGACGGGGCTGGCTTTACGCTGTTCCAGGTAAAAGAATCATGGGAGCCGAATAATGGGAAAAATGGGTCATTTTGAAAAATCGAAGTCAGGTCTGCTCTTGCCGTCCGTGTCTTATAAGCCTTTCCGTTATCCGTGGGCGTATGATTTCTGGCAAAAGCAACAGCAAGTCCACTGGATGCCTGAGGAGGTGCCTCTGGGAGAAGACCTTAAAGATTGGTCCGGCAATCTCACTGACGTTGAGAAAAACTTACTAACGCAAATCTTCCGCTTTTTCACGCAATCCGATGTCGAGGTCGGCGCGAATTACATGGAAAACTACATGCCGCTCTTCAAACCTGTTGAAGTTCGCATGATGCTCGCGGCTTTTTCTAATATGGAAACCATTCATATCGCGGCCTATGCGCTTTTACTGGAAACCATTGGTATGCCTGACAGCGAGTTCTCTGCCTTTATGGAATATGAGGAGATGGCGGCCAAGCATGACTATTTAGGTAAATTTGGTGTCGACACGGAAAAAGACATCCTGACGTCCATGGCGGTATTTGGCGGCTTTACCGAAGGGCTGCAGCTCTTTGCCTCTTTCGCAATGTTGATGAATTTCCCGCGCCTCAATAAGATGAAGGGTATGGGCCAAATTGTGACTTGGTCTATTCGCGATGAGAGCCTGCATTGCGAAGGTATGATCAAGCTCTTCCACACATTCGCGCAGGAAACTGGCGCGCTGACCAAAGATGTCGAAGACGACATCATTGATTGCTGCAAAACAGTCGTGAAGTTGGAAGATAAATTTATCGATTTGGCCTTTGAGATGGGCCCTGTTGAGGGCATGACCTCCGAGGATATCAAACGCTATATTCGTTACATTGCGGATTGGCGTCTGGGACAGTTAGGTCTGCCGAAAGTTTATGGTATTGAAGAGCATCCGCTCCCATGGCTGTCAGAGATTACAAACGGTGTGGAACATGCGAATTTCTTTGAAGCACGCGCGACGGAATATGCCAAAGGTGCAACGATTGGAACTTGGCACGGAGAAGAAGGTGTATGGGATAAATTTGCGGAATTTCGAAAAGACCAATCATTTTCACCGGTAGAATAAACTCTGGCTTATGTTTTAGATTGTTCAGACTCCGCTTTGGCGGGGTCTTTTTTGTGGGCCGCTGCGTATTCACCCTGAAAGAAAAATCCAGCCTTTAGAGAGCATAGACAGGTCATGTCCCTAATTCCGTTCGAAAATCGTAATTATGATTTTCAATCTATATATAATTTCCGCGACTTCGGTGGATATGCCGGCCAAGATGGCCGTCCGGTTAAGACTGGGCGTTTGTTTCGGTCTGCGCATTTGGCTGCTTTAAGTCCGGAAGATGTCAGTGCGATAGGTGATTTAGATATTCATCTTATTGTTGATCTCCGCCATGCACCGGAACGGGTCAAACAGCCCTCCCGTTTTCCGACGCCGCAGCCTCATGTGCATGAATATCCAGATGGGCCCAAGGGAAAGACAGCCAAAGTCGCACCGCATGAAGCATTTTTAGAGCATGAACTATACACAGCTGCGGATGCCCATGGTTATATGATGCGCTCCTATACAGCGCGCCCCCATGACGCGGGTTTTCAGAAAATATTTGCAGATACGATTCGGTTTATGGCCGCTGCTGAAGACGCAGCCGCTGCGGGTGTTTTGGTGCATTGCGCCGCCGGCAAAGATCGTACCGGAACGTTATGTGCGCTCATCCAAAGCACACTAGGTGTTTCCCGCGAAGATATTATGGCGGATTATATGATGACCCTAAAGGCCGTAGATATTGATAAGATAATTGGCCCCGCTGCGGCTATGTTTACCGAGCGTTATGGGCGTTCAATTGATGCAGAGGCAATCTGGCCCATGTTTGGCGTGATGCCAGAATTTTTGAACGCGGCACTTGATGGCATGCTGGATAGCGCAGGGCGCATTGACTCCTATCTTACGGATAGGCTCAATATCGACTTGTCAGATATAGATCGCATGCGAGATCGATATCTCAGTTAAATTTAGCTTGTGACGGCACAGGTTACGTTAGCAAAAGACGTTGCCGTGCAATCGATAAGACTCCCCGTTCCGTCTTGTATCTGGACAGCATCAGAGCGGCGCGGCTTCAACATGAAGGTTTCTTCCAGTTTAATCTCAGGATCGAAGTAATTGATCTCAATGGGCGTATATTTATAGGATAGTCGCGTAACGACGACGCCCGAATTTTCATTTAAAATTTTCGTATCTAATCCTGAAGCATCGAAATTTGTAAAATTACCAGCAGAGCTGTTGACCCGGATACGTCCGCGCGACTCAGGGGCTTGCCCTGCATCAGGTAGGATAAAGCTCTCAATGTCCATTGAGACTTTAGTGATATCCTGAACGTTCAAAACTCTGAGGGCTGCTGAGACAATCTCTTCAATCTCTGCGTCTCGAATTTCTGGTTGTTGTGTCGCGAGGTCTCCTGCGACATTTGTTGAATGCGAGACACGCCGATCGACGCCAATGGCGGACGCGATTTCCGCAAGACCTAAATACATTCCGATCATAATTGGGGCAATGATTGCAAATTCGATCGCCGCCACTCCGCTCTCATCATCGCGGAGTTTAAGTGCAATGCGGACCGGATTGATAAATTTCAATCCGCGGACTGCTGGTTTGAGAGCGCTCGAAGTCAGTAACGAAATCATGACGGTGTTCCCTCTGAAATTTGAGTTTGAGTATCGCCATCGCATGTGCCGCTCGCTGGGAAGGGCTCATTGCGAAAGGCTGTGGTTGCCACCATTGTGCGAGCGCCTGAACCTCTTGGGCTGTCCAGGCGGGTCAAGAGCGGCGGAAGGATGAGACGGTAATGCATGACCGACCGGACGACCATGGTGTCTCCAGCGGTATTATCAGCGGCAAATAAACCATTGCCGGTTTGCGGCGTCGCATCATCTCCCGTTTGTGTGTCGTCTCGCGGTTGAGCAGGGGGGATATCTGGCATGACGATTGTCTTGAAACTGTCGCCTTTCACAACATCAATGCGAACATTTTTCCAGCAGTTTCCAAGACCCGTCATATTGCTACACACGAGAGCTTTAAATTGGTCGGCTCCGCCGCAAGCTTGGAAATTTCCAACTCGGATATAGCGACCGGCTTCCGATGTGGCGTGAACAAGCGCTGAGTTGACGAAAAAAACGATCGCAAGCTCCATGATACCGAAGAGCAGTGCAAAGAATGGCAGCGCGACAAACGCAAACTCTACGGCTGTAGCGCCGTCCTCATTTTTCTGGAATCGCTTTGCGAAGCGAAGCGCATGCCGTTCCGCACGTTGCATGACTTGGTCTGAAAAAAATCTCATATATCCCACTCCACCTGAAATCTGCACTGAGAAAGGATAGCGTTGCGCAACCCACTTTCCCGTCAAAAGACAGTTTGGGACACGTCTTAGCGTTTGGACCTTAATAAAGGCCCAAGAATCCAGTTTAACGAAAGGTTAATTCCAGTTCGAATTAGTTCGGTCGACGTTGGGTCGTCGGGCCGTTAAATGGAGCTCCGGCGACTTGGCTATCAAAACCAGATGAGTCTGATGCACGTGCAGAGCGGGACGCGGTAAAGGCTGGAAAAGTGTCCAACTCCTCTTCTTGGGAGGTGTTATTTCCGATAAAGCTCGTATCGTCGCCAAGCACGGGCGAAGGACCGCAATAAGGGATGCATGAATAAGTTTCCCGGCTTTTCCCATTATAAAGTCTGACCCCATTGCTCGGCAAAGTATTCACGACATGTAAGTCGGCGTTCATCATCGTGTTGCCTTTAGAATCTAAAATTATCAGATTTGTTTCGCCAAATCCTCGACCAACGACGAAAAGAATATCGCTGGATTGTACTGTGACATCCGCAATTTTTGGATTGCCAATTATTACCGAGGCCGCCGCGCTAGGGAGTCTAACGATTTCGGTTTTATTGAGTTCGACCTTAAAACTTTGCGGGCTTCCAGCCAGAGCTGGGGCAGATAGGCTTCCGGCGAGGAGCCCAAGACCTATATAAAGGGGGATAGATTTCAAAAAACGCATGTTTAAGACTCCGCGAGGGACAATTTCTTAAGTGGAATAAAACAATGTGGTGAATGAAGCGTTTACATTTGTGGAGATCTTGCCGGTCCGGGTGAGGCCGTTTTCCAGCGCAAGGTGCATGTAAAGTGTATATTTAGATGTTTGCCATAAAGTTCGGGCGATGATCTTGAAGACCTGAAAATAGACTTAAAATATTGATCAAAATATTTACCTCAAATTTACCTTGTCCTTCAACGCGGTGGTAATCTGACTGTCCTACAAAGGTTTTTCATCAGGGATGTCCCTGAGACTGAGGGATTATCCTCTCTGACTATTTAACGCATACGTGGGAGTTATGTTATGCAAAATCTATTTACACGCTTTGTCGAAGACGAATCTGGAGCGACAGCTATTGAATATGGCCTGATTGCAGCGCTTATCGCTGTTGCCATGATCACTGGTGCTAAAGTTGTTGGCGCAAAAATCACAGCTAAGTTCACTGAAGTTGGCGACGCGATGGAGTAAACTTGAGCCCTGCTCAAGCTTAACCTCGCTTACCGAGCCTAAATATGGGCTCAATAAATCGCATATCTAGGAGTTATGTTATGCAAAATCTTATTACACGTTTCGTCGAAGACGAGTCTGGTGCTACGGCCATTGAATATGGCCTGATTGCAGCTCTTATTGCTGTCGCCATGATCACAGGTGCTAAAGTTGTTGGTGCAAAAATCACAGCTAAGTTCACCGAAGTTGGCGATGCGATGGAATAGGCTTGAGCCTACGCTCTTGCTACTACCAAAGCTAATAGCCTTTAAAAACGAGGCTAATTACTTAAAACGACCACCCGATTTCGGGTGGTCGCGTCACCTCAAGTGATTTGATTTTAAGGGAAACTTTCGAATGGGTCCCGTATGATGATCTCATATCACGCGGGGTGTCAAAGATAACTATGGGGCTGTGCAATGTTTATGACGAAGTTTAAATTCCTCCTTTCGCGCTACACGATTGATGAAAGCGGGGCAACGGCTATAGAATATGGCCTCATCGCGGGTTTGATTGCAGTTGCGATTATCGGCGGGTCAAAAGTCATAGGCTCAAAGGTCTCCACGACGTTCGAGGATGTTGGGACCAATCTTGAGTAAAAAGGTTTAAACCAGACTGTTCTACAGGCCGTATTTCTAGACCCGTAATAACCTCATATTAAGCCTCTTATATTAAGGTCTCCAGAAAATGGTGGTCCCTGAAATGCTTTTACCTACACTTTTGTTTTTTGTCTTCACTACCCCGCAGCTTATGGCGGCGTTGAATGATGCGAATGCAATGAAAATCCCCAATCGCATCCCATTGATCGTCGTGTCTCTCTTTTTTATCATGACGCCTCTAACCTGGGCGGGGCTGCCGATTTTTCTAGAACATCTAGCCGTTGGCGGGACTATTTTCGCTGTTGGATTTGCAATGTTTGCGTTTGGCTGGATGGGCGGCGGAGATTCCAAGCTTTTGGCCGCGACGGCCTTCTGGTTCACATGGCCTGACGCATTCACTTATATGATATATACGGCTTTATTTGGTGGTGCTTTGACCCTCTTTATTATGCTCGGTCGATCTTATATTCCCGTCCGTGTTTTGACGTCACAATGGGCCCAGACGATGTTCCGGGATGAGACCAAAATCCCTTACGGCCTTGCCCTAGCTGCCGGCGCTATCATGACATTGCCGCAGAGCCAGATGTTTCAAACGGCTTTGGGGCTTTAGGTCCAAATCTTGGACCTTCCCTAAAAGATCAGCGCTTTTTGGAGGCGGAACGGCAGATAATTAGAGCTGACCGGCCTAAACGCAGTGAGAATGACACAAAAAAAGCAGTTTTACGCTCTCGCCTAGCGAAATTGTTTGACAGCGTTAACTCTTTCCAAACGCCTCGGTGTCTATCCATTAACCATGCTTTAGTGCGCTCGACTCATTAAGTCGGGTCATGGCCATTTGTGGCGAGGGGATATGGAACGTAAAAAGATACTTATTTTAGGTGCGATGCTACTTTTAGGCGGGGGAGTTTTCTTCGCGATGCAAAACCTGAACACGGCTGCACCTGTTCAGCAGCAAGTCGTTGCACCTCAGATTAAAATTCAGGAAGTCGAATATGCGCCCGTATTGGCGATAGATAGCGACGTCTCAACTGGCCAGCGCCTGACAGAGGACATGTTGTCATCGATTAAATGGCCCGTCGAAGCATTAACCGCTAATCTTATAAACCTCGATGACCAACCTGACGCTAAAGCCGACTTTATTGGAGCCATAGCACGTCAAAACCTTGCCCAAGGCGAAACGTTGAATCTATCAAAAGTCATCAGATCCGGCGACAGCGGCATTATGGCTGCGCTCCTGAGGCCTGGAATGCGCGCTGTGACGACACGGATCAGCGTTGATACCGCAGCGGGCGGGTTCATTCAGCCCGGTGATCGTGTGGACGTTATCTTGCGAGAGAATTTTACGATCCGACGGGATAATAATCAAAATCAGAGACGAACGGCTGAGCGGAATAATCTTTTTCTGGCGCAAACTTTATTTGAAAATGTAAAAGTCCTCGCAATTGATCAAACATTTTCCGCCGGACCTGAATCTGGGGCGGCTATCCCCGGATCAACGGCAACTTTTGAACTCTCTCAACCCGATGCAGAACTATTGCAAGAAGCAGAGGGTTATGGCGACATCTTCTTGACCCTCCGCGGTGTAAATGGGTCCGGATATACGGGTCGCAGCGCCGCGCGCGTGACCCGGGACAATGAAGAGCCAGAGCAAACTTCGATTACGATTTATCGCAGCGGCCAACCTACTCCGGTTGCTTTGCAGCAGAGAAACTAGGCGGAAAAGACATGAAAATACTGACATCCCGTCAACTGCGTAGAACCTCAACGGCTGTGATCGCGATCATGGGGTCTCTAGGCGTATTATGTGCGCCTGGACATGCCGGAACGCGCTCATATTCGCACATGCAAAATACGTCTACGCAAGTCAAAATTCAGGAACCTGGGACCGGTATGAATAGCCGATCTATCGTTTTGCCTTATTCTAAGTCCACTGTCATTGAGTTGCCTGAAAATGTCATGGATGTCATCGTTTCCAATCCATCTGTGGTGGAAGCCGTTGTCCACACCTCACGCAGAACCATGTTAATCGGCAAAGAAGCCGGACAAACGAATGTTTATTTTTATGGCCATGATGGCCGCGAACTTTTGAACGTCGATATTCGCGTCGAACGCGACATTGGCGGCCTCGAAGGTTTGATCGCGCGTAATTCGCCCGATAGTAACGTTGAGGTCCAAGTCTTTAACTCGAACATTTTGCTGACCGGTACTGTACCTAATGCGGCGGCAATGGATCGTGTCGAAAAGCTGGCCCGTATGTGGTCGGGTTGCAGTGATTGCGGAGAAGGCGGCGAAATCGTCAATCTTCTGGCGGTCGAAGGCAAAGATCAGGTTATGCTCAAGGTTCGCATTGTTGAAATGCAGCGTTCTGTTACAAAACAGATGGGGCTGGATCTTAGCGCTATTGGAGACT
Source organism: uncultured Caulobacterales bacterium (assembly GCA_937923965.1). GTDB lineage: Bacteria > Pseudomonadota > Alphaproteobacteria > Caulobacterales > Maricaulaceae > Litorimonas. The sequence goes on from CALDTL010000136.1 coordinate 37,115, forward strand.
TGGGCGGAAGCACAGTCTCTCTGCTAAACTCAGTGGGGCCCAACCTAACCAGCGGTTTGGTTGCTGGCGGGACATATAATAACACGAGCGGCGGAGATTTAACCTCCTTGAGCGGCGCGATAAGCGCGCTGGAGTCAGTCGGTTTGGTGCGCACACTTGCGGAGCCAACATTGACCGCCATTTCGGGCGAGACTGCAAATTTCCTGGCGGGCGGCGAACT